>CATXJC010000019.1 GCA_958369755.1 uncultured Prevotella sp.
TAGCCTGGATGGTGAACTCCTTGAGGTTCATCTCCTTGGTGATGACCTTCTTGAGAGCATTGATAGCAGCATCTACCGGACCGTTACCAGATGATGCAGCCTCAAACTTCTGACCTGCAATATCAAGACCGATACTTGCCACGCTCTTCACGCCCTTACCTGTAGTAACCTGCAACCAGTCGAGCTGAACACCATGCTTATCAGCAGAATCAGCACCGGCAAGCATCAAAACATCCTCATCGGTAACTTCCTTCTTCTTATCAGCCAGCTGGAGGAACTTCTTGTAAATCTTGTCGAGCTTCTCCTCATCATTAATCTCTACACCATTGACATGGAGACGGTACTTCAATGCAGCACGACCAGAACGGGCTGTCAATACGATAGCATTGTCATCCAATCCCACATCCTTAGGATCAATGATTTCGTAAGTCTGAACATTCTTCAAGACACCATCCTGATGGATACCGGAAGAATGAGCAAATGCATTGCGACCCACGATAGCCTTGTTTGGCTGGACAGGCATATTCATCAGGCTGCTCACCATGCGTGAGGTAGGAATAATCTTGGTGGTATTGATGTTGGTATCAATATCGATATGCTTGTGACACTTAAGAATCATGGCAATCTCTTCGAGCGAAGTATTACCTGCACGCTCACCGATACCATTGATGGTAACCTCAACCTGGCGTGCACCATTTAAAACACCCTGCAGGGTATTGGCAGTAGCCATACCGAGGTCGTTATGACAGTGGGTAGAAAGGCGTGCCTTGTCAATGCCATCAACATGCTCCATGAGATACTTGATTTTGTCACCATATTCATCAGGCAGACAATAACCTGTAGTATCAGGAATGTTCACTACAGTAGCACCCGCCTTGACAACAGCCTCTACGACACGAGCCAGATACTCATTATCGGTACGGCCTGCATCCTCAGCATAGAACTCAACGTCCTCAACATACTTTTTAGCATACTTGACAGCAGCTACAGCACGTTCGATGATTTCCTCGCGGGTAGAATTGAACTTATACTTGATATGACTGTCGCTGGTACCGATACCGGTATGGATTCTCTTATGCTTGGCATACTGCAAAGCCTCAGCAGCACAATCAATATCTTTTTCTACGGCACGGGTAAGTGCACAAATAGTAGGCCAGGTTACAGCCTTAGAGATTTCTACCACTGAATTGAAGTCGCCCGGACTTGATATAGGAAATCCAGCCTCAATTACATCCACGCCCAACTGCTCCAGTTGCTTTGCCACCTGAATCTTCTCAACTGTGTTCAACTGACATCCCGGAACCTGTTCGCCATCGCGGAGGGTCGTGTCGAAAATGTATAATCTGTCACTCATATCTTTAAAATTTTAAATTTACACCTTATTATATATAAGAGCTACACATTCAGAACGCACTACGTTTATATAGCAATCCGTGCAGAAGCATCAGATAAAGTAAAAAGCCTTCCCCCACTCCATAGACGGAAGTGTAGAAAGGCTTTTAATATCTTAAGCGATGAACTATACGCACACCTTATCACTTCCGCCCACAAACTGCAGTCGAAGTCGAATAATAATGCTTGTAATGTTCAACAATGTTGTTCTCATATCTATCTTATTATGTTATATTCTTAAATTCGCATGCAAAGGTAACACTTTTATTTGATACTAGCAAACAATTTATAACTTTTTTAATAGAAATGATAACAAATTCCTATAATCTTATGGATTTTTTACCCAAAAACGTTAATCCTGTGCAAGAATTTGGCGAAAAAGCCAGTTTTTGAGTGAAAAAATTGACAAACTCTAACCTTAGAAAGGCAGATTCTCTGCAGGCGGCGGTGGTAGCGGACTACCATCCTGCCCTCCGCCATTCATCCTAGAGCCTACAATCTCACCACCTTCCTCGACAGGTGCTGCTGCAGCATCCTGCGGATCCTGGAATCGGGTAAATTCTCCACGGAAGTTCAGGAGAACATCTCCAACAGAGCCCTTACGGTGCTTGGCAATGATAATCTGTGCCATACCATGAAGGTCATTACCCTTTTCATCCTGATAGATGTGATAATATTCCGGGCGGTGAACGAAAAGCACCATATCGGCATCCTGCTCGATGGCACCGGATTCACGGAGGTCACTCAACTGAGGTCGCTTTCCTTCCAAACCCTCACGGTTCTCTACATTACGGGAGAGCTGCGAAAGAGCAAGCACAGGAATGTTCAGCTCTTTGGCAATACCTTTGAGCGAACGGGAGATGGTAGATACCTCCTCCTGACGGCTACCAAACTTCATACCATTGGCATTCATCAGCTGGAGATAGTCGATCATCAACAGTTTAACACCCTTTTCCCTTACCAGTCGGCGCGCCTTGGTACGGAGTTCGAAAACAGAAAGACCAGGCGTATCATCAATATAAATAGGTGCACCTGTCAGTTTTCTCAGTTTTTTATCCAACCGTTCCCATTCTGGCTGTTCCAATTGTCCGTTCAGTATTTTTTTACCCGAAATCTCACAAACATTCGAGATGAGTCGGTTCACCAACTGAACGTTATTCATTTCCAGAGAGAAGAATCCGATAGGCACATCATAATCTACCGCCACATTCTTGGCAATACTCAATGCAAAGGAAGTCTTACCCATGGCAGGACGACCGGCGATAATCACAAGGTCGGACGGTTGCCAACCTGATGTTATATCATCCAACCCACGATAACCCGTAGGAATACCGGTAAGACCACCCGAGTTCTGAGCAGCGCGCTGCAAGATGGCAACGGCCTCCTTTACAACCGGATCAATCTGTGTATAATCCTGCTTCATATTGTTCTGCGAAAGCTGGAAGAGTTCACCTTCAGCTTTCTGCATCAGTTCATCCACATCCACACCTTCTTCATACGCCATCGTCTCGATGTCGCCGGCATAATGAATCAGCTGACGCTGCATATATTTCTGCGCCAGGATACGGGCATGCGACTCTACATGGGCAGCCGAAGCCATGCCTGCAGAAATATCCATGAGATATTGTGCTCCTCCCACCTTATCCAGTTCACCAGTCTTGGCTAACTGATCGGCAAGAGTCATGATATCCACAGGCCGTTCCTCCATGTTCATCACCTGGATAGCCTGATATATTCTCTTATGACGCGGGTCATAAAAAGTATCCGGCTTGAGCAACTCCGACACCACCGAAAAGGCATCAGAATCTATCATCAAGGCACCCAATACCGCCTGCTCCACATTCACAGCCTGCGGCTGCAAATGGGCGTAGGTTGGATCTATCTGTACCTTATTCTTATTTTTATTATTCTCCGCCATCTTTATTGTTTTTCCTTTCCTCGAAAACTTTTTTTGTTATAAATTCCAATTCTATAGGCGCAATACCACGATTATCGAGCCAATTTCCCATCTCGAGCAGGCCGAGTGCATCTATATCTTCCTTAGGGGAAAAAGCTGCATGACCAGATGCTTCATTCAAAAATCTGATAGCTGCAGTTCCTCCCTTTTTCACGAGAACGCAGAGTCCATAATAGAAAAATTTCATAGACTCCCATCTGTGGTCTTGTGGCTTGGAAACTTTGCTCACCATCGCAGATAACATTTTCATGAACATGCGTTCCTTTTCATCCTTATCCATATCTGTCATGTCAGAATTCAATATATCCCTGATTTCATTATCATCACTATTTTGCAGATAAGGTTCTATTAAAGCCATTGCGTGGTCAATGTTTTTATCGCCTTCCGATTCTGAAAAGAGCAAAGAGAAAGCCAGTCTGCATTCAACCTGTTCTTCCTTAGGATACTGTTCATCCATCTGGAAAGCCCATTCCAAAGCCTCTTTATAATGATGGAGTTTCAATAAGAGATCGGTCTTTTTCAGCTTGAGCTTAAACTGCTTACTCTCATCTGATTCTTCTTTAATCAAGCAATTCAATGTTATTAAAGCCGCCGGGTCTTTTATCTCTTCTTCTATTTCTAATTTCAACTCCGTGGCAGCCTTATAAGTTGGGCTTGTATTCTTAATCACATAGAGATGTTCAAGCGCTTCATCATATTTTTCCTCCGATTTGTATGCCAATGCAAGCATCATATGCTCTTCGTCGGTATATTTTTCCAGATTACGCAAAATCTTGCTAACAAAGGCATAGTCACCTCTTTTAGCAGAGAAACGGGCCAGCGACAGGCGATACTTGTCATATTCCGGTTTAGCAAACAGTCCCGTAGTAAAGAAAGGAATTTCCTTCTGCACTTCGAAAGGATTATCAAATGCCTTCCTCATTGGAGAGAGAGTATAGAATCGGTAGAGGTCCTGCACATAGCGATGACGAACCCTGATTGCACGTTTCTTCTTTTCCTCTTCAGAGAGATTCTCTTCATGTTCCATTACCGAATCAAGCAATGTGACATTTTCAGAATCCTTTGCTTCTGTAGAATCAGACTCATCCTCTACTGGCTCTTCGGTATTCTGCTCTTTTTCCACCTCATCTTCTTCATCATAAAAAACAGGACCAGACACCATATTTTCCGGGGTAACATCCAATGATTCAATAAATTCCTTAGATGTATTATTCAATGAAAGAATGATGCTATACAGATCGGTATCACACATAGAGGCGCCTCTCAAGAGATTGTTGATGAAATTGCGATGCTGTTTCATCGTAGCCCGAACATTCTTGAGCGTAGAATTACGGACATAGAAAGGAACAAACCAATTATAGAGTGAATGGAAATGACCGAAGCTCTTCTGGTTGGCAAACTGATGATAATAGACATCAACTCCTATATCTTCTGAATTCAACATATAGTCGAAGGCTCCCTTAAGGGCATCATCAGGATTCTCCCCATCTGCTGAGAAGCAATTAAGTCCCAATTCACCCGTTTGGTCTATCTTTTCGGCCAAATCCTGAGTAAAAGAAGTGAACATGGTCTTCACCACGGAATGCATCATCTCCTTGCTATCCTTTTTACTTGTAAGACATAGACGCATCTGGCGTTGGAGATCAACACAGGCTGCCAAAAATTCATCATCCATGATCAAGCCAGCAGCAGAATCCCAATATTTCTGTTTTTCACCCGAATTGGTTATTGCACAGAAAACGAAACCCACCAAAGCTCGCTGGCGAACACTGCAAGTACTGTCGTCAGACTTGATTAAGCGCATCAAGACTGCAAGTCTAGGGGCATCAAAGAATACAGAGCATGACAATGAAACAGCCGAAACTATCATATTGATGGTGTATGGATCTACCAAATCGGAAGCGATGATATCAAGTATATTCTTGACAAAATCATCATTCCATTCATCAGTTGTCAAAATATAAGAAAACACCATATTGCGATAGGCATTAAGCTGCTCTTGTATTTTTTGTCTTTCCTCGTCTATCTGTTCTTCAGACAAGTCTACCCTCAAATTTAGCATAGCTTCATCTGTAGCAAATTTCTCAAAGGTTTCCTGTACCTCATCAAAACTTGTCAGATTCTGAGCTCTTTTGCAAAGTGCAACAAATGTAGACTCATTAGCCAAAATCCATTCGTGGCGCATTTTACTATAGAGCGTGTCTATATCCATATCCAAATCTGAAGCAAGATCATAAAGTTCCCGATGTTTAAGTTTGCCATCTATATAATCATGATATAAAGCATCATATCTTTGTTCAATTTCCGCTATTTCTGGCAGACATGGCTCCAAACTCACTTCCTGGTCAATAATCTTGCGAATTGCCTCTATTCTGGATATCATAGTGACATTTTCATGCGAAAACTTTGTCCAGCTAAAATCTTCTTTTTTCATAAGCCGCTTATTTTTGTGCTACAGCCAGGTCACGACGTCTTGGTTCCATAGCATGTTCATATTTAAGTTTTGGAAGATTACTGATGGTTTTAGCATCGGCACCCGTATATTTTGTGATGATACTTGCATAATGCTGTACCCCACGACTGTTTATGCTATCAACAGCAATATTATACGCCTTGATAAATTTGGCAACTTGGTCTTTACGGCGCGGCTCTGAAAGTATTTTCTTGCGGAAAGCAACAACACCTAACTGCAAGTTCTTATCTCTGCTGTCAAAGAGTTTTACATGCTGTTCAAGTCGGGCTTTGGTAGCTTGAGGTTCTGGCAGCAACATGGCATCCATCTCGTTGTTAAGCAACATACGCAGACGGATGTTCAAATCGTTGATTTGAACCTTATAAGCATCATATTTAGGCTTACCGCTATCGATTGCTAAAGTAGCCAGATAATCAGTTGCAGAGTAGCGGGTCATTGCCACCATCTTATCTGACAGTTGTTTCAGTTCGGATATACGCGAACGCTTATTGGTGATAAACTGCCAATAAAGATTGGTAGAAATAGGGTACGTCAAAGCAGTACCCCGTTTCTCTATATGATGAGCACGAATCAGATCGGTCACGGCTCCCTCTACGCGCTTGCGCTCGATAGCAGTATCACAATCCATTTGTGCAGTATATCTACGCAAATGTACGTCTACACCTTGCTGCAGGAAGATACTGTCATCACATGCCAGAAAGATTGGCAGGCAGTCCATTGTTGGCATCACCGCTATCTTCAGCGCAGCACGGTCTAGGCTATCCAATCTAGCCTTTTCCTTCTTGCTCAAGCGATGACGTTCTGCTTCCGACTTGCCACATCCTGCAAATCCTATAGCCAGCAAGAGCATCAAGGCTGTAAACGTTTTGAACTTATTCATTATCTATCCTTTAATCATTTGTTATTCTACATAGAGAACCAATCCCTTCAAATATTCACCTTCCGGATGATAAATATTGATAGGATGGTCGGCAGGCTGGTGCAACTGGTGCAAGATGCGAACCTTTCTTCCAGCCTGCGCTGCAGCAGTAAACACAGCATTGCGGAACTGATCCTTCGTAACCACCTGCGAGCAACTGAAGGTAAAAAGGATGCCGCCCTTTTTAATACGCTGCAAGCCCTTTACGTTCAGGCGGGTATAGCCCTTCAACGCATTGCGCAAAGCCGCACGGTGCTTGGCAAAAGCAGGAGGATCAAGAACAATCAGATCATACTGCTGGTCATGTTCATCAAGATACTTGAAGGCATCTTCGCAGATAGCCTCATGGCGTGCATCTCCAGGGAAATTGAGCGCAATATTCTCATTGGTCAATTCTATCGCTTTGGCACTGCTGTCTACGGAGTGAACAGCCTTAGCCTCGCCTCTCATCGCATAAACAGAAAAACCGCCGGTATAGCAGAACATGTTGAGCACGCTCTTACCCTTGGCATAATGCTCGAGCAGCGAACGGTTCTCACGCTGATCTACGAAGAAACCCGTTTTCTGACCACGCAACCAGTCGATATGGAATTTCAGTCCATTCTCTACAGCAACATCGTCAGCATCACCTCCCAGTATAAAGCCATTTTCCTGTCTGAGGTCAGCCTTATACGGTAAGGTCGTCTCACTCTTATAGTAGATATTCTCCAGTGCTTCGCCCATCACCTTCTTCAAGGCTTTGGCTATCTCCATGCGGCAAACATGCATACCCACACTGTGAGCCTGCATGACAGCAGTAGGACCATAGCAGTCGATAACAAGTCCCGGCAAGTTATCACCCTCACCATGAACCAAGCGATAAGTAGTATTGGATGAATTACCGGCAATACCCAAAGCGAGTCTCATTTTATATGCCGAATCCAATCTGGCACACCAGTACTCCTCATCAATCTCAATATCTCTAAAAGAAAGAACACGTACAGCGATAGAACCGATCTGATAATGACCTATAGCAATGAATTCACCACTACGGGTAAACACTCTCACAATGTCGCCCTCCTCTATGCCCTCATCCATAGCCTGGATAGCACCCGAGAAGATCCATGGATGAAAACGCTTGAGCGATTCTTCCTTACCTTTCTTTAAATATACGCTTTTATACATATTTATATATGAAGTTTCTTACGATTATCAATTTCTATTCCTTACCACCTTATATCATGCCCTGAGTTCATCGAGCTCGTAATCGCCTGTAGCAGACAAACGCTTGAATTCCTCATACAGATTAATGCAGCACCAGGCATCTGTAGCTGCATAGAGAGCCTGCGATTCCTTCAAATCGCTAGCCTCCCAATTGCTCAACCGTTGCGCCTTGCTGATTTTCTGGTGAAACAGGTTAGCATACAGTTTCTGCAGACTCATGTCTGCGATACCAAAGTTCTTAGCAACATCCTGCAACTCGATAAAGTAGCCAGCCTTAAAAGCAGCTCGCTTATGGAGCTGCAGCAAGTCATCGTGCCAGGAAAGTCCTACTTTTGGCACGGTGGTATCTTCGAGCAAGCGAATGATGGCAGGAGTCATACCCGTATGATGCAGGCGGAAGAGATAACAAGTATCATGTGTACTCACCTGCAACAACGAAACATGGTAAGCCTGACCACGCTTGAATGATGGGCGCGTTTCTGTATCCACACCCAGTATATAATGGCTAAGTAGGTCATTAACAGCCGCTTCTGTATCTTCAGGCTTGTCAACGACTACGATTTTGCCAGGAAACAAAGCTCTTGGCAAATTCGTGATTGCCGCCTTGTCGAAACTAGTGAAAATAATCTTCATTATGCTTTTTATTCTTTACAAGTTGCAAAATTAGAAAAAAAAGATGAGAAAAAGAATTGTTTTCTCAATTATTTTCGCTAATTTTGCAGATAAATTATTCAAAAATATATAAAATGGCTAAAAAAAGAACTGAAAAAAAGACCAAAACCTTTAGCGAAGCTATTGGTTTACAGTATATTTTCAACAATACTATCACCGACTTTTTCATAGGATTAGCCTTGGTAGTCATTGCTGTGGTTATCATCATCGCTATGATCTCCTTTCTCAACACAGGAGCCAATGACCAGAGTTTGCTCGAAAATCTGAAGCCGGGCGAATGGACCAACACGGAAAAACAGTTTCAGAACTACTGCGGATCCTGGGGAGCCATTGTATCCTATTGGCTCATTGCCATCAATTTCGGATTTCCAGCCTTCATGCTCCCATTCTTTGTCATTATGGTGGGATTGCAGATGATGCATGCCTACAAGCTGAACCTGTGGAAATGGTTCTTCTGCATGATTGTGGTCATGCTATGGATGTCGGTAACCTTTGCCAAGTTCATCGCACCTATCATGCCAAGTCTCACATTCAATCCGGGCGGAAAGCACGGACTCTTTGTCGTGCAGAATCTGGAGAACATCATGGGTCCTCCAGGACTTACTGCCATTCTTTTCTTCGTGGCGGTAGCATTCCTCACCTATCTCACCACTGAAACCATTACGGTAATCAGAAAAGCACTCAACCCTATCGGTTATATATCAAATAAGGTGAAATTTGAGATTACTAACCATGGAAAGAACAGGAAAGATACGGAAGCTATCGACGAGGTATACGCCAGCGCAGCATATGGTCCTGACACAGAGGATGAGAAAGAAGAATATAAGGAAGAAGAACCTGCCAAAGTCATCGACCTGAATCTGGATCCGGACCAGACTTTCGCAAACCCGGAAACACCTTCTACGTCTGTTGAGCCAGAGGCAGACGGACAGGAAGCTAAAGGAGCAGAAGGTGATACAGAAAAAGATGAAACCATCGCTATAGCCAACAGCACGCAGAACGAGAATATGTCACTCATTGCACGTCAGCGCGAACTCCGTACAAAACGGGCTGAACAGGAAGCATTGGAAAAGCAAGCTGCCGAGGCTGCTGCAGCTTCTGAGCATATAGGTATGGACATCTCTGTAGCCACAGCCGACGAGAAGGCTACAGGCAACACCTTGAGCAATGCAGAAGTACTGAATACTCCGATTAATCCGAAGGAGCCGTTCACCAGATATAAATATCCGGTACTCAACCTTCTGAAGAAGTATGAGGATGACGGCGTATCCATCGATGAGGAAGAGCAGCGCGCCAACAAAAACCGCATCATCGAGGTGCTGGGCAACTTTGGCGTACAGATCAAAACCATCCGTGCTACGGTTGGTCCTACCATCACACTCTACGAAATCCAGCCTGCAGAAGGCGTACGTATCTCTAAGATCAAGAATCTGGAAGATGACATCGCCTTGAGTCTGGCAGCTCTCGGCATCCGTATCATCGCTCCTATCCCAGGTAAGGGAACCATCGGTATTGAGGTACCTAACGCAAAGGCGAACATCGTTAGTATGGAAAGTACTTTAAACTCAAAGAAATTCCAAGAAACCAAGATGGAGTTACCTATCGCTTTGGGTAAGACCATTACCAACGAAGTGTTTATGGTTGATTTGGCAAAGATTCCTCACCTGCTTGTTGCGGGTGCTACCGGACAGGGTAAATCTGTAGGTTTGAATGCCATCATCACCTCTTTATTATACAAGAAACATCCAAATGAACTCAAACTGGTTCTCATCGACCCTAAGAAGGTGGAGTTTAGCGTCTACTCCCGTATTGCCAATAAGTTTATGGCTGCGGTTCCTGATGAGGAAGAACCTATCATAACCGATGTAACCAAGGTGGTTAGAACCCTGAACAGTCTGTGTGTACTGATGGATAGCCGTTACGACTTGCTCAAAAAGGCAGGAGCCCGTAACATCAAAGAATACAACCAGAAGTATATCAACCACAAGTTGAAGTTGACTGATGGACATGAGTATATGCCATACATCGTGGTGATTATAGATGAGTTCGGTGATCTGATCATGACAGCCGGCAAGGAAGTAGAACTTCCTATTGCCCGTATCGCCCAGCTGGCACGTGCCGTGGGTATCCACATGATTATTGCCACCCAGCGTCCTACAACCAGCATCATCACGGGTAATATCAAGGCTAACTTCCCTGGCCGTATCGCCTTTAAGGTTACATCTGCCATCGACTCAAAGACCATTCTTGACCGTACAGGAGCCAACCAGCTGATTGGTCGTGGTGATATGCTCTATCTCTGCGGCAACGAACCTGTCCGTGTACAGTGCGCCTTTGTTGATACACCTGAAATCGAGCGCATCAACGAGTATATCTGCGAACAGCCTGGCCCTATCGAACCTATGGAGTTGCCAGAACCAGCTAATGATGAAGGAAGCGCAGGTGGAAGCGGCAGCATCAGTGCCCGCGAACTGGATCCGTTCTTCGAAGAAGCAGCCCATGCGATTGTTCTTTCGCAGCAGGGTTCTACCAGCATGATACAGCGCCGGTTCAGTATCGGCTATAACCGTGCAGGACGACTGATGGACCAGATGGAAGCTGCAGGCATCGTAGGTGCAGCACAGGGCAGCAAGCCTCGTGAGGTACTGATACAGGATGAAAACCAGCTTAATAATCTGTTAATGGCACTTCGAAACTCTTAATTTTAGTAAAGAACTAAGGGTATGAAAGAAGATAATATTGGAAAAGGTTAAATTATTAAACCTTGAAGCCGTGAAAACGTCTAAGAGAGAAAAGACGTTTTTACGGCTTTATGATAAAGTATGAAATTTTAGAAGATATAATATACAATAGAATTTTAAAAGAAAGGAAAAGATAAAAATGAAAAAGATTTTAGCATTGGCTTTCGTTGCAATGATGAGCATCGGAGCCATGGCGCAGACTGCGCAACAGGTACTTGATAAGACCGCTGCCGTTATTGGCAACAAAGGTGGAGCTAGCGCCAACTTCAAGATGAGCAGTTCTAAGTATGGATCAGCAAACGGCAGTATTGCCATCAAAGGCAACAAGTTTAATGCCCGTACCCCGCAAGCCATCGTCTGGTTCAACGGCAAGACCCAGTGGACTTATCTAAAGAAAACCAACGAGGTGAATGTCAGCAACCCTACACAGGCTCAGCAGATGTCCATGAACCCTTATACCTTTATTAATATATATAAGACTGGTTATAAGTCAACGCTCAAGACTGCAGGCAGTAACTATGTAGTACATCTCGTTGCCAATAACCAGAAACGTTCTGTAGCCGAAATGTATATCACCATCAACAAAAAGACACATATTCCATCAGTTGTCAAGATGCGACAGGGCAATACCTGGAGTACCATCACGGTAAGTAACTTCAGAGCCAAGAGCGTTTCTAACAGCACATTCAATTTCAACAGCAAGGAATGTCCAGGAGCAGAAGTCATCGACCTGAGATAATCGCCTGAAATATCGTATAAAGTTTATTTTCAAATAAGATTCCCCGCCACAACACTCCGGTAGCGTGACGGGGAATTACTTTTTCCAAAAGGGTTTTAGTATCAATAATTTCCAAAAGTGAATCATAGACTCTCCCTTTTTGCACAACAAATCTTAAAACAACTATGCAATTGTAAAATATTCAAAAATACTTTGGAATTTTTGCAAAAACATTTGGCAGATACAAAAGAATTGCTTATCTTTGCATCAACAAATTATAAAAACAAGTAATTATGAAGCAGACAGAAGCCTATCAAAGACTCGTGGAGAAAGGTATCCGACCATCACTCCAGCGTATTGCCATTATGGATTGGCTCATCAAGCATCCTACTCATCCAACTATCGAGGATGTGTACAAAGGATTAGCCGAGAGTATCCCAACATTGAGCAAGACAACCGTTTACAACACACTCAGAATGTTGAGTGAACACAATGCGGCTCAGATGATCACAATCGATGAACATCGCGTATGTTATGATGGAAATATTAAAAGCCACGTTCATTTCTATTGCAGAAATTGTGGCAAGGTAATTGACTTTTTCGGCGAACCAGCTCCAAAAGTGGAACCAGGAAAGGAAATTGAAGGAAACATCGTATTGGAAGAACAGCTCTACTACAGAGGAATCTGTGCAGAATGCGCTAAAAAAGGCGTAAAATCACCTCTCACAGAGACTGTTCACTAATTCAAAAAACAATAATTATACAACAACATTTAAAACAAAAACATTATGAAGAAAAAGTTTATTTGCACCGTTTGCGGTTACATTTACGAAGGTACAGAAGCACCAGAGAAGTGCCCTATCTGCAAGGCTCCAGCCAGCAAGTTCAAAGAGATGGAAGATGCAGTAGATGACGATATGACATTTGCTACCGTTCACGTTCTCGGTCAGGCATATAAGGATGGCGTTAATGAAGACGTTATCAAGGGTTTGAAGGACCATTTCAATGGTGAGTGTGGCGAGGTAGGTATGTATCTTGCTATGGCACGCCAGGCAGATCGTGAAGGCTATCCTGAAATTGCAGAGGCTTACAAACGTTATGCCTATGAGGAGGCTGATCACGCTTCTCGTTTTGCAGAACTTCTCGGTGAGGTTTTGGGTGATACCAAGAGCAATCTCGAAGCTCGTATTGCTGCAGAGAAGGGTGCTTGTGAGGATAAGTTCCGCATTGCCAAGCTTGCTAAGGAGCAGGGTTCAGATGCTATCCACGATACCGTTCATGAGATGGCTAAGGATGAAGCCCGCCACTGTGCAGGTTTTGCAGGTCTCTACAAGAGATACTTCAAGGAATAGATTTTAAAAGACATAACTTTAAAAATTATAATACGGTTATTTAGTATTGTAAGTCAAGAAAACAGGAAAGCCGATTCTTGTATAGTAATATACTTGAATCGGCTTTCTTTATGTGATGATAAATATTGTTACTTTGTTTCAGGAACCAGGAACTTGTCTCCTGTTTGCTTCATAAGTTCCTTGGCATATTTCTCAGGATACCCAGGACGAACTGGGGTTGCACCTAACCCATAAGGAGTCTTCTCGAAACTGCCATCTTTTTGGGTTGGCTTGATAATCATGTCATTATACTTCACTACCATAAACTGGAAGAGCTGTTGCCAACGCGCCAACATCTGCTGTGCCTTCTCAATACCATAATCATTGAGATACTTGACAGCAGCCTGTGGATTCTGCGCATACAGTTCCTGAGCCTTAGCCTCAACACCTGGCTGTGCAGCAAAATAGCTGTTATCCAGACTATCACGAACCTCCTTCAAGGTTGGGAACATCTGGCTGTAACGAGGATAAACCATATTGCTGGTCATATTGCAAACCCAGTAAGCATTCTTGAAACTGAAATTCACTGCATCTGCTCCCGGTGTATTATAACACTCAGGACGAACTGTAGAAGAACAGTAGATTGGTGTGAACGCTACCATATTGGCATCATCATTACCAAACCAAAGAACACCGCCAATCTCTCTAGGCATCCATGAACGCATCTGGCTAACAAAAACAAAACCAGTCTGCTGGGTGCTGACCGGACGTTCGTTGAAGCACTGCTTTCCATCCACCTTAAACATCAATGGAGTTGGCCTGTAAGGCATCTGCCAGATACCACCTCCGATATCAGTACCATCAGCAACAGAAAGAGGTGTACCCTCATAATGGTCACGCATGCAAGCCTCAACATCAGCAACACTCACCTTCTTGTTTGGAACCACCCAGAGAGGCATATCCTTCGCATTAGGATCCTTACCCAAAGCCCAATCAAGATAAGGACTCATATCATAGAAATGATTCAAGAGAGCCCAAGCACGAGCATCACAGAAACGACGTCCTGAGAAATCAGGCTTAGCATATGCCATTTTCCATGAGAAATCAGCATCCTTGCCCTGATACCATCCCTTACTGCGAGCAAAAGAAACGACATCCTTGGCATACATCACGTTTTTCTTATCCTTCATATTGAACTTGCCGATGCGACTCTGGTTAGCATGTGCACAAACCGCATTATCAGGAATACGGAGAGCTACCCAAACCACGCCCTTAGAGCCTGGTCCCTTGCCCATCATCTCCATAATCCAAGCTTCGTTCGGATCACAGATGGTAAAGGTCTCGCCTTCTGAATTATAGCCGTAAGTATTGGCGAGGGTTGTCATCACTTTGATAGCCTCACGAGCAGTCTTACTACGCTGCAGAGCAACATAGATGAGTGAACCATAGTCCATGATACCTGTAGAATCAGCCATCTCCTCACGTCCACCATAAGTAGTTTCACCGATGGTGACCTGCCATTCATTGATATTGCCAATCACATTATAAGTCTCGGCAGCCTCTGGAATCTCACCATGATATTTATTGGTATCCCAATCATAAATCTTACGCATCTCGCCCTTAGCATGCTTACCGGCAGGAAAATGACAGAGATTTTGGAACATACCATAGTCATCGGCACTATATGAACACATCACAGATCCATCAACCGATGCTTTTTTTCCTACTATAAAGTTGGTACATGCCTCAGCCTCAGAGACACTGCCCAACATAGCCACAGCCATCAAGGCTGAAGCGAAAATCTTATTCATAAAATATACCTTAATTTATATATACAAAGTTTATATATACAAAAAGAGAAGAGCATTTGAATTCTTCACTCTTCCCTCTTCATTCTTCACTTATTCGCAAGCCTTGAAACTCATATCCAAGCCCTTCACACTATGTGTCAAGGCACCAACTGAGATGAAATCAACTCCCTGCTCTGCATAATCGCGGATGGTATCGTAAGTGATACCGCCAGAAGACTCAGTCTCATACTTACCTGCGATGATGTCTACTGCCTTCTTAGTATCAGGCACAGAGAAGTTATCGAGCATGATACGATTTACACCACCATGCTTCAATACCTGGTCAAGTTCATCGAAACTGCGAACCTCGATTTCAATCTTCAGGTCGAGGCCCTTCTCCTTCAGATAAGCATGGCAACGGTCGATAGCATTGTCGATGCCACCGGCGAAATCGATATGGTTATCTTTCAAGAGAATCATATCAAAAAGACCAATGCGATGGTTCATACCACCACCAATCTTCACAGCCTGCTTCTCCAACATGCGAAGACCTGGAGTTGTCTTACGGGTATCAAGGATATGAGTCTTTGTACCCTCAAGACGCTTTACATACTTAGCAGTCATGGTAGCAATGCCACTCATACGCTGCATGATATTGAGCATCAAACGCTCTGTCTGGAGCAAAGAACGGGTCTTACCCTCTACAACCATTGCAATGTCACCCTTCTTAACATGGGTTCCATCCTGAAGCAACACTTCTACCTTCATGGTAGGATCGAAACGGGCAAATACCTTCTTTGCCATTTCAACACCAGCCAACACGCCATCTTCCTTGATAAGCAAGTGGCTCTTACCCATGGCGTCTTCTGGGATACAACACAAAGTTGTGTGGTCGCCATCACCGATATCCTCAGCAAATGCCAAGTCTATCAACTTGTCTTCTAATTGATCTACGCTTAACATATTATTAATGTTTATGTTTAATGTTTATTGATTACTTTTCCGTTCCACAGGGCACGGAGGATGCCTTCCTCATCGCGTTCCACCCGGATTTCGCCGCCTAACCATTCGGTCATCGGCAACTCCTCGCTAAACTCGAAGTAGTTCACCACCCTGCCCTCTAGTATTTCTACCACAGCCTGCTGCAATATCGAGCCATCCGGCAATATCACCTGATGGGCTCCGCATCTTCTCATTTCTGCCATATCTTAAACATCCAGACTAATTACTCGTCATCTGAATAGGTTTATCAGGCATAGGAACCGGTGCACTGGTCGGAGGCGCCAAAGCTCCATCCGGACGTGCTGGAACACTCGGACCTGGTATACGGGTCTTACGAGCAGTATCTACTTTTGCCGAATCAGAAGATGCTGCAGAAGAAGAAACCGGTGCCACCTTTTTAGGATGCATACGGATGAGACGAATCTTATTGACAAACATCAGTTTAAGAGTCGTCAAAGAACCGGCATCAGAACTGAAGCCACCCTCACTCAACATAAAGTACCCCTTTATACATTTTTTTTTAATGATACGGCGACCACCGAGATCTACACTATAGTGCTGAGCACTCTGAATATGAATTACAGTCTGTGCCACACTATCGTTCTTGAACTGAACAGCCAGCAAAGCGATACCATCACGCATACCATCCTGGAAGATAAACTGCGATTCGAAATCAAGACGGAACCGGTCACCCTTATGGAATGCAGTATCAGCTTCTATTTTAAAACTGCGACTGTTGAAGCCCTCATCAGGCGAGAATACCATCGAAGTAGCATCCTTCCAGATATTGGCAGTATCGCCAACAGCTGTAAGATTGTCAAAATCACTATTTCCTGCACTGTTTCCACCCAATGCAACCACCTCTTTATCCAATCTTTCAGCCAAATCCTTATACACATCATGCAGCAATTCAGTATGGCGCATATAATAAACCATCGAACTGTCGAAGTCTGCCGAGGTGACATCATGTTTCTTCAGTACAGCCTCGCGATAAGCCAGACTATTCTTCTCACTACCACCGTCTTCGCTCTGCGCCATAGCAAGAGCGATGTGATAATCGAAGAGAATATCCGTCATCTTTCCTTTAGAGAGCACATCTCTAGGCAGCGAAGGCTTGCAAGAAGCGAAGGCTGCACAAAAGGTTACTATCCAACAGAGATAAAGAAAAGCTTTCTTCATGATTACTTGTCCTCCTTATTTTCTTGAGATTGAGACTTTATCTTTTCTTCAGCAGTTTCAATAAAAGAAGAATCTTTAACCTTCTTCTCCTTATCACCACCTCCGAGAGCTTCCAGTTCTTTTCTACAGAAAAGCAAGAGAGAAATGATGCCGACTGATACACAGGAATCTGCAAAATTGAATACAGGATCGAAGAATGTACCATGCTGTCCACCCCAGAAAGGGAACCATTCAGGCCATGTATAGGTGAAGAACGGAAAGCGAAACATATCAACCACCTTGCCCATGAGCACGGGTGCATACCCCTCGCCGAAAGGCACAAGATAAGATACATAATAAGGTGAAGCACCGGTGAAGATAAGTCCGTAGAAGATGGAATCAATCATATTGCCGATTGCACCCGTCAGAACCAGCGCCACCAAAATGATGTATAACAAGCGATAGGTACCACGCTTAATGATGCGATGCAGATAAATGCTCAACGCACAGATGGCTACCAGGCGCAACAGACTTAGCCAGAACTTGCCGATAAACGACATACCCCAAGCCATTCCGTTGTTCTCAACAAATTCGATATAAAACCAATCAGTAACACGAACAGACTCGCCAAGGCAAAAATGGGTCTTGATGTACACCTTGATAATCTGATCGATAACAAGAAGCACAACCACCATTGCCGTGACGAGCCATCCGTATTTAATTTTACTTGTTTTCTCCATTTATTACTTTTTTCTAGCCTCCTTAGAAGCTACACTCAAAGTGGCATGAGGTACAGCACGCAAACGCTCCTTAGGAATCAACTCACCTGTTTCGCGGTCAATACCATAGGTCTTGTTCTGGATACGAACCAAAGCTGCTTCCAATCCCTTGATGAACTTCTGCTGACGCTGGGCCATCTGGATGATTTCTTCCTTGCTTTGTGCTTCACTACCCTCTTCAAGAGCCTTGTAGGTTGGTGATGTATCTACCACATCATTACTGTCTGAGTGGTTCAGCTGAGCCATACAATCATGATAAGTCTGCTTTGCCACCTTCAATTTCTCATCAATGATAGCGCGGAACTCCTCGAGTTCCTGATCGCTATAACGTAGTTTTTCGTTAGCCATAGATGTTATCTATTATGTTATTTGTTAATGTTTTTAGGGAATAAGGGCTAGAAAGTTAGAAGCAAGCAGTTTGGAAATGCTCCTAACTTCTAACTCCTAACTCCTAACTATTTAATTCTTCTCTACGAGAATGTTCAACTTAAAGTCATCAAACTCGGTCTCAACACCTGCGTTGTCGCCGATTTCGATGCTGTCTGCCAATACCTGACCCTTGATGTAGTCGGCGAATGCCTTGATGGCTGCGTCAGTCTCCTCATTAGGAGCCACAGTTACGTTGATACGGTCGGTAATCTCCAGACCTGTCTCCTTGCGGAGGTTCTGTATACGGTTGATCAACTCACGAGCCATACCCTCCTTCTTCAATTCTGGGGTCAACTCTACCTCAAGCGCTACGGTCAGATTGCCCTCGTTAGATACGAGCCATCCTGGAATATCCTCTGAGATAATCTCCACGTCAGCTACCTCTACCACGGCTTCCTGTCCGTCGATATTCAATGTGATGTTGCCTGCCTTCTCGAAGGCTGCAATCTGGTCCTGATCGAGCGCTGACATCTGGGCAGCAACACCCTTCATCAGCTTGCCGAACTTCTTACCCATCACTCTAAAGTTACACTTCACCTTCTTTACGAGAATGCCCTGACCCTCAATGAAGTTAACTTCCTTCACGTTCACCTCGTTCTTCAATAATCCGGCTACTGCCTCGATGTGTGCCTTCTGTACATCATCTACGGCAGGAATCATAATCTGCTGGAGTGGCTGGCGCACCTTGATGTTCACCTTGCGGCGCAATGCCAATACCATGGAAGTAATCTTCTGGGCGATGGCCATACGCTCCTCCAGGTCGGCATCGATAGCAGCCTCATCAGCTACAGGGAACTTATCGAGATGTACGCTCTCCAACTCGCCGCCCAAGTCGTGATACAACTCGTCTGCATAGAATGGAGCGAATGGTGCCAGCAGCTTAGCCACTGTCATCAGGCAGGTATAGAGAGTCTGGTAAGCACTCAGCTTATCCTCGCTCATCTCCTTACCCCAGAAACGTTTACGGTTCAGACGAACGTACCAGTTAGAGAGGTCATCGTTGACGAATGCATCGATGAGACGGCCAGCACGGGTTGGATCATAGCCAGCCAACTCTCTGTCAACGCCCTTGATGAGGGTATTGAGTGAAGAGAGAATCCAGCGGTCAATCTCTGGGCGCTTCTCGAATGGCACCTGAGCAGCCTCAGCATCGAAACCATCTACATTAGCATAGAGGGCGAAGAAGCTATAGGTATTATATAAGGTACCGAAGAACTTACGACGGGTCTCGTCCACACCATTAGGGTCGAACTTGAGGTTGTCCCAAGGCTCACTATTGGTCATCATATAGAAACGAACAGGATCGGCACCATACTTGTCAATCATCTCGAATGGGTTAGTCACGTTACCCACGTGCTTACTCATCTTGTTACCCTTGGCATCGAGAACGAGACCAGAAGAGATTACGTTCTTGAAGGCTACGCTATCGAATACCATGGTAGCGATGGCGTGCAGAGTGAAGAACCATCCACGGGTCTGATCCACGCCCTCGTTGATGAAGTCGGCTGGATAGAACTTAGGAGGAATAGCATATCCCTCGTAGGTGCTGTGGATGAGTGCATCGCGGTCTGCCTCTGTGCCACGGGCCATCTCACCCTCGAATGGGTAGTGGAGCTGGGCGTAAGGCATTGAACCTGAATCGAACCAAACGTCGATGAGGTCGCTCTCACGATACATTGGCTTGCCCTCCTCGTTAACCAATACAATCTTGTCAACGTATGGACGGTGGAGGTCAATCTTATCATAGTTCTCCTGACTGTAGTCGCCAGGAACGAAACCATTCTCCTTCAGTGGGTTGCTCTGCATGATACCGGCTGCCACTGACTTCTCGATTTCAGCATACAGCTCCTCCAGGCTGCCGATGCACTTCTCGCCACGGTTCTCATCACGCCAGATTGGCAATGGAGTACCCCAGAAGCGGGAACGTGAAAGGTTCCAGTCGTTCAGGTTCTCGAGCCAGTTGCCGAAACGTCCTGTACCGGTGCTCTCAGGCTGCCAGTTGATGGTCTTGTTGAGTTCTACCATGCGCTCCTTGCGGGCTGTATCCTTGATAAACCAGCTATCCAATGGATAATAGAGGATAGGCTTGTCGGTACGCCAGCAGTGAGGATAGTTGTGCACGTGCTTCTCGCTCTTGAAAGCCTTGCCCTCCTGCTTCAGTTCGTAGCAGAGTACGATATTAAGGTCTTCAGCCTTCTCAGAAGCCTTCTTGTCCCAGACGCCATCCACATTAAACTGTGGGTCGTAGGCATTCTTCACGTAGTCGCCTGCGTGATGAGCGTATGCCTCCTTGTTGACGCAAGCGTTCACGAAGTTGGCATCGAGGTCTTCGATGAGATAGAACTTACCCTGCAGGTCAACCATTGGGCGGGTCTCGCCCTTCTTATTAATAAGGTAGAGGGCTGGGATGTTGGCATCCTTAGCCACCTTGGCATCATCGGCACCGAATGTAGGAGCGATGTGCACGATACCGGTACCGTCATCGGTAGTAACGTAGTCGCCGAGGATTACGCGGAAAGCCTCACTTTCCATCTCGACGAACTGATCGCGACCATCCTCAGAAGCGAACACCTTCTCAGGATGAGCAGCAGCATATTCTGTTACGAAAGCCGGTGCGAAGAGATCAACCTTCTCGCATGGCTTCACCCATGGCAGGAGCTGCTCGTAGTGCATGCCTTCGAGGTCGGTACCCTTCATGTGGTCGATAATGCGCCATGGGCACTGCTTCTTCTCCTTGTCGAATGGCAGGAGATCGCCTTCCTTGCACTCCTGGTCTGCCTTCAGATAAGAACCTACCAGCGCCTCAGCCATCACGAGTGTCATAGGCTCGCCATTGTAGAGGTTGTAGGTCTCGATAGCTACATAGTCAATCTTAGGACCCACACAGAGAGCCACGTTTGATGGCAAAGTCCAAGGTGTAGTGGTCCATGCGATGAAGTAAGGCTTGCCCCACTTGGTCCACTCTGCCTTAGGATCCTTGATGAGGAACTGGGCTGTGGTAGTGAGGTCCTTTACATCGCGATAGCATCCAGGCTGGTTCAACTCGTGAGAGCTCAAACCTGTACCTGCGCCTGGAGAGTATGGCTGGATGGTGTAACCCTTGTAGAGCAGGCCCTTGTTGTAGAGCTGCTTGAGGAGCCACCAGAGAGTCTCGATGTACTTGTTATCGTAGGTGATATAAGGATGATCGAGATCCACGAAGTAACCCATCTTCTCGGTCAGCTCGCGCCACTCAGCGGTGAACTTCATCACGTTCTCGCGGCACTTGTGGTTGTAATCCTCGGTAGAGATATACTTCTCTGAAGCCTTGTTGTCGATATCCTTCTTGGTGATGCCGAGTTCCTTCTCGACACCGAGTTCAACAGGGAGTCCGTGGGTATCCCATCCCGCCTTGCGGTGAACCTGGAATCCCTTCATGGTCTTGTATCTGTTGAATGTATCCTTGATACTACGTGCCAACACGTGGTGAATACCCGGGTGGCCATTAGCTGATGGAGGTCCCTCGAAGAAGATAAACTGAGGGCAGCCTTCACGCTCGTCGATAGACTTGTGGAAGATATCATTTTTCTCCCACGCTGCTAGTACGTCATTGTTTGTCTGAGTCAAATTCAGACCGTTGTGCTCGGCAAATTTCTTAGCCATATTATCTTATATTTTTATAATGTTTTTACTTTTGGGCGCAAAGTTACAAAAAAAATATGTTTTACCCAAAAATAGAAAGACTTTTTATATAATTATTTTATTATAAACGAAAAAGTTAGGAGTTGGAACAGCGCCCCGACTCCTAACTTTTTATTTCCCGTTTTATTAAAACTTCGCTGCCATGTATTATAAATTTTCAGCCTCTTGCAGCCAGATGGCAGATGCAGCATCACTAGGCATACGCCAGTCACCACGAGGACTGAGGCTTACGCTACCTACTTTCGGGCCGTCTGGCAGACAGCTGCGCTTGAACTGCTGATTGAAGAAACGGCGCACGAAGGTCTTCAGCCACTTCTTAATGGTTTCCTCATCATAGCTGTCAGGATCATTATCACTGATCTTTACACGCTCCAGTTCGGAATCAACAAATGCCTTCTTTGCCAACATGTAAATCTTGGAAGGACGGAAACCGAAACGCAGGAAATAGTAGAGGAAGAAATCATGCAGTTCGTATGGTCCCACCAAATCTTCCGTCTTCTGCTTGATATTTCCATTCTCATCTGCCGGAATCAACTCTGGACTGATAGGAGTATCGATGATATCACGAAGAGTGATGCGGCTCTGTTCGTCTACCCCACTCTCTGCTACATGATTTACGAGATGTCGGATCAGGGTCTTAGGAATGCTGGCATTCACGCCATACATGCTCATGTGGTCACCATTATAGGTAGCCCATCCTAATGCCAACTCTGAAAGGTCACCGGTACCGATAACCATACCCCCCATCTTATTGGCTAAATCCATCAGAATCTGGGTACGTTCACGAGCCTGGGAATTCTCGTAAGTCACATCATGCACACTGGCATCCTGACCGATGTCCTCAAAGTGCTGGGTTACTGCCTTGGCGATGCTGATTTCCTTAATGGTAATACCAAGACTCTGCATCAGCGAGATAGCATTATTGTAGGTTCTGTCTGTGGTTCCGAATCCCGGCATAGTGACACCTACGATACCCTTTCGGTTCATTTTGAGTTTATCAAAAGCTTTTACACAAACGAGTAAGGCCAGCGTAGAATCCAAACCACCGCTAATACCGATTACTACGGTCTTGGCATGGGTATGAACGATGCGCTTGGCTAGTCCCATGAGTTGGATATTGAAAATTTCCTCGCAAGAGGCATTCATATCGCTGCTGGTAGGAATAAACGGATGAGGATTCACCTCACGTTCCAACACAAAATCGCGTTCATTTTCGGTAGGATCGGCTTCGATATTACGGATATTGAACTGACCGCCGAGAACAGAATACTTAATATTGCGCTGGGCATTTACATAAGTAGAATTCGTACGACGCTCAGAGCGGAGTTTCTCTACATCTATCTGTGAGATAACCATCTGCGGTTCAACAGAGAAACGTTCACTCTGTGAAAGTAAAACTCCATTCTCATAAATCAGAGCATTTCCACCATAAACCACATCCTGCGTACTCTCACCGAATCCGCAGGAACTGTAGATATATCCGGTCATGGTACGGGCACTCTGCTGGCTGAGCAGACTCTTCAGATAATGATGTTTTCCGATGAGTTCGTCGCTTGCAGAAAGATTGAAAATCAGGTCTGCTCCTGCTAGCGCCAGTTTGTTGCTAGGAGGAGCCGGAGCCCATACATCTTCGCAGATTTCCACACCAAACTGTACGCCATCGAAAGTTTGAAAAATCTGAACATCAGGCGTCAGTTTCACCTTATGTCCGGCATAACGGACTTCGCAATTTCTCAGGTCCTGAGCCGAGGCAAACCAGCGTTTCTCATAAAACTCACTGTAGTTTGGAAGATATGTCTTCGGTACAATACCGAGAATCTGTCCATGCTGGATAACGATACCACAATTGAGCAACAAGTCGCCCGCTATCACCGGCGCACCCACGATAGAGATGATATCGAGTTTGCGTGTGAAATCGAGCAACATCATCACCGCCTGCTCAGATGATTCGAGAAGCATCTGCTGGCGGAAGAGATCCTGACAGGAATAGCCCGTAACAGAGAGTTCCGGAAATGTAATGATCTCTACACCCTTTCCCTCAGCCAGCGCTATCTGTTCCTCTATCTGCTGGGTATTGAAAATGACATCACCCACCTTTACGGCTGGGATGGCACTAGCTACCTTAATAAATCCGTACTTCATAATAAATTACTTTATTGTTACCTGTGTAGCACCATAGCCATACTCCTGGAAAGAAGCATCCTGATAGGTGCAACTCTTATAGCGATAGTTCAACTCATGAATGAGAGTCTGGCGCAACACACCTTCGCCCTTTCCATGAATAAAGATAATTTTCTGTCCCTTCTTTTTCTTATATTCCTCCATGGTCTTCTTGAAGATATCCATCTGATAATGAAGAATATCTGCAGAATTCATTCCAGCAGTTGTTTCAAGCACTTCATCCGCATGAAGATCTATCACAAGGGTACCATCATCCTTCTTGCTCTTCTTCTTGCTGGTGTTGGCAACAACCTTCTTATCCTTATACATCTGCTCTTTCAGACGCTTGGAATCGATAACCAACGGACGAGCTATTTCATCGTTCTCTACAATCGTAAAGAGATAGGCTGGAGTCTCGAAGAAATCGTTCTCCTCGAAAAGATGAAGTTTGTAGAATTTCACGGGATCGAGGCGGAACTGAACATCTGTTGCCGGCTTCAGGAGAAATGGCTTGTCCTTCTTGTAAGCTATCATCTGGATGGCAATATGCTCCATCTCGTTCAGAGCCTCACGACCAAATTCCTCGATGAAGAGTTTGGTGTTCGGTTCTATTTCTCCCTCTGCTTTCAGAGTCCATGCATTTCCCTCAGCCACGAGATAGGTATAGCGGAGATAGTAGTTGCTGTCATTCACCATATAGGTCTCGAAACGGGTATTGGTTACGTCCTTGATGTTGATAGGTACAAAGGCGAGATAAGCACTGAGTTTGTTGCCACCCGTACGTTCCTCAACCGGTTTCACAAAGGTTATCTCACGGTCGGCAGCATCATATTCCTCTACATCCATATCCACGTCATCGTGATCATTCAAGATGGCCTTGATACTCCGGCTGTCCTGATGCAGTTCGGTATTGGCATGCTCCTCAGCCTTCTGCTGCGCATCCATCTTAGCCGAAATCATCTTGCCCATGGAGTATTCATCCTGCTCCACCACAACTACCTCGTTGATAGGCATCGGAATCTCAAAACCATCCTCATCCTCAACGAGCACAATATTTTTACCTTGGAAGCCGGCAACCTTTCCGCCACCCACTTCGCTCAAGAATCTGACTTTATCTCCTTTTTTCATAATCTATTAATAATTTGTAATTGCAAAGATACAAAAGATATTGCAAAACAGGGCTTATTTTAATATTTTTAATGCTACTGATAAAAATAATCCTGTAAAAGATGCACCATGTTAGATATTTTTCTGTATCTTTGCAAAGAAAAAGAAATAGTAACGAACCCTTTAAACTGAAAAGTTATGATTACATTTCCTTGCGCCAAGATCAATCTTGGTTTAAATATAGTTAGCAAGCGGAAAGATGGATACCACAATCTTGAAACGGTGTTCTACCCTATTCCGCTGACCGATGCACTTGAAATCAAGCTCATGGGCGATGAATTCCCTAGCGATGTTCCTTGTGATTTGAAGATTACAGGTAACGCAGTGGATTGCGACGAACAGAACAATCTCGTTGTAAAAGCTTATAATCTCCTGGCTGCCGACTTTAGGATTCCACGCATCCATGCTCACCTGGTGAAGCGTATTCCTTCGCAGGCAGGTTTGGGTGGCGGTTCTGCCGATGCAGCCTTCATGATCCGTTTGTTGGACGAGCGTTTCCGCCTCAATATCGGTAATCCGGAGATGGAAAGATACGCTGCCAAGCTGGGCGCAGACTGTGCCTACTTCATTTCTGCTGACCCCGAAGATGGTGACACTGCTTGCTATGCAGAAGGCATCGGCGAAGAACTGATGCCGGTAAGTGGTCCTGGCGATAATCTGAGGGGCTATCATCTGGTTGTGGTGAAGCGCGATGACATTGCCGTCAGCACCAAAGAGGCTTATGCAGCCATCACCCCACAGGCACCAGCCAAATGTTGCCGCGACATTGTACGCCAGCCTATCGAAACTTGGAAAGAGGAACTTGTCAACGATTTTGAGGCACCTATCTTCAAGATGCACCCGGAACTGGCAGAAATCAAACAGAAGCTGTACAACCTGGGTGCCGTATATGCAGCGATGAGTGGTAGCGGAAGTGCCATCTTCGGTATCTTCAAGCATAAACCTGCAAATATAGAGGAACAGTTCGAAGGAATGTTCTGTAAAATAATGAAACTTTAATTTAGTTAATAGTTTACTCAAATTATAATGAACGAAGAAACACATCAGAAACTGATGACTATCAAGCGAAGCTTCCGCTTGCTGATGAACGGTCCGGGATCGCAATCTATGCGCGATAAGGGACTGGGATATAAACTGAATTGGGGCGTACCATTCTATGAACTGAAAAAGATGGCTGAGGAATATGGTAAAGACTATGACCTCGCCATCGAACTGTGGAAGGAAGATATCCGGGAGTGCAAGATTCTGGCTACACTCATCATGCCTGCCGACAAGATGCTTCCGGAAATCACAGATTTATGGATGGAACAGGTACAGAGTCAGGAGATGGCAGAGATGCTTGCCTTCAACCTTTTGCAGCACGTAGATTATGCGCCTGTCATCGCCTACCAGTGGATAGCAAGTGATAAGCCACTCTATGAGATTGCCGGTTTCCAGCTCCTTGCCCGTCTTTTTGCCAATGGGAAAGAGCCTAACGAGCATGGCATCAACGAATTCCTGGATCAGGCTGCCACGGCATTGCAGGGTGACAACATGGGAATAAAACATGCTGCCTCTAATGCGGTTCTCCGTTTCTGCGACTTCGGTGAAGATTTCGAGAAAATTGCAAGAGGAGCACTCAAGGGTATCTACAAGATTTAACGCTTCTGCAGATGCGGTCAGAAACAGGCCACAACCCTGCAGAAAATACGTCCCGACGTAGCATTTGCTGCGTCCCGACATACAAAAAAATACGTCCCGATGCAGCAAATGCTACATCGGGACGTATTTTTATGGCTAATTTCAGCGTTACATGAAATACTTCTGGTATTCGTTTTCGAAGTTCGGAGTGAAAACACCCTTGCCGATGTTTTCACTGATTTCATCCTTGGTCCAGAATCTGCCACCGGCCAATTCTTCCGGGCTCGGTTTCACCTCGCCATCATATACACAGCGATGTACATAAACCAGTTCCTTTTCCCGCTGACTCTCAAAGACATAATGCCCAAGAGATTCCGGTTCAAAATCGGTGATACCCAATTCTTCCCTTACCTCGCGATGCAAAGCCTGACTCACACTTTCGCCTAAATCAACATGACCGCCACAGGCTGTATCCCATTTATCCGGCTGGATATCCTTCCAGGCTGGACGATGCTGCAGATACAGATCACCCCGGCTGTTGAATACATGCAGATGAACTACCGGATGCAATATCTTGCTTCCGTCATGGGCATGACCGCGGGTAACAGCGCCCAGGATGTTGCCCATTTCATCTACTATCGGAAATTCCTCGTTCTTATTATCTATCATCGTTTCTCTTATTACAAAGTTCCGTATTCATCAGAGTAGCGCAACATCTGGTCGACATAGCTCTCCTCGTAATCCAATACCACGTCTGTAATTTCGCCTTCTTCATCCATCTCCAGCGTCATCTTCGGATTGATGAATCCCTTGTATGGAGCGAGATTCAGTTTCTTGTATCTTGCCAGTATCTCGCGATGCAATTCCGGATCGATATTCACGGCATACTTCTCTACCAACAGGCGGGCAGCCTCGAAATCGCCCTCGCTCTTGATGCGCTGAATTTCAGCAAGCAACTCACCGAAGAGATGGCGTAGTTTGGCATAATCATTAATCTTCACATAAGTCTTCGTCGTAATGATATTGCCCTCACTGTCCTTCAAAGCATCCTCGACAGAAGCATAGTTCATATCCATCTTCACCAGTTCCACAGCACCCTCGGCATGTTCCATCACCCACCAGGCTATCAGCGCACGGTTGCGCATGTGGGCTTCCTCTATCTTGTCGCCTTCCTTGATGCGGATGGTCTGGGTGAGCAGACCGTTCATCAGATAACCGTAATACTGAGCCTTGTATGCCTCATCATTCGGAGTCAGACCCAGTTCTACCAATTTATGGTCGGCTACATAATAGAGTCCGAAAAGATCGGCTCTCGCCTCTTCTATCGTACTGCCATACGCCTTCAGTGCATCAGGGTCGGTACCAGGCAAAAGCTGTCCGCTACCATGTCCCAGACACTCATGCAGGTCGGTATGCAGATCATCTGTAATATCCTCGTACTGATTCATCAGACTGATGGTATCCTCATCGATAACGAATTCATCGCGGAAACCATTGCCTTGAGCTGCCTTGTTATATGCCTCGGTCAGGTTACCGATGGTCACACTCTTAGAACCATATTCCTGACGGATCCAGTTGGCATTCGGAAGATTGATGCCGATGGCAGAAGCTGGATATTCCTCGCCACCCAACATCGCCGCACAGATGACATTGGCTGTAACACCCTTCACCTCCGGCTTGCGGAAACGTGGGTCTACAGGTGAATGGTCCTCAAACCACTGGGCATTCTGACTGATGGTCTGGGTGCGCTTCGTTGCTTCAAGATCCTTATATTCTACTATGCCTTCCCAAGTACCTTTCAGTCCGAGCGGATCGCCATACACTTCGATAAATCCGTTGATAAAATCAACCATTCCCTCGTGCTGCTGCACCCAGGCGATGCTGTAACGGTCGAAATCCTTCAGATCGCCTGTACGGTAATACTTCACCAGGAGATCGATGAGATGTTTCTGTTCCTCATTTTCTGCATATTTCTGAGCACGGAGCAACCAGGAAACAATCTCCTTGATAGCTGCGCCATAGAGGCCGTCTTCTGTCCATTTCAGCTCCACCAGTTCACCATTACGCTTGGTCAGTTTAGAGTTCAGTCCATACGAAGGTGCCTGTTCGTTGCCCTCTTCCTTCATCCTGGCATAGAAACGTTCAACTTCTGCCTGAGAAACATTCTCATAGAAATTGCAGGCTGAAGTCTGCACCAGATCCTCGCCATCCGTCTGATTCACGCGCTTAGGCATGACTTCCGGATTGAAGATGACAGGCACCAGAATGCCCAACAGGTCTTCCTTGCTCTGTCCCTTGGAAAGAGGCAGATATTCATCGGCTACAGCCTCAACCATCTCATAGAAAGATTCCTCTGAAAATCCTGGCACAAACTTTTCACATCCATAGTGATGATGGATGCCGCTGGCAAACCAGACACGCTTCAGGTAAACTTCGAAAGCCTTGAAATCTTCGCTTTCGCGATTACCCTCGTAATGACGGTATACAGCCTCCAGGGTTTTACGGATGCGCAGGTTGTATTTGCCCTGCTGGTCGAAGGTGATATCACGTCCCAAGAGGGTTGCCTTCGACAAGCAATAAATATAAATTTTCTGTGTGAGCGACAGGTTTTCGAAACCCTTCAGCTCATAACGGAGCATCTGGATATCGGCAAATCGCTCTTGAGTGTTTACATTACATTTTGCCATTTTTATCTGTATTTACCATGCAAAAGTAATACATTTTTTCCACATACCAAACTTTTCCTCCTGTTTTTCGCTCTTTGCAAAGTTTTTTACTTGAAATATGCACTTTTTCTTGGAGAAAACTTTTATTTATGCAGATTATTCATTACCTTTGCATGAAAAACAAAACAAAAACATGCCGGTAAAGGCATAAATCATAAAACGGCAATCATGCAGATAAACGAGATATTAAAAAGCTATTTTGGATACGATTCCTTCCGCCCCAACCAGGAAGCGATTATCAGAGAGGTAATGCAGGGACACGACTGTCTGGTTCTCATGCCGACTGGTGGTGGAAAAAGTCTGTGCTACCAGGTTCCCGCATTAGCGATGGAAGGTACCGCTGTGGTCATTTCACCGCTCATCAGTCTGATGCACGACCAGGTGGAGGCGCTCAAGGCAAACGGTATCCCGGCAGAAGCACTGAACAGCGGAAACGACACGACCGATGAACTCATCATCCGCCGCCGATGCGAGAAGGGAGAACTGAAACTCCTTTATGTTTCGCCCGAAAAACTCATCAGCGAGATACCTTATTTATTCAGCAACATCAAGATTTCGCTCTTTGCCGTTGACGAGGCCCACTGCATCAGCCAGTGGGGACACGATTTCCGTCCGGAGTATTCGCAACTCGGTATGCTGCACGAGAATTTCCGCAATGTCCCGGTGATGGCGCTCACAGCCACAGCCGACAAGATAACGCGCGAAGATATCATACGCCAGCTTCATCTCAATGGGCAGACGTTCGTAAGCAGTTTCGACCGCCCCAACCTCTCCCTCACCGTAAGACAGGAGAGCACCAAAAAGGCAAAGCTCCAATACATCACCCGCTTCATCAGTAATCATCCGGAAGAAGCAGGCATCATCTACTGTCTCTCCCGCAAGAACACCGAAATGGTAGCTCAGGAACTTATCGATCTGGGTATCAATGCCGCAGCCTATCATGCCGGAATGACTGCCCAGACCAGAGCATCAGTACAGGAGCGGTTCAAGATGGACCAGATTCAGGTGGTATGTGCAACCATCGCTTTCGGAATGGGCATCGACAAGAGTAATGTGCGCTGGGTAATCCACTATAATATGCCAAAAAGCATCGAGAGTTTCTATCAGGAAATAGGTAGAGCCGGAAGAGATGGAGCACCATCAGATACCGTACTGTTCTATTCGATGGCCGACATCATCACCCTCCGTTCTTTCTGTGAAGAAAGCGGACAGCGTGATGTGAACATGGAGAAACTGCGCCGCATGGAGGAATATGCCGAATCGAGAGTATGCCGACGACGCATTCTGCTGAATTATTTTGGCGAGACATCATCCTGCAACTGCGGCAACTGTGATGTTTGCAAGAATCCTCCACGCACCTTCGACGGCACCATCAGAGCCCAGAAAGCCCTGAGTGCCGTGGTCCGTTCGGGTGAGCATATTGCAGTAGGTACCTGCATCGAGATTCTGAGAGGCATGCATTCTTCTGCAGTTGTGAAAAACAAATACAACGAGATGAAAACCTTCGGTGTGGGCAGGGATACAACATCTAAGGACTGGAATGCTTATCTGCTGCAGATGCTGCAGATGGGATTCTTCGAGATTGCCTACAACAACCACAACTACATGAAGGTTACCGATTTAGGCTGGAAGGTACTGAAGGGAGAACATCATGTATCGCTGGCTTATATCGAAGAAGATGATAAAGCCACCCGCCCACAGAAAACGGTACGCAACAGAAAGGGCGCCATCGCCCAGCCGGGAAATCTCATTCCTGAGGTGCATGCCGAACGTGTCATCTTCCAGGAAGACTCGAAAGGCGTGGAAGACAAAGGGCTCTTTGAACACCTCAGAAAGATACGCAAGAACCTTGCCGACGAACAGGGTTATCCTCCATATATCGTACTCAGCGACAAGAGTCTTCATGAACTCGCAAGAATGAAACCTACCACCAAGAATGCCATGAGTCTGATCAGTGGTATCGGAGAATTCAAGCTCAATAAATATGGCGATACCTTCATCAAGGCTATCAGGAAATATACAGGACTATAACAGGAGAATATCTCCGAAAGATATTTTCATAACCTTCGGAGATATTTTCATAACCTTCGGAGATAATTTCGTAACCTTCGGAGATATTTTCATAACTAAGGGAGATAATACTCGTAACTAAGGGAGATAGCATTCGTAACTAAGGGAGATAATATTCGTAACTAAGGGAGATAAAAAAATCGGGATGTCTGCAAGTACAGAACTGCAAACATCCCGATTTAATTTTATAGATTGAAGAGATGCGTAACTTAGTTGTTTACGCTACCTCCCACAATATCAAGCAATTCATTGGTAATGGCCTGTTGACGACTCTTGTTGTACTGCAAGTTGAGTTCGCGCAAGAGTTCATCGGCATTATCCGTAGCGGTCTGCATGGCCACCATTCTGGCAGCATGCTCACTCGCCTGGCTATCCAGCAACGCTGTATAAATCATCAGACGAAGCTGCTTAGGAATCAAGACTCCCAAAACAGTCTCCAAGTCTGGCTCTACAATGAAGTCATCATTCAGAGGTTTTGCCTCAGAACTCTGGCGTCCGTCAGCTTCAGCCTGCTTTTGGCGCAGATATTCCTGAGCCTTTGCCGTAGCCACATTAGAGGTAAGGTCACGATCGTTGTCCACTCCTATCGCCTCAGTGCTGAGGTCAATAGGCAAGAAAGTCTTGCGGGTCAGAATCTGTGAACCGGCACTCTTAAAGTGATGATAAATCATCTCCACCTTATCGAGCTCACCAGCAGCATACTGCTTGGCAAGTGAACGGGCGATATCTGCACAGGCGCTGGCATGAGGATGATCGGCAAGATCATTAAAGTTACCGCCAATCTTCAAACCCAGTTTCTGTGCCTTCTCTGCCACTTTTCGTCCGATAGGATATACCGTGATGTCGTCAATGCCTTGAGCCTTATACTCGTCCACCGCATGCATCATCATCTTGATAACGTTGGAATTGAATCCACCACACAAGCTGCTGTTAGAACTGTATACCACAAGAGCTACACGCTTGGTCTCCTTGTGCTCCAACTGCAACGGATGGTCGACATTCGGAGTACTTACCAGGAAACTCTTGAGGATATGTTCCAGCATATTTCCATAAGGCAGCATATTCTGGATAGCTACCTGAGCATGATGCAACTTACTGGAAGCCACCATCTTCATCGCACTCGTAATCTTACGGGTACTGTTAACGCTGGCTATGCGAGTTTTAATCTCTTTTAATGACGGCATAGGCTATTACGCTTTATATTGTCCTGCAACATTAGCCATGGTCTCCTCGACTGCCTTAATGGCATCGTCGGTGAGTTTACCATCGCCCAAAGTCTCAATCACATCAGCGTGCTGGCTGCGCATTGCATCGAGGAACAGATCCTGACAGTCGCGAACCTTATCCATTGGCACGTCGTGCATCAATCCGTGAACACCACAGTAGAGAATAGCTACCTGCTCGCCTACCGGCATTGGGCGGTACTGAGGCTGAACCAGCAACTGGTCGTTCTTACGGCCACGGTCCAGAGTCATCGCTGTTACGGCATCCATATCGCTAGAGAACTTAGAGAAGGCCTCCAGCTCACGATACTGAGCCATATCAATCTTCAGTGTACCAGCCACCTTCTTCATACTCTTGATCTGGGCAGAACCACCTACACGAGATACGGAAATACCTACGTTGATAGCTGGACGGAAGCCCTGGTTGAAGAGGTCGGTCTCAAGGAAGATCTGACCGTCGGTGATGGAAATCACATTGGTTGGGATGTATGCTGATACGTCACCTGCCTGTGTTTCGATGATAGGAAGGGCTGTCAAAGAACCACCACCCTTTACATGACCCTTCATGCACTCTGGAAGGTCGTTCATCTGCTCGGCTACCTCCTGCTGGTCGTTGATACGAGCGGCACGCTCCAACAGACGAGAGTGGAGATAGAACACATCACCAGGGTAAGCCTCACGTCCTGATGGACGGCGGAGGATCAATGATACCTCACGGTAAGCCACAGCCTGCTTACTCAAGTCATCATATACTACGAGGGCTGAGTAACCGCGGTCGCGGAAGTACTCACCGATAGCCGCACCGGCGAATGGTGCGTAATACTGCATGGCTGCAGGATCGGCAGCGGTAGCACTTACGATGATGGTATATGGCAGGGCACCGTGCTCCTTCAGGTTCTGTACCAATGCTGCAACGGTAGATGCTTTCTGGCCGATGGCTACATAGATACAATATACAGGCTTGCCTGCCTCATAGAAACTCTTCTGGTTGATGATGGTATCCACTGCGATGGCAGTCTTACCGGTCTGACGGTCACCGATGATCAACTCACGCTGTCCACGACCGATAGGAATCATAGAGTCTACCGCCTTCAAACCAGTCTGAAGAGGTTCCTTTACTGGCTGACGATAGATTACACCAGGTGCCTTACGATCCAAAGGCATCTCGAAAGAATCGGTGAGGTCGATGTCACCCAGACCATCAATAGCCTGACCCAGAGGGTTTACGACACGTCCGAGGAAGTTGTCGTTTACGCGGATAGAAGCAATACGGTGTGTACGCTTCACGCTCTGTCCCTCCTTGATGCCAGCTGTAGGACCTAAGAGGACACAACCTACATTGTCTTCCTCCAAGTTCATGACGATAGCCATGGTTCCGTTCTCAAACTCAAGAAGTTCATTAGCCTCGGCATTGCGCAGACCATAGATACGAGCCACGCCATCGCTGACGGTAAGCACGGTACCCACCTCGTCAAACTGCTGAGAGCCATTAACCTCCTGGAGCTGCTGCTGAAGAACCTCAGACACCTCACTTGGTTTAATTTTATCTGACATTTTGTTATTTACTTTAATTATTTTTACTTTTTGAGCTGTGTCAGAATGTTGTTGAGCTTAGTCTTTACGCTCGCATCCATTCTGTAAGTATCATACTCAAGGATGAAACCGCCAATCAGTTCAGGGTTCACCTCGGTCTTGAACTCCACAGTACCTTTCGTTCTCTGCTCCACCATCTTGCGCATCTTATCCTCAGTAGAGGCGTCAACGGCAGTGGCGGTGATCAGCTTACCGCGGATGATGTTCTTCTGTTTCCTGT
>CATXJC010000020.1 GCA_958369755.1 uncultured Prevotella sp.
AGGAACGCCGCGAACAGCAGATGAAGAAATATGAGGAACAGCAGAAGATGATTGCTGAAACCAAGGACTTTATAGAACGCTTCAAAGGCACTTATTCTAAAACCTTCCAGGTGCAGAGCCGCGTGAAGATGCTGGAGAAACTGGAACTTATCGAAGTGGATGAAGAAGATACAAGTCGCCTCCGACTCAAGTTCCCGCCGAGCCCACGAAGCGGTGCTTATCCGGTTCAGATGAGCGATGTGGCGATGTCGTTTGATGGCAAGAAGATTTTCAGCGGCGTGAATCTTACCGTAGAAAGAGGCGACAAGATAGCCTTCGTAGGAAGAAACGGAGAGGGTAAGTCAACGCTTGTGAAATGTATCATGGGGCAACTTCAGAACGAAGGAAAGTTGGAATTGGGACATAATGTGCAGATAGGTTATTTCGCCCAGAACCAGGCTTCTCTGCTCGATGGCGAACTTACCGTATTCCAGACCATTGATGATGTTGCCAAGGGTGAAATCCGCAACAAGATACGCGATTTGCTGGGAGCATTCATGTTTGGCGGAGAGGATTCTACCAAGAAGGTGAAAGTATTGTCGGGAGGTGAGCGCACCCGCCTTGCCATTCTCAAACTGCTGCTGGAGCCGGTGAATCTGCTGATTCTCGATGAGCCTACCAACCACCTCGACCTGAAGACCAAGGATGTGCTGAAACAGGCCTTGCTCGATTTCGACGGAACGCTCATCGTGGTTAGTCACGACCGTGATTTCCTCGATGGTCTTGTCAGCAAGGTTTATGAGTTCGGTCATGGTCGCGTCCGCGAACATCTCTGCGGCATTTACGAATTCCTGGAATCGAAGAAGATGGAAAATCTTCAGGAACTGGAGAAGAAACAATAACCCCCTATTCTATTGTTTTCTTATCAAAAAATACTTCAAGCATAAAACAAAAAGTCCTGATGTTTCAAACAAACGAAACATCAGGACTTTATTTTTTTCTATCTATTCGGAAAAAACATTCCCGAAAAATTCTATTCGGAAAAATTTCCTTCTGAGAATTACCAAAGCTCCAGGCGCTGGTTCTTAGGAATGAACAGCTTATCGCCCTGCTTTACACCAAATGCCTCATACCAAGCATCGATGTGAGGAAGCGCACCATCAACACGCCACTTGCCGAGAGAATGAGGATCATTCTTTACGCGGTTGCGGATTTCCTTATCAGTAATGTTCTGTCCCCAAACACCTGCATAGGCGAGGAAGAAACGCTGGTCAGGAGTGAAACCATCCTTGTTCTTCAATGGCTTCTTGGCTGTAGCATTCTTGAAGGCATTGTATGAAACCATCAAACCACCGTGGTCGGCAAGGTTCTCGCCGAGGGTGAAACGGCCGTTGGCATTCAGATCAGGCAACACCTTGATGTTGCTGAAGAAATCAGCATACATATCAGCACGCTTGTTGAAACCTTCTGCATCTTCAGCAGTCCACCAGTCCTTCAGATTACCGCTAGCATCATACTGACGACCCTGATCATCGAATCCGTGAGTCATCTCATGACCGATTACTACGCCGATAGCACCATAGTTGAATGCTGCATCAGCTTTAGGATCGAAGAAAGGATACTGGAGAATACCAGCTGGGAAGCAGATTTCATTGGTAGTAGGATTGTAGTAAGCGTTCACGGTCTGAGGAGTCATGAACCACTCATCCTTATCTACCGGCTTTCCTGCCTTCTTTGCAATCTCCTTATCGTTGGCAAACTTGCGGCAAGCCAATACGTTCTCATAATAGCTCTTAGATGGGTCGATGCTGAGCTTGCTGAAATCAGTCCACTTGTTAGGATAACCAATCTTTACATAGAACTTGTCGAGCTTGTTGTGGGCAGCTTTCTTTGTAGCATCGCTCATCCAGGCCTGAGCATCGATACGCTGACCGAGACTGATCTGAAGATTCTTCACGAGTGTCTCCATCATCTTCTTAGAGCTTTCTGGGAAATAGCGCTTGCAGTAGATGCGACCGAGCGCCTCGCCCAACTGAGCCTCAACCTGAGTAGTAGCGCGCTTCCAAAGAGGATAATCCTCCTTACGGCCACTCATAGTCTTGCCGAAGAATTCGAAACGAGCTTCGCGAATCTCATCGCTGAGGTAAGAAGCAGAACTATTAATGATGTCCCACTCCATCAAAGCCTTCAATGTGCCTGCACATTCTGCAGCAGCCACCTTGTCATAACCGGCGAAGAAAGCAGGCTGACCTACGATCATCTCCTTGAGATATTCGCTCTTGATTCCCTCGGCGTTGGCAAGTGCCTCGAGAGGAATGTTAGGATAATTCTCCTTGAATTCTGCCAAGGTCATCTTGTTGTAGTTGGCCTGAGGATCACGAAGTTCGGTACGGCTCTTTGAGAAAGTAGCGAGCGTTGTTTCGTGAAGGAATACGGCAGAAGCCTTCTTGGCAGCTTCATCAGCAGAGAAACCATAGAGCTGGAACATCTTGCTGAGGTAAGTCTTATAAGCCTCACGGATAGCTACAGTTGCAGCATCGTTGTTGAGGTAATAATCCTTGGCACCGAGAGTAAGACCGCCCTGCATCAGGATGTAGATGTTCATGGTTACGTTCTTCTCATCGGCATCGAAACCTGAGACATAGCCCAAACCGAGACCCATCCATGCATACTTAACCTGAAGCTTCTGAAGCTCTTCCTTGGTCTTGGCAGCTTCAATCTCATCCAACAGAGACTTTACTGGAGCGATTCCAGCCTTGTTGCGGCTGTCAACATCCATAGAGAGTTTGTAGAAATCAGACAATTTCTGCTCGATGGTTCCAGCCTTGTAAGTCTTCTTCTGGAGTTCAGAAAGAATGGTGTTGATGCGCTTGTTGTTGTTCTCAGCCAGCTGGTCAAAACTGCCATAACGGCTGTAAGCGGCAGGAAGAGGATTGTTCTTCTGCCATCCGCCAGTAGCAAACTGATAGAAACTGTCTGCTGGCTTTACTGTCTTGTCGAGATTGCTCATGACAAGACCCGATTTGTTCTGAGCATCAGCGCCTAATGGCAGAGCTGCGATCAGCATCATCGGTAAGATCATCTTCATTTTCATTTTCTTCTCTTTTTTATATTAATGTTACTATTATTTCGAAACTTCTTCCAGTTCTTCCGAAAGGAGCATCCAGCGCTCGTTCTCCTCATCGAGACCCTTCATGAGTTCGGTGTATTCAGTAACGAGTTCCATGTTGGTTGCATTTTCCGGTTTCATCAGGAGTTCATCAATCTCCTTCTTTCTCGCTTCCAGTTTTTCAATCTTCGCCTCACATTCCTTCACGGCTTTCTCAGCCTTACGAATCTTCTTCTGCTGTTCCTTATGTTCAGCGTAGCTCTGCTTGCCGGATGTGGCAGAGGCAAGACTGTCGGCTGTAGAACCTGATGCAACAGAAGAGCCGGAAGTATTGGCAGAAGGCGAACCGGCAGAAGCCATGCTCTGGTTGGCAAGCGCCTGATTGATGTTCTCGGCATTATGGGCACGGAGATAATCGTAAATGCCACCGAGATGCTCACGAACCTTGCCGCCGCCAAACTCATAGACCTTATCAACCAGACCATCGAGGAATTCACGGTCGTGGCTCACGATGATGGCTGTTCCATCGAAAGCCTTGATGGCTTCTTTCAGCACATCCTTCGACTGCATGTCGAGGTGGTTGGTAGGCTCATCGAGAATGAGGAAATTCACCGGTTCGAGCAGGAGCTTGATCATCGCCAGTCGGCTGCGTTCTCCTCCACTCAGAACCTTGACAAACTTCTCAGAAGTCTCGCCGCCAAACATGAAGGCGCCCAGGAGATCGTTCACCTTCAGACGCATTTCGCCTGTTGCCACATTGTCGATAGTCTGGAAGATGGTAAGATTCTCATCCAAGAGCTGCGCCTGATTCTGGGCGAAATAACCAATCTGCACATTATGACCAATCTTGAGCGTTCCGGTGAAAGGAATCTCACCCATGATACATTTTACCAGGGTAGACTTACCCTCGCCGTTCTTACCCACGAAAGCCACCTTCTCGCCACGCTTGATGGTAAAGGTAACATGGTCGAAGACGGTATGGGCGCCGTAATCTTTGCGCACCTCATCGCAGATGATAGGATAATCGCCACTTCTGAGACAAGGAGGGAATTTGAGGTGCATCTGCTTGTTGTCAACCTCATCCACCTCAATAGGCACGATTTTCTCGAGCTGCTTGATTCTGCTCTGCACCTGAACCGCCTTGGTAGGCTTGTAGCGGAACCGCTCGATGAAATCCTTGATGTCGGCAATTTCCTTCTGCTGGTTTTCGTAGGCACGGAGCTGCTGCTCGCGGCGTTCAGCACGCAACACCACATACTCATCGTATTTCACCTTATAGTCTTCTACCCTTCCGCAAGTAATTTCGAGGGTACGGTTAGTTACATTGTTGATGAAAGCACGGTCGTGGCTCACCAGAACCACAGCCTTGGCACTCTGCGCCAGGAACTGCTCCAACCACTGGATACTTTCAATATCAAGGTGGTTGGTAGGCTCATCGAGGAGCAGGACATCAGGCTTCTGCAACAGAATCTTGGCAAGTTCGATACGCATTCGCCAACCGCCGGAAAACTCCTTGGTTGGGCGCTCGAAATCATCGCGCGTAAAGCCAAGACCGGTCAAGGTGCGCTCTATCTCAGCCTCATAGTTTTCGCCACCCATCATCATGTAGCGTTCATGTTCCTGGGTAAACTTCTCTACGAGCTGAGCATAGCTTTCGCTCTCATAGTCGGTGCGGTCGGCCATTTCCTGCTGCATCTTGTCCAGACGCGCCTTCATCTCGGTATTATGGGCGAAAGCCTTGCGGGTTTCCTCTTTCACGGTCGTATCGTCCTGCAGTTTCATCACCTGTGGCAGATAGCCGATAGTGGTTTCGTTAGGAATAGCCACAACGCCATCAGTAGGTTTCTGCAAACCGCAGAGAATCTTGAGCATCGTTGATTTTCCGGCACCATTCTTACCCACCAGGGCAATGCGGTCGCGGTCGTTGATGACGAAACTTACATCATGAAAGAGAGGCTTGACGCCAAACTCTACTTTCAGTCCTTCTACTGAAATCATCTATTTTAATTTATAATTTACAATTAATAATTTATAGTTTTCCTAACTCCTTTTATGGAATGAGCAGGGATGAATCTCCATAGCTCAGGAAACGGAAATCATGCGAAAGAGCATAATCGTAAACCTTCCTCCAATCGCCCTTGAGGAAAGCACTCACCAGAAGCAGGAGCGTACTCTGAGGCTGATGGAAATTGGTGACCAGCATCTTCACAATCTTATACTGATAGCCAGGAGCAATGATAATCTGCGTGCTGGAATGGAGAGCCTCCAAGCCGTTGCGGTCCAGATAATCGATGATTGCCTGGATAGCCTGCATCGGAGTGATTCCATCTACCAGATTGCCATCTTCAGAAAGCTCGTAAGGATCCCACTGTTTTACGTGCAGATCTTCTTCATTTGCCTCAGGATGCTTCAGCAGATGAACGCCCATGTAATAGAGGCTCTCGATGGTACGGACGCTGGTGGTTCCTACGGCAATGACCCGGCACTCGTGCTTGATGAGTTTTTCCAGACTGCGGCGATGAACAACAATGTATTCCGTATGCATCTGATGGCCTTCGATTTCAAGACTCTTCACCGGTTTGAATGTGCCGGCTCCTACATGCAGGGTTACTTCTTCGCGGTCGATTCCATGCGCATCAAGATCCTTGAGAACCGCCTCAGTAAAGTGAAGTCCGGCAGTTGGAGCAGCCACACTTCCCTTGATTTTAGAATAAACCGTCTGATAGGTAGTCTTGTCGCTCTCCTCGGTCTTGCGGTTGAGATATGGAGGAATAGGCAACTCGCCTACTGCTTCGAGAATCTCAGCGAAAGACACCTTGTCGTTGTCCCAATCGAAGTCAACCCAATAGTTGGTTCCTCCGCCTTTGGCAACCATTTTCTGCGCCTCAGAACCAAGAGCATCTCCGCGTCGCATGGTAGCGCTGAGCGTAAGCTTATTGCCCTTGATTTCGAAATCACGCTTCAGGCTTCCCTCTTTCCATTTCTTCAGATTACCGATCATGCAGAGCCAGGAACAATGTCCGGTGGTCTGGAACATGAGTTCATAATCAGTAGGTTCTGCAGGCTCCATCAAGAAAACCTCAATAAGCGCACCTGTTTCCTTGCGGAAGTGCAGACGCGCTTGTATCACCTTGGTATTGTTGAATATCATCAAGGCTCCTTGAGGGAGATATGTGGGAAGATGATGGAAAACATCATCGCTTACCTCGCCGTGCTTATAGACCAGCAGTTTGCTGTGGTCGCGCTGGGCGATAGGGAATTTTGCGATGCGCTCATCCGGTAAATCATAGTTATAATCACTAATTTTAATGTGTTTTGTATCCATTATTTATTTTACTTTTTGAACTTTCTATTTTGAACTTTTATTTCTGTACTAAAAATGTGCCATCTGACAGGTGGCATAAAACACAACCATGATAAGGGTAAATATCACTACGGTCATGATTTTATCTACATCATCATAGTCGTAACCCGTACTCGTATACTGGTTAGAAATATACTTAATCTTTGGGGAGATGCGGTAATACATCCTGATGTAGATAAGATAAACGACAACTCCCACCACAGCTCCGATAGCCAAACCGCAAAGAATGTCGACCGGATAATGAACACCCAGGTAAAGACGGGTCCAGCAGTTTACGAGCGACCATAATAACAGAGTCCACGTAACCAGTTTGCTGCGGATGAGCAACGAGAAGAAGATGGCTAACGAAAGCGTATTGGCTGCATGAGCCGAACAGAAGCTGAAACTCTTGAGGCGCATATTGTCAACCACCTGAACCGTATACTTGAACATCGGGTCACTGGAAGGTCTGCATCTTTCAGCCAGCGGTTTGATGATTCCATCCACCAGTCCATCAGCCAGAAAGATACAGAGCAATGCTCCTCCTACCACGAGTGCAATCTGGCCCATCATCTCGTTGTTTCTTATCACAACAACGAAGAGGACAATATAAAGCGGAATCCATGTCCAGCCCGACGTAAGCGCCATCGCCATCTGATCGAGCCAGACATTCTCGCTGCCGTTAAACACATGCAACAGCTGCATGTCAAAATCTTGTATCCTACTAAAATCCATTCTCTTTATTTTAATCAGATTTTATCTTAATCAGATTTCCTCAATTGCCTTGGTTTCAATCCAGCCTTCTCTGCCGTCTCCTACCTTGATTTCACGCCAGCCTTTCATCGCCTTATCGGTAATGTCAACTCGGGTTCCTTCATGCAGCAGGAAGAGGTCAACGCTCGTCTTGGCTGGAGTCTTCTTCACATTGACAGAAGGAGCAATGATGATGGCTCCCGTACGGTTGATGAGCATCTGCCGCTGCTGGTAAGCAAAGAGATTGCTCAGCAGGAAAACTGCCACGAAGAAGATTCCACCGAAGAAACCAATCTTGCGCAAAACGATATGCGAACCGAAGAGATAAACCAAGACCAGAACCAGCGCCATGATGATGGCTATGATGCCTGTCTTAGCCCAACAGTCAACACTTGTAAAGTTGACCAGCGCCTTCCACCAGGTTACGAAGAACATCTCGCTTTCCGGCGTAATCTTATCGATGGTCTTGCTACGTGCAAACTGCAGGTTGAAGCTGATGTCTTCATCGCCTGGCGAGAGCAGATGGGCACGCTCATAATTGAGCACAGCCTTGGTAATATTGTCTGTACGGTAATAAGCATTGCCCAAGTTATAGTAAACTTCGGCAGAAACACCATAGTTGTTCAATATTTCCTCATAGTCGCGTATGGCCTGCTGATAGTTACCTTTCTGATATTCCGTATCAGCATTGTTCTTGGTTACAGCGCCTGCAGAAACAGAGCAGCCCAACATCACCATGATCATCATGACGAATGAGTATCCGGTTGCACTCTTCTTGCGCTGCTTACGCGTTGCATTGATAGCATTTTCTATATCCATAATAGCAGTCATTGCTGATTCGAATGTACGGTTCATATTGCCGGCAGGGTCGCCCGGCGCATAGCGTTCAAACTCACATTCATCGAGCGCAGTTGTAAACTTCTCGATAGTTCTCTCCTCTACACAATGTTTTTCGAGCATAGCCTGAATGTTTTCACGTGAGAGCTTTTCGGCAGGCATGTTGAGCTTGTAGCTTACATAGCCCCACAAAGCACGGAGCACTTCATCGTAGAATTCTTCCTGCTTGCCACCGAGCATCAGCAGATGAGCCTTCTTCAGGCGCTTGGTTGCTATCTTGTTTGCCTTGTTGGAACGAACCTTTACAAGGTCGGCATTCTCGAGAGCACGGCGGCGGAAGACAATGAGCAGGGCAAAGAAGGCTGCCAATGGAACCAGCAGACTGGTCCAGTAGCCGAAGCTTCCGTAGAACATATCGTCAATATCATGGAGCTTAGACTTGCCCAGTTTCAGCGCATGAATGTCCTTATCCTTGTTGCTGAAATCTGATGTTTCATTATCTGAAGTTCCATCGCCCTTCTCTACGTTCAGCGTAAACGGCTGGGTCTTGATTGTCTTGTACTTGTTAGCCGAAGTATCATAATAGGTGAATTCTACCGCAGGAATGGTATAATTTCCCTGATTACGAGGCACAGCCAGGAAGTCATAAATCATATTGCCTTCTACGCCATTGGCTGTAAGGCGGGTCTTGTCGGTCACCTTCGCATCGTACTTGTCAAAATCCTTAGGGAAGGTAATGACAGGCTGCTTGAGCAACTTCAGGTTTCCGATTCCTCCTACCACTACACGAATGGTGATTGGTTCGCCAGCCTTCACTTCCTTCTTGTCGATGGAAGCACTAATGTTGAATTTACCTACACCGCCCGAGAAGTTGGCAGGGCGCTGAGGCAATGGATCAACCTGAATTTTCACACTAGGAGCTATAATATCTTTCTTTACTTCAACATAGCCGGATCCACCATTGAAGAAAGCTTCCATCGGGTCAACGTTTCTGTTCTGCTGAACCACGATTCCCTTGAAGGTAATAGCTGGAATGGTGAGGCTTCCCGTCATCTGCGGATACATAACATACTGACTCCATGTAACGCATCGGTAAGGTCGGCCGTTTACGGTTTCAGTATGGAAGGTCTTCTGCTGAGGCAGTGGAACTTCCTGGTTGTGGAATCCCTTCAGGTCAGGCATCTTGCCTTCCAGCTGGGTAAGGTCTACCTGCGTGTAAACCTTATAAGTAAGGAGCACCGGTTCCTGTTCGTGAACGCGTCGCTTGTTGGCTGTAACCTTGATGAAGAGGTCGCGGCCTGATATTCTTGATCCGGCTGTTCGCATGCGTGGTTCATTATTATCATTCTGTCCGTGCATGGAAGGTGCGCCGTTGTTGCGTGCAGCATGGCCAGAAACCGTAATCTTAACCGGATGGGAAGAGAGTTTCTTACCATTTACGATGGCATGAGAGGCACCAATGCCAAAGGTTCCGTTCTTAGCTGCGTAGAGCGTATAGGTAATGGTTACCGACGATGAAGAGGAAGTATGGCCATTGATCATCTGATAACTGGACTGCGATGAAGTGTAAGGACCTGCGATTACTTCAAGTCCTTCTCCTACTCCGCCCAGGCGGAATTCCTCTACATCACGTGTATTGATGGTATAGGCCACACGGAAGTTTTCTCCCGCCGCCACGTGTGTTGGTGCCGACACACTGATATGCTGGGCTTTCAGCTGCAAACTGAAGCCCAGAAGCATTGCCCATATAATAATAAACCAACCTATATGTTTCATGTTCTAAATCTATTATGCTCGTTGTATTATTTTACTTTTTACCAGTTTTTCTCATATTGCTTTCTGCGAGGCTGACTCATCGCTTTCTGCATCTTGCGCTTCGTATCCTTCTCCTGCTGGATGGCAGCGTTCAAGAGTTGTTCAGCATTATCTTTGCTCATCTTGTCCTGATTGTTCTGATTCTGCTGATTGTTCTTATTCTGCTGATTGTTCTTATTCTGGTTGTTCTTGTTTTTGTCGTTCTTGTTCTTGCCTTTATTCTGATCTTTGTTCTGATCCTTATTCTGCTTGTCTTTGTTCTTGTCCTTGTTTTTATTCTTGTTGTTCTTGTTCTTATCGTTCTGCTTGTTCTGCTTCTGGTTTTTAAGCAGTTTCTTGCAGAGGGCAAGATTATATCGGGTTGCATTGTCCTGCGGATTGCAGCGCAGGGCGTTCTCATAACATCCTATGGCCTGCGCATATTGCTGATGCTGCTGCATGACCACACCCATGTTGTGGTAACTTTTGGCGCGTCGCATCTTGTTCGTTTCCAGTTTCGAAGCATTCTCAAACTGTATCATTGCCATCGAATCCTTCTGCTGCATCATCAGGGCGCAACCCAGATTATAGACAGCCTGCGCATTCTTCTGATTTTTGGAGATAGCCTTGCGATATTGCGTTTCGGCTGCAGCCCACTTCTGTTTATGATAGGCGCGGTTTCCCTGGCGGATGAAGTTGCGGTCGTTCTGCGCTCCCACCTTCGCCAAGCCCAGCACCATCAGGGCAAAAACCAATATATATCTTAAATATCTCATTCTTATTATATAATAATGTATAAACGTTTATCAGAAAGGCTTCTTGATGTCTTTCTTAAAAAACTTGATGTTTCTGAGCAGAGGATTCTTTACCTCAAGCAGACAGATTTCGATGATAAGCAACAGGATGACAAGAATACCTACAGCCTGGAACTGTTCATCATAAGCGCTGTAAACCACACTCGTTACATCACCTTTCTGCAATTTGGCAATATCATCATTCAATGCTCTTTCCGCATCGCTGGTATTATCTACATGAATGTACTGACCCTTGCCTGCCTGGGCAAGATCCTTGCACATCTGCTCATTCAGGGCGGTCATTACGGTGTTGCCCGCATTGTCCTTCAGATAAGAGCCGTCGCCCATAGGGATTGGCGCTCCCTTGGTGTTTCCTATGCCCAGGATAAAGACATTGATTCCTTTCTTGTTGGCAGCAGTAGCCGCCTCCTGTGCGCCAGGCTCATGGTTTTCGCCATCAGTAATTACGATGATGGCTCTGCCCACATTCTCCTGCTGGGTGAAACTCTTGGAAGCTAAATCGATGGCTTCGCCGATATTGGTTCCCTGGGTCTGGATAAGACCAGGGGTTATGTTCTGGAGAAACATCTTTGCCGAAACATAATCGGTGGTGATTGGCAACTGCACGAACGCATCGCCGGCAAAGACGATGAGTCCAATCTTGTCGTTGTTAAAGTTGTCGACCAGATTTTCGATAAGCATCTTACTCTTGTCCAAACGGGATGGAACCACGTCCTGACAGAGCATGGAATTTGAAATATCGAGGCAAATGATGGTTTCAATACCATGTCGCTTATCGTGAGAAATCTTGCTGCCCATCTGCGGACGAGCTACCATCACGATGAGAAGCGCCAAGGCTGCGAGCATCAGCACAAACTTAACTGTTGGGCGATATTTGGAGATGTTGGGCATGAGCTGTTTCAGAAGTTCCGGATCGCCGAGCTTCTTCAGTTTAGCCTTTCTTCTTCTCCATCCTATCAGTCTGATGAGAATCAGTACTGGTATAATCCACAACAGCCAGAGAAATATAGGATCTTCAAATCTTAACATTTTCTATTCTAATTATATCTTCTATTCGATTATCCGATAATCAGTAAAATATCTCCGATAACTGGTAAAATATCTCCGAAAGATAGCAGAATATCTCCGAAAGATAGCGGAATATCTCCGATAATCAGTGATGGCTCAGTATCCGGGTTACGGAATTCTTCTGAACCAGGTGATGCGGAGCAGGATTTCTACCAGCAATACCAGGAGAGCTGCCAGGGCGAATGGCTGATAAGCTTCATATCGCTTAGCGAAATGCTTGACATTAAACTTGGTTTTCTCCAGTTTATCAATGTCCCTGTAAATCTTCTTCAGCTCATTATTGTTCGTTGCGCGATAGAAATTACCATCGGTAGTCTGCGCAATATCACTCAGCGTCTTCGTATCTATCTCTACCGGAATGTTGACGTACTGTACTCCTCCTGCCACAGGCATTGGATAAGGAGCTACCTTGTTGGTTCCTACACCGATGGTGTAAACGCGGATTCCGTAGCTCTTGGCAATCTCTGCTGCGGTCATAGGTGAGATTTCACCCATGTTGTTACTGCCGTCGGTAAGAAGAATCACAACCTTCGATTTTGACTTAGAATCCTTCAGGCGGCTCACGGCATTGGCGAGTCCCATTCCCACTGCAGTTCCGTCGTCTATCAGTCCCCGGGCGGCAATATCCGTACGGGTTGCCTGCAAGAGGCGCAACAGACTGGCATGATCGGTTGTCATCGGGCACTGGGTGAAAGCTTCACCGGCAAAGATAGTCAGACCGATGTTGTCGTTCGGTCTTCCCGAGATGAATTCTGTTGCCACATCCTTAGCCGCTTCCATACGGTTCGGTCTCAAATCTTCGGCAAGCATAGAGGTGGAAACGTCCATTGCCAACATAATGTCAATGCCTTCTACCGTCTTGTTGTCCCAAGCCGTATGCGTCTGCGGACGAGCCATCGCACAGACGATGAGCACGAAACAGATGCATCTCAGTACCATTGGCAGATGGATGAGACGCACACGCAGGCTCTTCGGAGCATATTGATACTTTTTCGTGTCGCTCATGCGCATGGTTGGCGCATTCTTCTTCCTGTAGAGGAAATACCATAATATATAAGGTATCAGCAACAGGAGCAACAGAAAATAGCCTTTACTTGCAAATTCCATTTCTATATTTTTCTATTTATAGCCAGGCAAAGAGTTTCGGAATAAACCGCTTTGCCCGGCGAAACGTTTCATAAGAACACCCTGCTTTACATCAGCAGCATGGCTGACTGGTAAATGATGTAACCCAACAGAGCCAGACCTACGATGGCTCCTATCCAGAGGAGCGACTTGATGAGGCGGCGCTGAGATTGCGTCTTCTGCTCTTCATTGGTCAGCTGCGGAACCACCTTTTCTTCTGTAGGTTTCTCATCTGTCTTGGTCTGGTCGATGAAGTTGATGGCATTCACCAGGTTTGCGTCGTTCTCATTCACCAGAGTTTCATATTTGGCAAACTTCACGAGATCGGCAGTCTGGAAGAGTTCCTTCAGTTCATCAATCATCTTCTGGTCGCCTGCTTCGCGCAAACGTTCGATGATTTCCATACTGGTCATTTCCATCGCATTGAATCCGAAACGGCTCACGATATATTCTCTCAGCGTATTGGTAAGCTGGGTGTAGTAAGCCTTCTGTGTTTCCTGATTCTCTACGTGCTGCTGCTTGATGACGTTGATTTGATTCAGCGCCTTTTCGTGAGCCGGAACACGTTTTACGATGCGGATATGGGTGATAATCGGCTTGTTGTTTTTCAGTCTGTTGCGCAGATAAAGCCATGCGCCACAGAGGATTAACAGCAATAGGCTCAACCAAAAAATCGCACTCCATTCGCTCCAGGAGAAAGGATTGTCCTGAACATCCTTGGGCGGATAGAACTGGTTGGGATGAACCGTATCTACGGGCACGGTGAGCACCTTCAGCGCAAGCTGGTTTCCATGACAGTTCTTGCCGTTTACCTTCACATTGAGCGCAGGAATCGCATACACCTTTTCATCAAACGAAGTCAGCGTATAGTCGCGACTCACCACCATGCGGTCGTCGCCTATGTGCGAAGTGTCGCCTTTACTCTGCTCTACCACTTCCACTCCCGGCGTAATTTGCTGCTGCGGCTTGAAAGATGGCAGTTCCACCTTATCGCCCTGCTTGACCGAAGCCTTCAGATGCAGCACGGTCTGCTGTCCTATCAGTATCTGCAGCGAGTCGATGCGTTGCTCTACCTGCTGGGCTTGAGCTAAGCCTGAGCACCCCAGGAGAGCGAGCGACAATATGATATTCTTTACTTTAAACATAGTTTCTTTACTTTGAGCTTTCGGTTTATCAGCCCCTCTGCTTGAAAAGCATCAGGAGCGCCTTCGAGAAGTCCTCGTTAGTGGCAATCGAAGTCCAGTCGACCTTGCTTTTGGCAAAGTCGGTTTTCAGATTTTCCTGCTGCATCAGCCATTGCTGGGTATGAGCCATTCGCAGTTTCTTCGAACTTGTATCAATATACATTTCGTGTCCGGTTTCTGCGTCCATCACCTTGAGCAATCCTACATCAGGCAGCACCTTGGCACGCGGGTCGTAAACCTGGATGGCTACTACATCATGCTTCTGGTTGGCAATCTGCAACTGATGCTGGAAATCCTTATGATCGTAGAAGTCGCTGATTACGAAAGCTGTGCAGTGGCGTTTCATCACGCGGGTGAAATATTCCAGGGCGCAGCCGATGTCGGTACGCTGGCTTTGCGGCTGGAAGTTGAGCATTTCTCTGATGATATAGAGAATATGCTTTCTTCCTTTCTTAGGCGGAATGTACTTCTCGATACGGTCAGAGAAGAAGATGACACCTATCTTGTCATTGTTCTGGATGGCACTGAAGGCGAGTGTGGCAGCAATCTCAGTAGCCAGATCGCGCTTCATCTGCTTCATCGTACCGAAATCGAGCGACCCGCTGACGTCTACGAGCAGCATCACCGTCAGTTCCCTTTCCTCTTCAAACACCTTGACGTAAGGCTTATGAAAGCGGGCGGTCACGTTCCAGTCGATGTCTCTCACATCATCGCCGTACTGATATTCGCGCACCTCGGCAAAGGCCATTCCCCTACCCTTGAAGGCAGAATGATACTGACCAGCGAAGATGTTCTGACTCAGTCCGCGAGTCTTGATTTCTATCTTCCGAACCTTTTTTAAGATATCTTGTGTATCCAACTTATTACTTTGAACTTTGAATTTTGAACATTGAACTTTATGATTAGTGAAGCAAGCGAATTTTTCACTCTTCGTTCTTCACTCTTCACTTACCGAATCAAGGCACTTCCACCTTATTAATGATGCGGCTTACGATTTCCTCGCTTGTCACATTGCTTGCCTCAGCCTCGTAAGAAAGGCCGATACGATGGCGCATTACGTCATGGGCTACAGCTCTTACATCTTCTGGAATCACATAGCCGCGATGCTTGATAAACGCATAGGCTCTGGCTGCCTTGGCAAGAGAGATGCTGGCACGAGGACTGCCGCCGAAGGTAATCATATCTTTCAGCTCGCCCAGTCCGTAGCGCTCAGGATAACGTGAAGCAAAGACGATATCGGCAATATACTGCTCAATCTTCTCATCGAGATAAACCTCGTTTACAATCTTGCGAGCCTTCAGAATCTCCTCGGCGGATGTTACAGGAGTAACCTCAGGAAGTCCACCCTGAATATTCTCACGGATAATGAGCTTCTCCTCTTCCAGTGTAGGATAATCGATGATTACCTTCAGCAGGAAACGGTCTACCTGTGCTTCAGGCAACTGATAGGTTCCTTCCTGCTCGATAGGGTTCTGTGTAGCCATTACCAGGAACGGACTAGGCAGTTTGAAGGTTTCATCGCCAATGGTAACCTGGTGTTCCTGCATGGCTTCGAGCAGCGCACTCTGCACCTTGGCTGGGGCACGGTTAATCTCATCTGCCAAAACGAAATTGGCGAAGACAGGACCGCGCTTTACATGGAAAGCCTCGTCTTTCTGTGAATAAATCTGAGTACCCACCACATCGGCAGGCAACAGGTCAGGAGTAAACTGAATGCGGCTATAGTCGGAGCTGATAAGCTGTGACAATGTCTTGATTGCAAGTGTCTTCGCCAGTCCAGGTACACCCTCAAGCAGGATATGACCATCAGAGAGAAGACCGATAAGAAGGCAATCTACGAGGTGTTTCTGACCCACAATTACCTTATTCATGCCCATTACCAGATTGGTAACAAACTGACTTTGTTGTTCTATCCGGATATTCAATTCGCGGATATCAATAGCTTCTGCCATAATTCTATATTTTTACGTTTAATTTCTTAATTCAAACAATATATTTCCAAAACTAAACGCAAAAGTACTCAAATTAAGCCACAAAAGCGAAAAAACCTATCTAAATAATATTAAAAATGTTTCATAAAAGCTATTTTTAGGTTCTTTTAAAGAATAGCTTTTATGAAACAAACGAGATTTCAAATTTTTTATCTGTTTTTATGCTTCATGTACCAAGGATGAACCAAGAAATTGTACACCAGCAACGATACGATTGTAAAAAGAAGCGCATAGTGCAATACCCGTGGTTCAATCATATTATACACGGGATGATCTACGTTAAAATGCGCTCTCGCCGGAAGATTATGGAACATGAAACCGAGACCGATTCCCAAACTCAAGCCCAACTCCCAAGCCAGGAAGAACGAATTCACGCTCGTGCCGCGCTGGCAGTGTTTGGCAAGCTTGATATAGAAGAGCAGAAAACGGCTTCCAATGATTCCCAAGCTGAAACCCAGCAAGGTTGGAACCACGATTTCGACAGCAAACTCCTGACTTGCAAACGAAATCAGTTCAGCGGAAGCCAACAATATCAGGCCTACCAATATCTGACTCTTCAAATCTGCATCAGCAAAGACAAACTTTTCTGCCAGGAACGCCAAGACCAATCCTCCGAAAATCATCAGAAAGATGCCAGTAGGATGAGGCACAGAAAAGTATAATCCCGCAGAAATAGTAATCAGGATGATATTGACAAACAGCGGAGTTCCCTGCGGCAGATAGAAGCGGTCGAGGCTGAAAGTTTTAATTCCTTCGGCAGGTGCCTTGAAAGGAAACTTGGCGCGAGAAACCAGCACGAAGGCTCCCAAAGCCAGCAACGAAGCCGTAGGGAAGACATAGCCCATGCCGAAATAGTTGTAAACAAAACATGCCACCAAGGGTCCTACGGCTATCGAAAAACGGGCAAACCAAGAGGTAATGTAATTAGCCTCGGTGCGCTGGAACGACTCGCAGGAATCAATAACCAGCGTACTGGCAAGCGACATCTGAGCCAGCCCCAGAAATGCTCCAAACAGGAAACGGAACGCCAGGAGAATCTCAAAAGAAAACCTGATGTTCCAGAATGTATCCAGATAATAAATTACCGAATGACAAACAACCACACCTAAAATGGAAAGCTGACAGACCATATTCCTGCGGTAGCGCTGCACCAGATAAGAGCAGAAGCCGCCAAACAGAAACAGTCCAAAGCCGTATGCAAGAAGCACACACCCTATCTGCCACATCTGAAACTTCTCCTGAAGCAGGAAATAAGGAATGGCAAAAACGAGCATGTACACACTCGACATCAGCAAGAGGTTGGCAAAGCATAATCGCCAGAAGTCCTTGTGCCACAGTTTGATATGTACTGGTGTATTTTGTGTATCCATTATTCTAAACTCTTTTATGAATCTATCGTATTTATACTCTCTTACACTTCGCTAAAAAGAGAGTTAATGTTAATAACTCTCTTCAGCGCTAGGATAATCTACGGTCTTCACCGCATCAATATAAGCCTTCACACCCTTGGTCATTTCCTCGCCTACCTGAGCAAAGTGGCGCAGGAACTTAGGCTTGAAGCCCTGTGTCATTCCGAGTGCATCAGCATAAACCAGAACCTGTCCGTCGCAGCCGTTACCAGCACCGATTCCAATCGTTACAGCCTTTACCTTCTTGCTTACTTCTGCAGCAAGCTTAGCAGGAACCTTCTCCAGCACGATGGCAAAGCAGCCTGCTTCGTCCAGCGCAATGGCGTCGCTGATAAGCTTCTGTGCCTCAGCCTCTTCCTTGGCACGAATGCCATAACCGCCAAACTTGTTCACGCTCTGCGGGGTAAGTCCGAGATGACCATGAAGCGGGATTCCGGCATTAACCAGCGCCTTAACCGTGTCGCAGATTTCTACGCCGCCTTCCAGTTTTAGGGCGTCTACACCCGTTTCCTTCATCATGCGGCAAGCATTGCGCAACGCCTCTTCCTTGCTGATCTGATAGCTGCCGAAAGGCATGTCGCAAACCACGAAAGCATGCTGGCAGGCACGGGCCACGCTGCGGGCGTGATAAATCATCTGGTCAACGGTAATCGGCAATGTGTCTGCATTTCCTGCCATCACATTGCTGGCCGAATCACCTATTAATATAGAGTCAATTCCTGCAGCATCTATAATTCCGGCTGTTGTAAAGTCGTATGCTGTCAGCATGGTTACTTTCTCGCCAGCCTTCTTCATTTCTGCGAAGGTCTTGGTGGTAATTTTCTTCTTGTCAGTAGATAAATATCCCATTTTTTATTTTGATTTATTTATTGTTCTGCGTTGAATCTATTTCGCATTCTCCACGATGCGCTGCAAGTCAGCATAGCTGAAACCTCTGTAATCATCTATCACATAGTCGGATAGCGGCCGAATGGCTTCTCTGCTGTTCGTTGTGGCAAGACCTAAGGTAAAGGCTCCTGAGGCTCTCACCGCCTTCAGTCCGTTGAAGCTGTCTTCAAGTCCTACACAGTCTTCCGGTTCCACACCGAAATAGGCTGCACCTTTCAGATAGCAGTCTGGATGAGGCTTGCTCTCGGCGAAATCCTCGCTTGTCAGCACGCGGTCGAAATAAGCCTTGAATTCCGGGTGGCGTTCATAAACATTCAGCATCTTCTGAATGTTGCTGCTCGTTACCACAGCGCATTTTACGCCATGCTGCTTCAAGTCGCTGATGAAGTCTTCGAACCCTGCAATATATTCATACTGCATGGTCTTTTCAAACTCATCCAGTCGGGCTGTAATCTTAGCCTGTTCCTCCTTTGCGCCTGTAAAACCTTCGATGTGGGCGAAGACGGCTTCATCGGTGAAATACTTGTCGTAAATCTGAACCAGAGTCTGTCCTTTGATGCGATATTCGAAATCGGGCATTTCCGGATGATACTCCCTGCCTATCATTCCCCAGAAGATGGAGTACTGTGATTCTGTATCGAAAACCACACCATCCAGATCGAAGAGTGCTGCTTTTATCATATTTCCTTGTCTGTTTTTATCTATTTTTGCTTAAATTATATTGAAAACGGGTGCAAAGTTACGCAAAAAACTTAATATACGAGCATAATCTGACAGATTTTGATGTTTTTATTACGTGTTTTCCGATTTTTTACACTACCTTTGCAGAAAAATCAGTAGAAATAAAGAAGAATACATATAATTATATGATAGAAATAATAGAGAAATACTTCCCGAACCTCACGGAAGAGCAGAAAAAGCAGTTCGAGGCACTCGATGCATTATACCGCGACTGGAACAGCAAGATCAATGTCATCAGCCGCAAGGACATCGATAATCTGTATGAGCACCACGTGCTCCATTCTCTGGCAATAGCCAAAGCCATCCATTTCCGTCCGGGCACGGAGATTCTCGATTTCGGCTGCGGCGGAGGTTTCCCGGGCATTCCGCTCGCCATCCTCTTCCCTGAATGCAAGTTCAAGCTGATAGATGGAACGGGCAAGAAAATCAGAGTCTGCAACGAGGTGGCTACGGCTATCAATCTGCAGAATCTCAAGGCAGAGCATCTGCGCGGAGAGGACGAAAAAGGCAAGTACGACTTCGTGGTAAGCCGTGCGGTAATGCAGCTTCCTGACCTGATGAAGATTATTAAGAAAAACTTTAAGCAGAAGGGACAAAACGCTCTGCCTAACGGACTTCTGTGTCTGAAGGGCGGTAATCTGAAAGAAGAACTGAAGCAATACTTCAAGATTTCAGAAATCACTCCACTCAGCACTTTCTTCGATGAAGAATGGTTCAGTCAGGACAAGCAACTGGTTTACGTTCCGGCTTAGAAGAGTGAAAAGTAATCATAAAGTTCAAAGTAAGAAATGTTACATATAGAAAGATTTCAAGTAAACATGTTGCAGGAAAACTGCTACGTGGTGAGCGATGAGACCAAGGAATGCGTCATCATCGATTGCGGTGCCTTCTATCCGGAAGAGCGCACGGCTATTACTCAATATATTAAGGAGAACCAGCTCAAGCCCGTTCACCTGCTCGTAACCCATGGCCATCTTGACCATAACTTCGGCAACAACACCATCTACCAGGAGTTCGGACTGAAACCGGAAGTATCGGCAGCTGATGAAAACCTGATGAAGGGACTCGCCAAGCAGGCAGAAACCTTCTATCAGATGCAGCTCGATTACCAGTTTCCGCCTATTGGCAGATTCTTCGAAGATGAAGAGATCATCAAGTTCGGCAACCATGAGTTCCAGGTCATCGCCACTCCGGGCCACAGCAGCGGTTCCGTCACCTTCTATTGCGAGGCAGAGCACGTAGCCTTCACCGGCGACACCCTCTTCCACAGCTCTATCGGCAGAACCGATTTCCCTGGAGGCAGCATGTTCCGCATCATCAACAGTCTGCGCCATCTCGGTCAGTTGCCTGATGAAACCCAGGTTCTCCCGGGTCATGGCGCATACACCAGCATAGGCGAAGAGCTCGCTCACAATCCATATATGGACCGTTAAAACAGCATTTTTAAAAAGTCAGGAGATTTATCAGCGATGATCAAGAAATCGAATACAGAGAAGATCATTCTCGGCATTGACCCCGGAACCAACGTGATGGGCTATGGCGTAATCCGCATCATCGGCAACAAGGCAGAACTGGTGGTGATGGGCGTCATCGACATGCGCAAGGAGAGTGATCCCTATCTCCGGCTGGGCAAGATCTTCGACCGCGTAACCGGCATCATCGACAGCTATCTGCCCGATGAGATGGCCATCGAAGCCCCCTTTTTCGGCAAGAACGTACAGTCGATGCTCAAGCTGGGCAGGGCACAGGGAGTAGCCATCGCAGCCGCCATTCATCACAGCGTTCCTATCCACGAATATGCGCCGCTCAAAATCAAGATGGCCATTACGGGACAGGGGCAGGCTTCGAAGGAACAGGTGGCGGGAATGCTGCAGCGACTGCTCCATATCCAGCAGGACGAAATGCCGAAGTTCATGGACGCTACCGATGCGCTGGGGGCAGCCTACTGCCACTTTCTGCAGATGAACCGCCCGGAGACCGACGCCAAGCACTACAGCAGCTGGAAAGACTTTGCAACAAAGAATCAGAGTAGAATAAAAAAATAAGAGAGATGCAAAAGATTATTAGCATTAAAAATGGTGTTACCCGTATGCCTGAATGGCGTATGGCAGAACCCGTAAACTTCGAGGCGTGCGATGGTGAACACATCGCTATCGTAGGTCCGAACGGTGGAGGAAAATCAATGTTTGTCGACATCATCGTAGGTCGCCACCCACTCCTGATGCACGACCCTGATTACGATTTCTCACCTAGTCAGAAAACAATGGTGAGCGACAACATCAAGTATATTACCTTCCGCGACAGCTACGGAGGCGATAACGACCGCACTTATTTCCTGCAGCAGCGCTGGAACCAGCTCGAGATAGACGAGAACACGCCTGTCGTAAAGGACAAGCTGGAAGAAGCCTACCAGATGGCCGGTGAAGACACACCGGAGCGCAGAGCCCTGCAGCAACACATCTACAAACTCTTCCACATGCAGCACCTGATGGACAAATATACCATCCTGCTCTCAAGTGGCGAGCTCCGCAAGTTCAAACTTGCCTCTACCCTCTTCTCAGAGCCTCGCGTGCTCATCATGGACAATCCGTTTATCGGACTCGATGCTGAAACCCGCGACCAGCTCAAGGAACTGCTCAAGACCCTCTCTTCAGAGCGAGCCCTGCAGATTATCCTCGTACTGAGCAAGAGCGATGATATTCCTGATTTCATCACCCACGTGGTAGAAGTAAAGAATATGAAGGTTCTGCCTAAGGTAACCCTCGCCGAATATCTTGCCGGCAGAGAATCCGTGCCTGCCCATGTGCTGAGCCCGGAGCTGGAACAGGCCATCGTAGACCAGCCTTACAGCGACCGCGAATATCACACCCAGGAAGTGGTGAAGATGAACAAGGTGCGCATACAGTATGGCGAGCGAATCATCCTCAACGACCTCGACTGGACCGTGATGAACGGCGAGCGATGGGCTTTGAGCGGACAGAACGGAGCCGGAAAGAGTACGCTCCTCAGTCTGGTCTGTGCTGACAATCCGCAGAGTTACGCCTGCGACATTACCCTCTTCGACAATCCTCGAGGCAGCGGCGAAAGCATCTGGGACATCAAGAAACACATCGGCTACGTATCGCCTGAGCTTCACCGCTCTTACCAGCGCGACTTGCCAGCCATCCGCATCGTAGCAAGCGGCCTGATGGATTCCGTAGGTCTCTATGTAAAGCCGAAGGAAGAAGATATGGACAAGTGCCGCTTTTGGATGAAAGTATTTGGACTGGAAGGTCTTGAAGACCGTGGTTTCCTGAAACTCTCCAGCGGCGAACAGCGCCTCGTTCTCCTGGCACGAGCCTTTGTCAAGGATCCTGAGCTGCTGATTCTCGATGAACCGCTCCACGGACTCGACAACCGCAACCGCCGTCTTGTAAAAGACGTCATCGAAGCCTTCTGTCGCCGCCAGAACAAAACCATGATCATGGTAACGCATTATAAGGAAGAATTGCCAGCGTGCATCGACCACAGCATCTTCCTCTTGCGCCACACCAACGATTAAAAAAAATTGATAATTAATAATTTCAGAAAGATGAGATACATAATATTATTATTTGCGCTCACCCTCAGCATAGCTAAGGCAAGCGCCCAGGATGTATTAAACGAGGTGCTCCGCACTTCTGATGCAATCATCAACGACACCACGAAGAGCATGGACGAGCGCCGTACAGCCCTCTTCAAGTTTGACGCAATGACCTACATGCGCAGCAAGATTCTGCCACCGTATGTAATGCTCGACAAGAATCTGAGCAAGGACACCTTGAACATCAAGGTTCGCTATCTCAACGAGCAGGCCTACGCCATGAGCGTTTATATTACGCTCTATCAGAGGCGACTGAAGGAGGCTTCAAACAAGAACAAGCCGCTCGTAACCCAGTTTTTCAAGCAGGCAACTATCGATCACAAGGCATTTAAGGATGAAGATACAGAGTTTACCCTGGCTTATTACAACACCCCGGATGTTCCTACTCCTTTCTGCCTCGACTGCGATTGGGTTTCAACCTTGGCATTTATCCGCAGCATCGACTGGTCAAAGCTTTAAGAACGTTTTCAGTCAGAAAATATATAAAAACAGATTAGCAGCATCCCTTATGCAGGGATGCTGTTTGTCTATAGGATGGTTATCCAGATACTTTCGTCTCGGTCGCGCGCCGCTGTCATGGCGTTGATGAGCCGCTGCAGCCAGATGCGGGAGTTCACCACCATGCCCTCGAACTTGTTCTCTCCAACAAGGATGCAGCCTTGTGTATCGTCAGGATAATTGCCTGCATGGATGCGGATGCCCTCGAAATTCGGCACACCCACCAGCAATGGCAACCAACGCTTGAATCTTGGAGAATACGATATGACCACAGGATAAGTACCCTCAGGAATGGCAGTATGACCAGGTACCTTACGAGCCTTCACGCCGCTCTTGCGGCTATAGCGGGCATCCACTTCCTCTGGCTTTAGCTTGATACCCAGCAGATTGCGCCATGTAGGCTCCATGGTATCGCAGAGATATGTATCTTTGGACAACAGCTGGCTGTCAAAGGTATGAATCAATTTGCACTTGTCGTCTTTCTTCTTGCCCGGCAGCGAGTTACGACTTACACTTGCATCGGTCAGCAGATAGAGCCTGCCGATGGTATAAGTTCCCTTTTTAGCTATACGCTTTAATACTATTTCCATTTTGTTTGAATGTTAAGTGTTAAACTATTTTGCGTTGAAACATCTCAGGTCGAGTCCGTCAGAACGGAATAATAGCTTCTTAAAACTGAATAACTGAATACTGAACACCTTTCCGCCCTGCTTTCCGTCAGCTCCGTCGGCATTTACTCCCTTCGGAGGAATTTTCTCGATATAATGACGGTTCACCCAGTTTCTCAGCATCGTCGCCGTACCCTTCTTGCCGAAGTCGTTATGCAGACGTACCATTTCAGCCTGCGTGTAGGTGAAGGTGTCAGGCAATTGCTGCAGCAGGTTGGCAGGTCCTCGCTTGCTCGATTTCTCTCCTACCTCATTAGCCTTGGCTATGCTGGCACCAAAGAAAATCATCTTGCACCACAGGTCGTAGCTCTCGCTCCATCTGATGAACTCTTCTATTTCGGGTTCCCATTTGCAGCCGTTTGCCACGTATAGCACGCAAGCCTTGAGGAAGGCAATAACGTTGCCACGGAAGGAGAGATTCTCGAACACCCTGTTTTGCGACATGCGCGAAAAGTCGGCGTTCTCATCCTTCAACTTTTCTGCCAGGGCGGAAGCCTCAGCACAGTCTATCCTACCCGACGCCTTGCACAGATTCTCTATGTACGGTCTGAGCGCCTCTCTGAAGGCATTGTCGTATTCGCCGTATACTGGCATTTCGGCACCGATTTCCCGCTCCGGGATGGTACAGAAGTTGATGCGGCTGATAGGTCCGTCGGTGAGCACCTTTGAGAAATATCGCTGCCCCAGTTGGACGGTGGTCGATGCATTCCAGTTGAACCGGATGGTGATGCGCTCGGTGATACTCGATGTGCCCACGCGGGTCTGACCGTATGAGTTCCCAGGATCAAAGGCAAGGCACATGATCTTGAACTGCTGGTTGCCTTGCCCCTTGAGGGCGTCGAACTGATCTATCTCGTTGAGCGTTGTATAGAGGAAATGCTCCTGAGCCTCAGCCGTGCGCATCACGAATGCCGGGTTGGTCATATCGGCGTCAATCTCCTGGATGATGAGGTTTTCCGGACGCTTGCGCTTATCCTTGTTGGCACCCTTTCGTGTCACCTCTTCTTTCCATTCCTTCTCCCGTTGCAGGTTCTCACGGTCGCGCTGTCTGATGTCCTCCATAATCATGTTGATAGGCATCTGCACACAGTTCTTGCCTGCGCCCGTACCCGCCAGCAGACAGCACATCAGGGTAGCCTCGTGCTCCACATTGTCGATGTACTTGAAGGTGGTCTTGCAGAGGTGTGTAGCAAGTGGCGGGAAGATGGCGTGTGCCACGGCAGGCTTGTATACGTCCGGTGTCTTCGATAGCAGCAGCTCCACGAGTTTCGGGAGATGTTCGGGCATCGGAGGCGGTATTAATTTATCATCTTCCGCATTGATATCCGTGCCGCCCTCGGAACTCTCGGCTTTTAACGCCACGGCATCCTTTTGGGAGGACTTCTCTGCCTGGGCATTGATGCGGATCACGGCTTGCGACATCGGCTTCGAACTGTCACCATATTTCGCATAGAAGTCGTGGATGAGCTGTTGGCAGTCACGCTCCTGCGAGAAGGCAGGCATCTTCTGCGCCACCACCGCCTTCAGTTCGTCTTCAGGCATCACTCTCGATGCGCCTGCGCTCATAATCGCCAGGAGCGATGAGTGGCGGGAGCCTGGGGTGTTGATGTCTACGTCCTTCAGACCTGCCGCATTGCGGAAGAGGTCGAAGGCTGCTAGGTTCTTGCCGGTTGCCACTGCCCCAGCATCCTGATGAGTTCCAGCAGGGCTGAGATGAGCAGCATGAGCAGCATTGCTATCACAAGGTTGGGCAGGCTGAATAGCAGAGCCAGAAGAAACAGCGTGATGGCTGTCAGAGCCCGGAAGTCGATGGTCTTGAACATTTTGTTGAGTGTTGAATGTTGAGTGTTGAATGTTGAATGGTTGGGGCTGAGTGCCCTGTTGCTGTCTTCCGTCAATGGTGAGGCCACGAGTCAGGAAGGCTTGTCTGCGCTTTTTCAGTTCTTCCTGTGGCAGCACCTCGTACCAATGGGGCGAGCGATAGATTTCTGACTCCTTGTCGGTGATGAAGAGCATACGTTCTGGCGTGATACAGCTCTCGTCGTAGGGCACGCCCAGCGCCTCGCAATAGGCTCGCTGCGTCTCCTCGATCGTCATGCCGACGGGCATGCGGATGTCGATGTGCAACTTCTTGCGGGCTGAGTACTCTAGGTGCAGCAGGGCTCCGTTCCAGATGGTATCGCTGCAGTTCAGCTCACGTGCCTTCTCTATCGCCTTGTCCACATATTCCTTATCGTCCACGTCGATGGTGGTCTGGAAGAGGAAGCTTTCGGGCACGGCGTTCTTCTGCGAACGCCTGTTGTCTCGGAACTGGTAGTAGTGAGCGCAGCGGAAGGGCAACTGCTTCTTCAGTTCATCGTTACCCCCACGGATGGCAGCTACCAGGTCTGCCATCCAGGGATAAGCGATGGTCTTGTCGTAGACCGAGAGTGGCTGGGAGCTTACGCTCCCCTTATTGCCATTCTTGTACGGATTATATGCTATAATATGTTCCATCGTTCTTGAATGTTGAATGTTGAGTGTTGAATGTTGAATTTAATGTTGAATGTTGAATTGCCTAACGGTCGCAAAGGCGCTAGCCTAATTCAACATTCAACACTCAACATTCAACATTATCTTTGAATCCGGCAATCAGTTCCTTGTGCTCTACCTTGAGGTAGCGCAGCATGTCCTGCTTGTCCAGGTCACGGCTGAAGGTATAGTTCACCTGCACCGTGCGCTTGGTGGTGCGCACCACGGCATGCTTGGTCTTGAAGATTTCCTCGAAAAGTTTCTCGCCCGTACGCTCGTAAGGCTTGAAGTCGAGCACGTCACCTCCCTTCTCGCCAGAGAAAACCATTCTGCCCGGTATCACCTTAGGCTGTTCGCTGATAACCTCGGTATCGTTCCATGGCGCCTTGCGGAAGGCGATGGTGCCGTTTTCCTCACTGATGATGGCTCCGTCCACCTTCTGGGCGTTGAGGAGCTGCTTCTTTGCTGCTTGTTTCATAATCGTAATAACTTGTTTAAAAGATGAATAATGCCCGCAACCAGACTTTACTTGTCTGATTACGGGTGCAAAGATAGGGCAAAAACACCTATAGGAAAAATAGGAAAAATAGGATTAATATTTGTCCCATAAAAAAAATCATCTATGGGCAAAGAAATCAGCCACTTTATCATCCATTTCTTGATTTTTCATGTCCTCACAATGATTGAAGACATTGTAGAACGATTTTATCGTAACTTCTTTTCGTATATGGCAATCATCGGTAAGAAATCGATAAATGGCATTGGCACTGACGATGTGCTGCGGTGCCAAGATACCCCTTCTTCTCCAATATCTGATAAACGCAAATATTGCGATATTCATTGGTGAAGACTTGCTCGCACTGGTAGACATAGAATTTAGGCCATTTAGGGTGAGAAATTCTATAAATAAAGAGGCTTGCTCGGCGGTCGTCTCTTCATCTTTTACAGAAGATGCTTCGTCAGTCACAAAAAGGTATTCTTTTTTTCGGCCGATTCTGGTACCATTTTTCAATGGTTTTCTATTCCTTTGCTCCATGTATTCATAATAGCCATCAAGAGTGGCGATATAGGCATCAAGCCTAGGAAGTTCAGCTTCAACCAAATGATTGTCTATTCTGTTAAAGGTCTCCAAGTATCGACGTACTACGAGCGCATCATGATAATCTCTTTCCTGCATGGCAACATCTACCAGTATGTGTACGTGTATGCTCATATCCATAGGAGGGAACGCCTCAAATTGTAAGTATACTCAATATACTTGCTGTTGCCATCTAATTGAATGACCACGCAAAAAAGGCCGAATCGCCCATACTTCAGTATCAAGCGCACGAGCTTGATAATAAATCTCTCCATAATTCGAAATTTATAATAGTCAGTAATTAAGTTCTTTGTCGCTCGTTCCTTAGTAGAGGACGTTAGAATTTGTTTGCGCTAACAATTTTGCTGGTACAAGCAAATGCCAGGAGAACTATAAGGGAATACACCCTTAGGGGACAGTTGGTCTCCGATTTCATCATCTTTTACTTTCTTTTTTTTAGGTATTTATTTATAGATTAGAATTAGCCTCAAAATGAGTTCGCTAACACATAGTGAGGCGGAAAAACTCACTTATATTTACTTCATAAAAGCCAGCAAGTCCTTTCCCTTATGCATAAGGTTTTGAACCACTGCGGCTTGCATTCCGTAAATTTTCTTATATACCACATAGGCATGGAGGTGGGCATTGAAGGGTCTTTGGTTATCTGTTGCGCCATTGCCCTTGCACTTATCTATGATACGACGATGGTGGTCCCAAGGAATAAGAAAAAGCAATTTGAAATCGTCCGCAGCTTGCGGACAATTTGCCTGTAATGGTGCATAGAGCTTATAAAAGTATTCTATATTATCTGCCATATTTCTATCTTTATTTTTGAGATCACAAATTGTGACTTTGAACATTACCATATTTAACAGCATTCAAAGGTAGTGCTTTTAGCCTTTAAGCCACTATTGCACAACCCCTTTTTGAAAAGAACGTAAAATTAATAGTTTTATTGCTATGATTGTAGTTTTATTAACATAAAGCTCTAAAGCAGCCAAAGGAGAACAAGAGCAAGGAAGCCGTGGAAACCAACAAGGACATCGAGCAGTTGTTGCTTTCCATCCAAAAGGCTTTCGATGTGCTTGTGGAAAAGAGAAATGCACTACCTCTACTATGAGATATAATCTGCAACTGTTCAGTTATGTATGTGCGCTGCTCGAACTTGTCATAGCCAATCTTGCTTACATAATCGTAGCCGTATGACTTGTAGCCATGAACCTTTTCAAGCTGACCACCGAGATTGTAAGAGTAAGTAATCTTCTCCTCATCAGGATAAATCATCTCCAACAGGCGGTTGTGGCTGTCATAAGTCCATTGCGTCACATAAGTTGCAATCGTCTGGTTAGGCACAATCAGCGTGCGGCGGGTCTTGATGACTTCGCCCATCTTGCCATAGAAGTATTCAATGGCACCTGTTCCGTCCTCGCGGAGCATCAACCTACCGATACGGTTCTGAGAGGCGTTGCTATATGAATATAAATAGCACCTGTTTTTTAGTGTATCTCAAAAATCTAATTCAAAGCATCTACTTAACCCCTTGTTCTTTTAAAAAATCAATAATTAGTGTTTTGTATTTATACTCATCTGTATAAAAATCTGATTCATCTTCTTTTAATACATCCATTAAAAACATTGGTTTCCCTTTATCTCCGGGAACACTATTTTCTATTGGTATAGAATAATCATATCGGTAAAAAATAGGTAAGTTATAATTAGCTCCATTTTGCAATAGATAATAAGCTACTTTATAATTGTCTGTCATTACAGATTCACTCAACGCTGATTGACCAAATTCGTTTTGGTAATTTACATCAGCCCCATTCGACACTAAAAATCTAACCAAATCTAAATTCCCAGTTTTGGAAGCCGCCATTAAAGGCGTAAGTCGTGTACTATTCTCTTGCCTCCTTTTTCCTGTTTCAATATCATTTATATTAGCACCATACTCAATTAGTATTTTGGTAAAAATAATGTTGTAGTATTTAGAAGAACAAGCTTCAATAAGAGGTGATGTGCCATCAAATGTGTTATGTGTATTAACAGCTGCTCCTTTCTTTAATAATGCCTTAAATGGTTTTAATTGTTGATTTATAATCGTTAACATTAAAAGAGTATTACCATATTTGGATTCTTGATAATTGATTATTTGAGGATTTTCAGAAATAATCTTATCAAAATTATCCATGTCCTCTTCTTGCACAGCTTTGGCTAATTCCCAAGCTGGTGTATTTTGAAAAAGGCGATAATCTATATTAGATAGTTCTGAACTATCTACAGATTTTTCCCTGCTATTATTTGAACAAGAAAATAGTAAACAGGAGAAGACTAATTGTATAATCATTGCTTTCATTACTACTCGATTTGTAGATACTTTCATACGTCTTTATTTTATGTTTTATCTAAAGAACGATAGACATTTGATTTTATTGCATGGAATTGTTCTAATATGCTATTCATGAACTGTTTTATCCATCGAACATGAAACCTTAAGATTTCCTCAAACCATTTCAGGTTGACTATAAACTATCATAAAATGAGGGTATGCAAACTCATTTTTATTTTAGCTTTTACAACTTAATCATCATAATAACTTAATGGTCTGTCAACGCAATTGCAACTTTACACACTACGCTTAACTATAAAATAATCAGTTACACTTTTGTCTATATCCCAGAAAGAAATGCCCATTTTTTTCAAATAATGCAAAAGGATTTCTTTGTTGAGACGTTCTCGAATTTTTCTGTTTTTGTAAAATTCGATTTCTTCAATGCTATTAATTGGTCCCTTTGCATAAAATTGCCATCTGTCTTCTTTGTAATTCAGCACATCTCTAGTTATTCCTTGTTTTGAAGAATGATGAAACAGAAAAAAAGGAGAGGCATTATCATTGGAAAGGGCAAATTGGTAGAAACTACAATGCAATTTCAACCGAAGTACATTACACAATGTTATTCTTCCATCACCTGAATTTGAAATGAAGAATATTTTATTAGGATAATGTGAAACTTGCCAACAACAAAATACATCATCATGTTTTCCTCCATAAGAAGGGTCTATGAATTCTGATATAATAAAAGGAGTCTTGATAAAATTAGCTTTCCCTTTTTTGAAATCTTGAATAAACACTTCTCTGACAGCTTCTTTCATAGCCGTCAGAGAATCTATTTCAAAAAAGGAAAAATTCATAAAATTAAAATTATTTTCCATGTCCTACTTTATTATGAGTCGTGATATATTACTTGATTATTTATTCAAAAATTCTAAACAAACCATATATTATAGACCCAAAACCAACAAAATATCCTTTAAGATAATCAATATAGCTTATTGTAAAACTCGGTGGGTAATTACGCCTGTCTTTGTATGTGATATTTAGGAATGTAATACCAAAGGATAGTGCACAAATACTATCATATCTTTTAAATAAGATGGTTGTTATTCCTAAGCATATCATCAAAATTGAAAAAATCAAGTAAGTGCCATTTTTTATGGCACTTACCGACTTTTTGTGCTTAATAACAGAAAACATTATTGCAATTCCTGTTATAGACGCTAATATTCCCCAAAGACAAATATAGTTCATATTGTTTTGCTTTTATGTTATAACTAAAGAACGACTGGATATTGAATTTATTGCATTGAATTGCAGTATTAATCAGAAAACGAACAATGATATGTCTATCAATGCTTTTCCATTGTCTCCAAATCCGTGGATAAACAATAATCCACGGATTTCTATTCTTTGTCAATTCAATGAATTTCTTATATTCCATTGAAACCAGTAAGGGTCTCGTCTTTTTTTATTTCATACAAATACGTGTACCCTGTTGGAATATTATAATTTATAAATACACATTTTTTTTTATGTCTTATAGCCTTTGCGTAACTCGGAGATTTATCGTCAAATAATGTAGTCTTAAAACTATAGTACATTTTTTTTATTGGTGCGCCAAACACAAAGAGATATGTATGATTGTTAAAATCAAGTTTATTTGTATCAATAATGGCTTCTACTTTTATTGCATTATTAATTAATTTCATATTTGACAAAAACTCTTCTTTTGTATTTGCAAATTTATAAGCATCTGGATAAAATGGAGTTTTAGGTATCGGGAGCTTGTAACAAGCACTATACTTAATATAATGCTTGTTACAAATAATAAAAGATAGTCCAAAGACTATTACTACAAAACATAATTTCATATAAAGCATCCTATCTTTTGCCATTTCTCTCTCTTCTTAATGGATTATTTAAATGTTATTGCGCTCCTCAACGAAAACCTCACCGAAAGGAACATACTCGATATGCTGCACCACCTCGCCGTCCACATAGTCGTTTTTGTCCTCGCCGTTGTACGGCACTGCAAAGGTTACCTCCTTTTTTTCTATTTTATCTGTCATATTTATATTCATTTTTCCAAAATCACAAATTGTGACTTTGAACATTACCATATTTAACAGCATTCAAAGGTAGTGCTTTTAGCCTTTAAGCCACTATTGCACAACCCCTTTTTGAAAAGAACGTAAAATTAATAGTTTTATTGCTATGATTGTAGTTTTATTAACATAAAGCTCTAAAGCAGCCAAAGGAGAACAAGAGCAAGGAAGCCGTGGAAACCAACAAGGACATCGAGCAGTTGTTGCTTTCCATCCAAAAGGCTTTCGATGTGCTTGTGGAAAAGAGAACGGCCTTACCAGTTCCTACCATTCGGGGCGACACTCGTTCGCCAGCCTCATTACGCAGGAGGCAGGTGTGCCGATAAGCTTGAAGAATATACGGCAGTCTTGGGAAATAGAGCCAGCTTGGATTCCATAGCTGGAACTTATAACGGAGCCCGTTCAGGAGGACACCCGACACGAATATCCTCTCGCTCTGTTGTATAGAGTGGTTTGAAAATGTCTTCGTCAACCTTGGAGGTTACTTCCTTGTAGAACTTGTTATGCCATGCTGACTCATCGTCGTACATACGACTCTCTCGCTTGCACATCAGCCCTGAAGGAGAACTGAACAAGTTGAATTGCTTTGTCTTTGGACTCTTTTGAAATTTTCAGTGATACCTAAAAATTTCTTTGCGGTTTTTCGTGCCCTAATCAAAATCCCCTAAAAAGACTGGTTATTTCACATTCATAATGTTATGATTTTTTAATTAATTTGCGTAATCTTTTTTCCCACTTTTTTTCAGATATTAATGATTCTGGAAGATTTGGCAAAAAAAACAAAAAACCATTAAAATAATCAATCCAATCATGAATGACGAAGCAAACAAAACAAATTATGCTTGATAATATTTTTATTATTTTGTTCATAACAATATTTTAAATTTTAGTAAAGGTATGTAAGCATGATAACTTACGGTGTAGAACGTCTCAGCACCGTTGCAATACTTCAAATATGTGCGCTGCTCAAACTTGTCGTAGCCAATCTTGCTCACATAGTCGTAGCCGTAAGATTTATAGCCATGCACCTTCTCAAGCTGACCACCGAGATTGTAAGAGTAAGTAATCTTCTCTTCGTCTGGATAAATCATCTCTAACCCGTAGTGCTTGGATTTTATATGGAAAAACTTTCAAAGATACAAGGGAAATATCCTCTGTTAAGCCATGACGAATTTTAAGGCGGTTTATAGCCTTGTTTTGTTGATACTTTCATACGTCTTTATTTTATGTTTTATCTAAAGAACGATAGACATTTGATTTTATTGCATAGAATTGCAGCATTATCTCAAAATACTGATCTATCAATGGTTTTATACGTATTACGCTATATTTAAATAATCATAGAAAACTTGGCGACACGCATATATTTCAATTAAAATCGAATGATATGCTTTATAAATAGAGCCAGCTTGGATTCTATTACTGGAACATATTATGGTGTATTACCGCCTGATATTAAGACAACACTCACGCTAAATGCTGATGGCACCTATCGTTTGAAGCAGAAATCTGCAAACGATTCGGATAGCTGCGAAGTGTTGAACGAAATCTTCAAAGTGCTTGATGACAATAATGTATTGATGCTCATACATCCTTCAAGTGGGGACAATATATTTTATATGATTAAAAGTAATAATTGCAACATTCTTATGGACTCGTTTGGAAATGAACCTCCAAAAGAAAAGGTGGAGTATTATGTTCTGAAAAGGGACTGATAAAAAGAGAGTGTAAAATAAAATATATTATACTATAAATGTTATAGCTCAATATATTTTATTTTACACTCTCTTTTATAATACAGATTGTCTTATATCATTTTTCCATCAATGATTATAGAAGATTCACTCAATAGAATTATATCAATAATATGCTCTGTCGTTTGCAACATATAATGAGATAAGTTCAAATTTGAGTCATAAAGTTGTTTCATTCCTGCATCTTTTATCCATTTTATAAAATTAGAATTTACGACTTTAACCAAAGGTGCTGAAACCATAGGAGCGTGACTAAAATCAGCCCATCTGAATTGCTCTAAAGTTACTCTATATGAAAAAATATCAGTAAAGACAATTTTTATGCTTTTTTCTTTGCGAAATGAGTCTAATTCCACGACTAAATCAGTTGCGTCATATTCAATCTTTGAAAGAGAGCACTCTCCTGTAATAAATGGAAGAGGAGTCCACTCTTCATTGAAGTTGCCATTTTTAATCATATCTTATCTCTCCTTTTTTTCTATTTTATCTGTCATATTTATATTCATTTTTCCAAAATCACAAATTGTGACTTTGAACATTACCATATTTAACAGCATTCAAAGGTAGTGCTTTTAGCCTTTAAGCCACTATTGCACAACCCCTTTTTGAAAAGAACGTAAAATTAATAGTTTTATTGCTATGATTGTGTATTTTTAATCGCTTCACTCGTTGTACAAATGAAAAAAGGAGTAAGAACATTATAGCCTTACTCCTTAATACGTATTTTATAAAATGTGAATACACATTTACAACGATTTGCAAAACAGATCTTTCATCTTATCCAAATCAGGCAAAGCCTTCTGTAATTCTTCAGGCATATCCTGTTTGGTTTTATATGTTGCTACTCCCATTGGGCTGTCGTAGTTCCTTACAACAATGTCAACAAAAGCCTTGTTCATTTCTTTGCATAAAACAATACCAATAGAAGGATTTTCGTGTGGCTTTTTTACAGTAAGGTCTAACGCTTGTAGATATGTACATAGTTGTCCCAAATTTTCAGTATTGATGAAATCAAACAAATATTCATCCTTAAACATTGATATTGTTTTCATTGATTGCTTAATGTCTGGTATCGCTTTCGGAAAATTGTTAGGCATATTTTTCTCCTATTTCAACACCTTCTTCTATCTTATTTTTAAGCTGTTGTAATTGGTTCGCCAATGGCGAACCAATTGAAAGGCATTGCCATTCC
>CATXJC010000021.1 GCA_958369755.1 uncultured Prevotella sp.
GGTTTTGCCAAAGGTGAAGCAAGAGGTAGTTATCACAAAAGTCTTGATATAGCGAAGAAAATGCTATTAAAGGGTATGGATGATGACTCTATCATGGAACTGACAGGCTTAACCCATGAGCAATTGCATCAATTGAAATCATAAAATTATCAGATACAAGTTCTCCCCATAAGCCAGGCGATAGATGCCTGAACTTATAGGGAGTTTTTTTGTTTGAAAGTTATTACAACCAATACGCCCTGAAAGGGCAGAAACTCCTAGCCCAGGGCATCGCCCTGGGTAGTTATGTTTGCAAACCTGTCGCCCTGTAAGGGCAAAAGCTTCAAAGAACCAGATGATTACAAAGCTTTTGCCCTTACAGGGCGCATTGCTGATCGCCATTATCCCCAGGGCGATGCCCTGGGCTAGGAGCTTCTGCCCTTTCAGGGCGTGTATGCCTATGAATGAGGCGTGTATGCTTATGAATGAGGCGTGTATGCTTATGAATGAGGCGTGTATGCTTATGAATGAAATGAGGCGTTCTTTCAGGGCACAAAAAAAGTCGTGGAATCTTAGAAGGTGAGTCACCTCGGCAACTAAAATTCCAACGACCAGTCTAGTCTAGTCTTCGCAAATTTGTATAATAGTAAATGATAATAATGTCTTATAATAACTAAAACAAGGGGGGAGGAAGTATTCCCAACTTCCTTCCCTCCTCTCTTACAGATATATGATTCTTAACTTTTGTATTTTGCTTACTATTTTTGTACCTTGATACAGCGGACAGAGCCGGTAGCAGTCCAACTGCCAACATTCATTGTGAATATATTACCATTGTAAGTCCATGACTTTCTAAAGTCAGGATTCGAGAATTTTGTTCTACAGTAGGTATCTGTGATCTTTGTTTTGTCAACAAGATACATTACTGATAATTCTCTTTGGTTTGGAACTCTCCATTTCTTGTCACCTTCCTCATAGTAGTTGTAACATTTAAATGTACCATCTACTACATGCTCCTGAGTTGGCGTTACTCCTGTCCACTGCCAGTTGCCCCAAAAGTTTTTGTGTCTTTCTCCATAATATTTCTGATTTGAAATCTTGAACTTTTTGGCAGGTTTATTGAGTGCAGAACGTTCTGTGTGCGCATTCAATTCACCTTGTTCTCCTGATGTGTTCAATGCTTGTGCATCTACATTCTTCAGTGTTACCACAGAACTCTCGTAAGTGTAGTACTTGTCTGGAGGTCGGTTGTATCCCACATCGTTTGATTTCAAATTGCGAAGGCAGCGTACCAATTTTGGAGGATAGTCAGAATTGTTATGATTGGTTGCCAAACCTTCTTCAGAGAAGTAAGTGTTCTGATCATATGTTGAACTATAATACAACATACGACATCCAGGATCATTGCTAGTGCTGAGTGTAGATGTGGCTTTATTGAAGAGTTTAGACTCACCGCTCATAATCTCCTCACCAATCCAGATACCAATATACTGAGAAATTGTAGGGGCATACCAGCGGATTTCTTCATCACTGATTTTGCCATCTCCATTCAGGTCTCGGTTTCTAGACATACACGCTTTGATCAGAGACTTGTTGGTTTTGAGTGTCTCCCAATCATCTGTCCATGTATTTATGTCCGCAACCATATTGGTACGTCCATTCCATTTATCGGTACCATTAGAAGCAGTCTGGCTTCCTCTGCCTTTGACAGAAAAATCTTTACCCTCCTCATCATTAATAGTCTCACAACCGTAAGCAGTGATGCTTCCAGCTTTGCTTCTGTCGTAGAAGGTCTGAATGTTATATTGGGTCAAGCCATATTGAGTTTTAGCGAAAACGCTTCTGCCATCATTACTGGCCTCAACCTCATTAGCAACATAGAAGGCACGCTTATCAACATCATTCACATATTGATTCCATGTGCGATCCTTGTAATAGTTCTCACTGATAAAGCATGTTGCATCGACATAGTTTCCTTTACTGTCACTTCCAGTCCAGATACTAGTTGATTCTGCATTATCATAGAGATATTTCAAGAATTTCTCTACAGTGTAGAGGTCGTTCTTATATTTGGTGCCAGGATAACTGCATGCAGTACCTCTGCTCGTTTTATCTGTGCTGTATTTACTGCTAGAATCGTCTCTGCTGCATTTGATTGCAAACTGAATCCAGCTTGTATCTACATTATTCTTATTACCAACAGTTGCTGCGCCTACGTTGATTACGTCGGTATGGTTACCCAAGGCATAAACCTGGTAGAAATAGCCTTTACCTGCTTTCTTCAAATCTTGAATATTGTTCTGATAGAAGCGCATGACCATATATTCGTAGTGACTATCGAGTGTCATATTCTTACCTGTCGCTCCATATTCCAAAACCACGCCTTCGGCACCTGGCTGATCCGCTCCTGATTCTTTTTTGGCTTCTACGATGATTTTATCTACACCTGCTACTGTGATGTTGTAGGTGTATTTGCAGTTACGCTCTACATCATAGTTGTTAACATCTTTAGTACAGTCGCCCAAATGAACATAGTAGGTAACATCGGCGCTCTTGGTAGAACTACTTGTTGTTTCTTCATACTTACCTTTTAATACTACGTATGTACCTTTAGCAGGTGCATTGGTAAATACTTTCTTAATACTCTGATTGTCATCCTCACGGTCTGCTTGGGTGGTTACGTTTCTAACTGCATCCTGAAGATTTTCTGGCAAATAGACTTCGAAAAATTGAGCGCCGGCTTCCACATCGTTTGGTCGAACTGGGTTGCCGATGTCATTGTTTACGTTTGTTGTCTTTTTCTTGCTATTTCCATCAATCTTTCCTACAAGCGATCCATCTACAGCAATGTTCATAATGTCGTAAGTTTCCAGCTTAAATGAACGGGTAACTTCTGTAGTATTATTAGCTGCCTTGATGGTAAACTTTACCTTTGATACGATGCGGCTCAATCGAATGGCATTGTCGCTGCCGGCGATTGCACCTGCGGTTGTGATATTCACCAGTTTTCCGTCCTTTACCGCACCACTCATCAAGAATGCACTTGTAATATCAATGGAAGTGTCGCTACGCTTGAATGTCAAAGCTTTCAACTGGTCGAGTGTGAAATCATATTCACCAGCCCGGGCTTTTTCTTCATCCAAGTTAATAGGCAACTTGTTTGCTTCAACGGTATTGTTGCTAGTCTCAACAGGGTATAGACCCGTAGAAGAAATGTTGGCTACTGCATAGATATATGATTCGCCACTTCTTGTCTTGATGTCAGTTATTTCTGCTTTGTAGGTGCTGCTGGTACTTTGATTCAGCTTTGCTTCACCTTCAATACCTTTATAGCCCTTCAAATTACCATTGCCATCAAATATATAGATGTAGAGGTTGTCGAGATGGCGCTCCTCTTCAGGTGTAGCTCGGGAGTTGACCACGATGTCTCTTGGGGAAACATCAGAATAGGCCAACGAAATGGTAACATCCTCGTTGCTCTCGCTGCCGCCCGGGAAGATGTCTTCCGAGCAACTGCTGAGTAAGAGTGCTACTCCCATGAGCAGGTATGCTAATTTCATTACTTTCTTCATATTTTGATTCCTCCAATAGTTTAATTAAATGTGATATCTGTAGCATCCTTCACATTCCAGTCTGCTACATAGTACTGTAACCTGAGATTATCCAGAAATGCTTCTCCAGAGAAGTAGCCATATACAACCAATTCATGATTGCGATAGGCATCTGGAATCTGGAATTCAACCGATCTTGCTTCTTCAAGCAAAGCATTTGACTTGAAATAGATCTTGCCAGTTATAGGCTTGTCTGTCTCACGAAGATAGCTTCTGCAACCTTCCTGTACATTTGTGCTGAGACGAGTCATATAATCCTGGGCTTTTTCTCCGGGATTGCGTTTATATGCCTCAGGATCGTCAACTGGTTTGATCTTTTCTGTTGCAATACCTCCGAATATCAAATTCTTGGTGAGGTAGGTGAGACCTGTGAAATTTCCTGTTAACCCATTATTATCCTTCTTGGCATCTGTTGCTGCTTCAGGGAATACCGGGCTTGCTGCTGTCAGGGTCTCTCCGTTTACTTCAATCTTAGTGACGGTTACACTTTCTGTATCCTTGCCGGTTTTACGGGCAAAGAAGAAGTGGAGCTTTGAAACGGCTCTTACCAATGGAACACTTACAGGCTTGGCAGCTGCTGCGGCAGCATTGTCTGCAATGTTGTTTTTTACATTGATGTTTGTGATGACACGTGAGATTGGTAAACCTGTAGCAGGAACTGCTTTAGCCTGAGGGCTGCCATCTGTATTGATACCGAAGTTTGAGTTAAAAGTTTTAGCTTTCAATTCCTGGCGAGTCATTCTATTGCAATTGTTATCGTTCAGAACTCCAATGCTTTCTGCATTGAGCAGGATGAAAAGGTCGATATTTTCCAAATCACCTGCTGCTTTGCGCAACAATTTCATACTTACCTGATGTGAACCGGTTTTGTTGAGTCCGGTTTCTGCCTTGAATCCTATTGGCGCTGCAGTTTCAGCGCTGCCGCTTTTGAAAGCCCAAACTCTGATGCTTGTAATTTTCTCCTCTGTATCTGGAGAGGGGTTTGTTTCGTCTTGCCCGGGCGTTCCGCTGGTACCTGCTGTTGAACCAGCAGGAGCGTTGGCTCTGGCTTGAGCTGTAGGAGTTGATACATTCAGGTTGATGTAGGTATCACTCTTTCCAGTAGCTGTATCTGTGTAACCGTCCGTCATGCATGATGTGAACATCAGGGTAAGCAGCAAGGTGGGTGCTAATGCTGCTATCCCCTTCATCATGCTAGTCAGTTGATTCGCACAGATTTTTCTTTTTGCGAAATCGAACATAACTTGTTTCTCCTATCTTTTACTTATACTTTTTACTTATACTTATCTTCTGCCTTTAGCAGTCTTACTGTTTTATAGTTCTATATCTCTAAAATTGAGAACCCATCCGTTCACCATGATCTTAGTGACCATATAGAAATCGGTATCAGGACTAGGAACGTAGAACACGAGGGTGTAATGATCCTGTCGGTCGAGATATTCCTGTTCCGCCCATCCCTTTTCTATGCGTTCGCCGCAGAGGGCAAGGAACCAAGGGAGGGAGTGGTTGAAGATGACCTTTCCCGAGCGCTTGTCGGTGATGACGATGCGCTTGTCGTCGTATTCCTTACTGTCTGGGTTGCTGTTGTTCACGTCGTTCTTTCTTTCAAACATTCTGGATGAAGAAAGGTCGTAAACCAGCGCCTTCTTGATTTCCTCACCTTCCACCTCGGTGGTTCCGTCCTTGTTATCTACCAGTTCCTCGTTGTAAGGGATGTAGGTGATTGGCTTGTTCTGTAACGCTCCGTTTTCATCTACGAGCTTGTCGCCCTTGTAGTCGAGGAGGGCAGCCGAACCCTTGATTCTTACGTCGAAGTTTTCTGCTACGAATCCTGGCTGGTTGTTATCGAACGGGAGCATCACGATGCGGTAGGTCTTGGTACATTTCATCAGACTGAGTTCGCCGGTGGTGTCCTTGTTTCCCTTGAAGTCGAGTGAGGTCTGGGCTGTATAGAGAGCGGTGAACTTCCTGTTGTTGATGGAAGTTTCTCCGTTTTTCTTTCCCATTTCCTCCTTCAGGTCGGTGATGGTTGAAACGCCCGGTGTGAGTTGGGTGAAGCTGAACTCCATCTCGTCGTCACCGTCGGCACGGCTGTCTGTTGGTTTCTTGTCACGTGCCAGGCAGACGAAGGTGTATTTTCCTTCCTGCAAGTCAGTGATGTCCATGCGATGACCCGTTTCGAATTTGTCAGCCGACTGTGTATAGGTATCGAAGTATTTACCATTTTTATCGAAAACATAGACATTGAGGTTTCTGACTTCTTCAGAGAAAGCATCTGCGTTCTCAACATTATATGTATAATCGAATTTGAGCGACACCTTATGTGCCGGACAATTCGTCAGATCGTCTTTCATGCATGATGAAAGCGAGGCGAGCGTGATGGCTGAGAAACAAACCACTTTGCCAAGGTTGTTGATAATGAAATGTTTCATATCGTTTCTTATTTAATTCTTTTACTTATACTGCTTATACATATATATATAGTACCATCTGGCTTTGGGATATTTGCCTTTGGCATCTTTATTTTCTTCTTAGGTGGTGCTTGAAGCACGATAGGGGATCCCGCCATCTTTGGCGGCAAAAATCATCTTTTGTTTTTGTAATCTCCCGGAGGCGGGGTAGCCCCCGGGAGATTGAGAGTATTGTTGTTTCAAGAATTATCTTGAGAGTTGGATGGGTTACATCCCGTTTTCATCTTTTCTTTCCTATTGAAGTTCTGATTACTTCAACTCGATATCCTTTGTATTGAGAACCCAAGGGTTGATGCTAACTTTTACATCCATGTAGTAGTTAGGGTTCTTGTTAGGATCGTCTGGCTCTGGTCCATTAGGAACGTCCTTACCAATCTCGTTAATCTTTGTAACATTCAAGCGATAGATGCTGTTACGCAATACAGAATATGTATGAGTTGTCTCACCTGCTACAAATGGCTTGTAAGCCATGTCAGAGATAGCCCAGCGGTAGTACATTATACCTTCGCGATAAACCTCAATCTTGTAGTCCTCACGGAATTTAGCCAATTCCTCTTCGTTTGTGATAAGCTTGCCTGTAGTTCCGTCTTTAATCATGGCTAAAACCTGATCAACTGTTAAAAGGTTAAATGGGTTGACAATAGCACCTGTTGTTGCATCATCGAAAATAGCCTGAATTCTGGTGTAAAGTCTTCCGTCATAACGATAGAATGTACCATCCTCGAAGTCTGCTGTAGCCTTTGCTGCATCTGTCAAGTTTGCCTTAATCTTGAAGTAAACTGCTGTAGCATCGTTTACGTCAGTTGTGGTATTCTCGAAAGCATACGTATTGTTTGTGCCGAACTCGGCAGGGGTTTCTACTTTGAACGTTGCACCAAATTCATCCGTTGGATGAAAATACTTAGGAGCCTCTCCCAATTTCACGTTCAAAGTCTTGAAATCAGTATCCCAGTTCTGCATGACATAAGAGGTGTTGTTCAAGTTGGAAGCAGCATAACCCATATAAGTGAAGCTTGCTAAAACGTCAGCAACATTCTTAGTTGTACCGGCTGCAGCATCATCTACGACTTTTGCAGTCTCGGCGAACAATGGGTTATCGATACGAGCAACTACACGATCCAGCTTAATCTCGTCAGCATGGGCTGGAGTAGCTTCTGACTTAGCTGCGTCTGTGAATGTAACAGTGCTATGATTAGCCTTCTTTGTTCCATCATTCTGGTTGAACATAACGAAGTTGTTATTTGTAGCAAAGTTAGCTCCACCTGTAGTTGAGGTAAAAGTATCTGTTAATGGATCATTTACATCTGTTTTGTTTGCTAAGAAGTAAACATTGTACGCCTTATTAGTCGTAATAGCTCCTGTTACTGCAACCTTGATAGGCTTTGTTTCACCTGGAGTTGTCTGAGTAGGGGCAGTCTTGAACATGTCAGCGGTGATGACCTTGCGGAATACACAGGTATTTCCATCATAGATATACATCATACCTTGGGTTATTGTACTCTCTGCCTCACTACCATTATCTGTGGTAGTTTTGCCGTCTGTTACACTAGTTCTGGTACCATGGCTTGTTGCACCAGAAATCTTCAATGTCATATAGACACCATCAGCCTGTGACTGAGTTCCACCACCTGCTAAATCATCATTGCTACTGCAGCTTGTGAAAGACAATGCTGCTGCTGATACCAAGCTCATTGCGAGCAAATTCATTTTCTTCATAATCTTTTACTTATTAAGTGTTATACAATAAATTATTTAGTCTCTTTTTATAGTCTTGTCTTGAGAATTCTTTTCTTACTCTGTAAACTTGTTGATCTTGTCGAGGTTTTCCTGAGCCTCCTTCAATCCGCCGTTAACCGCCTTCTGGAAGTAGAGCTTGGCAGAATCGTAATCCTCGTTGAGGGTTGCGAGGCAACCACGGGCGTTTTCAGCTTCTGCACTGTTGCCAGCCTTCTTCAGGTACTTCTCTGCGCTTACCTTGTCACCTCTGTCGATGGCTGCAAGGGCTGCATTCAGATTGGCGAGCTTATCTTCTGGGAACATCTTCACTGCCGTGTCGAATACATTGTTGTACTCTTCGCTTCCCTTCGAATAGCTGTTTGCCACCATGTACATCTCCTGGAGAGAGAGCTTCTGCGGACGGGTGTTGATTACTCGGCGAGCCTCTTCGAGGTTGAATGCCTTCACATCGTACTCGATGGTGTAATCGGTGCGGCGCAAGCCTGGCCAAACCTTGTCAACGAGGAATCGGAATGCCTCACCAGCCTTGGCTGCGAGCGTCTGTTCCTTCTGGTCAGGAGTCATATCGCTGTTGATGATCTTGAGAGCAGCTTCCTTCTGAGGGATGTTGTTGTTCTGGATGTAATCCAGTGTTCCCTTCCAGTCTTCGGCTGTGGCATCAAACTTGAACAACTCCTTCTTGGTAGGGTAAGCCTTCTGCAGGTAGTTGTAGAGTGCCTGTGTTCGGCGGTTTGCCAATCTTTCATTGTTGGCGTAGCTGCCGTCAGGGGAAGCATAGCCATGGAGTGTGATCGAAGTGATGGTTACATCCGGATCGTCCTTCACGAGGTCGAGTGTCTTATGGATGGTAGCCAGCTCATTCTTGTTGTTGCCGAGGTTGGCGAGGATGTCAGCCTTGTTGACACGGAAGTTGAGTCTTGCCGAACCGTTCTCCTGTCTTACCTTCACTGCCTCTGCCTTTGGCTGCTGATAAGCGTGGTAGAGCTGCTGTGGGGTAGCGAGTGCATCTCCGTGAGGGCTGAGGATGTTTTCAGCGAGTAACTGCTGGTTGCAGCCGCAGGCATCATGTGCGATGGCAAACTTGGAATCCTTCATCCAGTCCTGGTAAGGAACCGTGTAAGCGTAGTGGAGAGTCTGTGGCTCCTTGTTCTCACGCTTTACCACGATGAGCGGATTCTGGGTAGCGGTCATCTTGGTACGCTGGTAGTAGATGTATCTCTTGCTGCCCATCACCTCTACAGCCGGGAGCTTGAGGGTATCCTCGCCTTTATAGATGACTGGTGTATAGACCAGTCCCTTGTTGCCGGAGAGCTTCACCTGATCGAGGTTGATGTCCATATAGACCTTCACCTTGTTTCCCTTCTTTTTCACCTCCTTGTTGAGGATCTTCATATCCTTGGAAGCCTGTTCCTGTGCGATGGCGTTTGTAGTGACCAAGATGCTGAGTGCTGCGGCTCCAAGTGTCTTGCTTAAAATCTTATATGTATTCATAATCTTCAGTTTTTACTTATTAATATAATAATGTATCATGAATTAGAAGACATACACCAGATTGAGTGCCGCCTTGGTAGGACCTACGTAGTGATTGGTCTGGTCTTTCTCGAGTCTTTCTCCGCACTGTGGGCATTCATACTTATCCGCTCTGGAATAGATGTAACCCACTCCGAGTTCAGCTTCGAAGTTCCAATGCTTGGAGAGTGCCCAGGTATAGCCGTATGCCACGCCTGCACCTACGAACCATCCTTCGTATCTGTAATCTTTCAATTTGGAGAAGTCGGTACCGAGGAACTTGAAGTCAAGATCTACGTTACCTATGTTATGAGAACCTCCGAGGGCGTGGAAGCCGATGAAGGAGCCCATCATCTTATTGCAGAACCAGTATCTAGCTTCTGGTTGAACAAGCCAGTGCTGCCACTTCTTGTTCTTGGAAAATGTCCAAGGGTTGTAGTTGCCGGATACGTCCAAGGTCCATTTTGGGGAAAGGCCAAATTCGAAGCCGAGGTTCATGGTGCTTGTAGCATCATAAAGGAGGTTTGTCTTCAAGGCCACCTTCTGAGCTACGGCTGGGCAGATGAAGCTGCCTACAGCCAGTAGCGCAATTAAAATCCTTCTGTTCATACTTAAAATCTTTTAATGATTTAAGAATGACAAATGGTCTCTCTAGAGAAACGCATCATCATCTTTTACTTATACTTATACTTTTTTTTCTTTTCCTTTTTCCTTCCTTTCCTTTCAATAGGCTTGCTCCTAGACTTTGTTAATTAAAGAATAGTTAGTCTATCATTTACTCTTCTTCTACTCATCATCATCTTTATCATCTACTCCATTGTTCTTAGATGCCTCTTGGCAACTTTGGGGTTTGATTGGAAGCTCGGGCTTGAAACCGCGAACTTTGTTTTTACGATTGCAAAGATAGCGTCTTTTTCGATTGCTGCCAAGAAAAATGCGCCTAAAAATGCTGATACCGAATAAAAACCGCATAAATGAAACACTGAAAAACCCTGAAAAATGCTTTTTCTCATCTGTTTTTTGCTTTTTTAGCCACTTTTTATCCTACTTTCTTAGTATTTTTCGATTTTTAGTTGTAATTTTGCAGTTGAGAAGAATAAGTTAGTAAATCAACAAAGAACTCAGGACTCAGAGGTCCTGAAAGGAATGCAAAGAGCCCCAAGTGGGCAAGACTTTGATGATATATAAGTATCAACGATTGTTTAAACTATAAGTAAATTGAAAGCAAGAAATGAAAGCTAAGAACAAACTTTGGGATTGGTGTTTGCGCTTGGAACATCATTTATGCCCTGACTATTGTGGAGTGGTGGATCGCCGGAGGGTGATCGCCTTCGTCTTTTTGACTTTGGTAGAGATACTTATTATTCCCTATCACTTCCTTTTGTTTTACATGATGAAAGCCTGGGGGGGCATGTTCTATAATATAGTCCATACCATTGCACTGGCGGTGCTGACGTATGTGGTACTGAAGCGCAAGGTGGTATTCAAGACTGGCATCTCCCTACTCTATATCCTCGTATTCGTCAAACTGGCGATAGACAGTATGCTTTGTCTGCACTATCAGGGCGATCGGGACAACCTGAGCGTGATGAGCAATATCTTTATCATGTTTATACTCGCCATTACCGCCCAGAGCCAGCAGCTCCACCGAACCACTCTCGGCTTTACCGTCGCTCTGCTGCCAGTGGTAGCGGTAGCCCTCTCGCATACGCAGATCTCCGTGCTGCTCTTCAGCATCAAGGCTGTTCTGGTAGGTTTCCTGATGATTCTGTATGTATGGCTCTATAACTGGGAGCCTGTCATCATCAAGGAACTCCGACAACCCACGCAGATGAGGGAAGAAGAGAGGAAGGCGCTGCACATGCTTGCCGACCTGAAGGATGAAGAGAAGGATATGGCGGTAAACCTGCTGAGCCGACTGAGTCCGGAGCAGCAGCAGAATATCCTGGAGCGTGCCGCAGAACAGTTGAAGACCAGCGAACTGAGCAAGAAGGCATGGGATCTGGTATGTGCCGACCTTACCAACAGTGAGCGAGTGATCTGCCAGATGGTGCTGGAAGGCAAGATGCTGAAGGAAATCTGCATCGAACTGAACAAGAGTGAATCGAACATCACCAGCCAGCGCAGCCATATCCGCAAGAAGCTGAATATGGACCGCAAGGACGACCTGCGACGTGAACTGGAAAAGCGCTTCTATGAAGCCAGAAATTCATTGGAAGCCTAGTATAAACATAAGAATGCAGAAAGGGTGTGCTCACACGAGCACACCCTTTCTGCATTCTTATACTTTTCCAATCTTACTCTTCCAATCTGAGGAATGCCTTCGGCAGGTAATCGATGAGATCGCTGGCGATGAGGCTTTCCTTGCCCAGGTCCTTGATAGCGAGGTCGCCGGCAAGACCATGAAGGTACATACCGATGCGGGCAGCATCTGCCTGCTTGTAGCCGCGAGCCAGAAGAGCGGTGATGATGCCTGTAAGCACATCGCCACTGCCCGCCGTAGCCATACCGCTGTTGCCCGTAGAGCAGAACTCTACCTTACCATCCGGATGACAGAGGGCTGAGAAATGTCCCTTCAGCAGGATGTAGCCGTGCAGACGGTCGGCAAGCTCGCATGCCTTGTAGAGGCGCTCGGTGCAGTTGCTGCTGGTGATGCCAGCCAGACGGTCAAGCTCCCTAGGATGTGGAGTGAAGATGAGGTTCTTAGGCAACTGCTGCATCCAGGCACGGTGACTGGCAAGGATGTTGAGTGCATCGGCATCTACCACTACCGGACAGGTGCATCTTCTGAGCTGGGCAATCAGGGCAATGGCTGTAGCCTCGCTGGTTCCCAGTCCCGGACCGATGCCCATGGCATGGTAATCTTCCGTATCTACCGGTTCGCTGAAGATGGTTTCCTCCGTATCCATCTGCAGTACCGCCTCGGGCACGGAAATCTGCATGATCTCGTAGTTTCTCTTAGGCGTATGGGTAATCACCTTTCCCACACCCGTTCTGAGGCAGGCTCTGGTGGCAAGGACCGAAGCGCCCGACATGCCGTAGCTGCCTGCGATAAGGAGCGCTGTGCCCATGCTGCCCTTGTGGGCGAAGTCGCCGCGAGGCTTCAGGAGCTGGCGGATGTCCTTCTCCTCAAGGATGCTGCAACGGCTCTCGGTGCGCTGGATGAAATCTGGAGAGAGTCGGATATCAAGCACCTTGATTCTGCCCAGATACTGCTGGTTGTCTGCCATCATCATCGACAGCTTCTTCTGCTGCAGGGTGAGGGTGAGGTCGGCACGGATGATATTGGCGCTGATGTTGTAGGAATTATCCTCGCTCATCAGACCGGAAGGCAGGTCGATGCTCACGATCTTTGCCGCACTCTGGTTGATGTATTTCACCATGGCGGCGAATCCGCCTGCCAGTGGCTTGTTGAGTCCGCTGCCGAAGAGGCCATCCACCACGAGCATTCCCGCCTCGAGCTGAGGAGGGTCGAAGTTGACGGTGACCTCGGTAAACTGCTTGACGCGCTTACCCTCGATGAGTCGTTTCTTGTTGGTGGCACAGTCGGCAGAAAGCTTGTTGTGCACATTGAATAGGAATACACTCACTCCATAGCCGTCTTCGCTGAGGAGGCGTGCCACGGCAAGTGCATCACCACCATTGTTTCCCGGACCGGCGAAGACCACGACCGGCGTTCTGTTAGACCATTCCTGCTCGATGGCACGGGTGAGCGCCTTTGCCGCCCTTTCCATCAGGTTGAGCGATGTGATTGGCTCATGCTCAATGGTGTATTTATCCAGCTCATGTATCTGAGCACTAGTGAATATTTTCATATATTAATGTATGTTATGTCCGATTATCTGATTATTTTAATGCAAAAGTACTAAAAAAAGTCGATGAATGGATGAAGTTTCACGATTTTTTCGTAATTTTGCAGAAAATATTATATCATCAAGACTATGGGCATAGTAAAAATCAAGGATAAGACCTTCAAGACCTCCATTCCAGAGGCAGATATTCTGAAGAAGGTACAGGTCGTTGCCGACCGATTGAACCAGGATTATGCGGACAAGACTCCGGTGTTCCTGGCTGTGTTGAATGGTTCGTTTATCTTCGCTGCCGATCTGATGCGAATGATTACGGTACCAAGCGAGATTTCTTTTGTGAAGTATGCTTCCTACGAGGGCACCAGCTCTACCGGCAGCATGAAGACCCTGATGGGTCTGAACCAGGATCTTACCGGTCGCCACGTGGTGATCGTGGAGGACATCGTGGATTCCGGCTTTACCATGGCTCACATGATCGAGGATCTGAAGAAGAAGAATCCAGCCAGCATCGAGATCTGCTCACTCCTCGTGAAGCCGGGCAATCTGAAGGTGGATCTGGACATCAACTATGCCGTAATGGAAATCCCTAACGATTTCATCGTAGGATATGGATTAGATTATGACCAAGAAGGCAGAAACCTCCGCGACATCTACACGATTGTAGAAGAATAGGGGGCGAAGCATGTGGGAGAAAATTAGTGATTATTGCTTGGATGTCTCCAAGTATCTTATAACAGCAGCGTTTATAACGACTTTTGTTGGTGATATTGGGGAAGAACTTCATTGGCTTATTTATCTGATTAGCTTTATCTTGGCAGTGGGGCTTTTTTGGGTCGCTCTGTATTTTGACAAGAAAGGTAAGAAAGAGAAAGAAGAAAGACGTAAAAAATATACTAAGTTTAATAATAAAAATAGGAGGATATAAGTATGAACACTTTAATCTTTTTAGGTATGTTCACTGTTTTCTTTGGTGTAACGATTGCTATACTTTTGTCTCCTTGGGGGCAGAAATGGATGAATGAATATTAATTTCTGACACAACATAAAACAATTTATATATATTAAGGTAAAAATGAAAAATATCGTAATTTTCGGTGCTCCAGGTGCTGGTAAGGGTACACAGAGCGACAAGATGATCGAGAAGTATGGTCTCGGTCACATTTCAACAGGTGACGTTCTTCGTAACGAAATCAAGAATGGTACAGAGCTCGGCAAGACTGCCAAGGGTTATATCGACAATGGTCAGTTGATTCCAGATGAGTTGATGATCGACATCCTCGCTAGCGTATATGACAGCTTCGGCAAGGATCACGCAGGTGTGATCTTCGACGGTTTCCCACGTACCACTCCACAGGCTGAGGCTTTGAAGAAGATGCTCTCTGAGCGTGGTCACAAGATTGCTGCCATGATCGAGCTTGCCGTTCCAGAGGATGAGCTGATGGCTCGTCTGCTCAACCGCGGTAAGTTGAGTGGCCGTTCTGATGACAACGAGGAGACCATCAAGAAGCGTCTCAACGTATATCATACACAGACTGCTCCTCTCATCGACTGGTATGAGAAGGAGGGTATCCACCACCACATCGAGGGTCTCGGAACTGTAGATGAGATCTTTGCTCGTGTTTGCAATGTGATCGACAACTTGTAATCAAGATATAATAATCTTCCCCGCAAGGCTGCGGGGAAGATTTATTCATTAAAAAAAGAAGAATCTTCCGTTCAAAAAGAGAAGATTCAACGTTCAAATTAAAAAGAAAAATCAATGGCTGAATCCAATTTCGTAGATTATGTAAAGATCAACTGCCGCTCTGGTAAGGGTGGTAAAGGCTCCATGCACCTGCGCCACGTGAAGTACCAACCGAATGGTGGACCTGACGGTGGCGATGGCGGACGTGGAGGAAGCATCTATCTTCGCGGCAACCACAACTACTGGACCTTGCTGCATCTGAAGTATCAGCGCCACTTCTTCGCCGAGCATGGTGGCAATGGAGGACGTGACAAGTGCCACGGCACTGATGGTAAGGACATCTATATCGATGTGCCTTGCGGTACCGTGGTGTATAATGCCGAAACCGGTAAGTTCGTCTGCGACGTGGCTTACGACGGTCAGGAAGTACTGCTCCTGAAGGGCGGACGCGGCGGACTGGGCAACTTCCAGTTCCGTACCTCTACCAACCAGGCTCCACGCTATGCGCAGCCAGGTGAGCCGATGCAGGAGATGACCATCATCATGGAGCTGAAGCTCCTTGCCGATGTGGGTCTTGTGGGTTTCCCTAATGCCGGAAAGTCAACCCTGCTCTCTGCCGTATCCAGTGCCCGTCCAAAGATAGCCAACTATCCGTTTACCACCCTTGAGCCATCGCTGGGAATCGTGGATTACCGCGACCATCAGAGTTTCGTGATGGCAGATATCCCAGGTATCATCGAGGGAGCGAGCGAAGGAAAGGGCTTGGGACTGCGATTCCTGCGACACATCGAGCGCAACTCGCTGCTCCTCTTCATGGTTCCGGGCGATACCGACGACATCAAGAAGGAATACGAGGTGTTGCTGGGCGAGTTGAAGAACTTCAACCCTGAGATGCTCGACAAGCATCGCGTGCTCGCCATCACCAAGTGTGACCTGCTGGACGAGGAACTCATCGAGATGCTGAAGGAGACCCTGCCAACCGATCTTCCGGTGGTATTCATCTCATCAGTTACCGGACAGGGCATCCAGGAACTCAAGGATGTGCTCTGGAAGGAGTTGAACTCAGAGAGCAACAAGCTGCAGGAGATTACTTCAGAAGATACCCTCGTTCACCGTGACAAGGATATGAGCCGCTTCCAGCAGGAACTCGAGGCTGAGGGCGAGGACGTCGTGGAGTATATCGACGAGGATGAAATCGAGGATGTAGATGACTTAGATGATTTCGAATATGAATAAGGAATATCATATCGCTGAGGGCGTCACTGCTTTCTCTACCACCCGAAAGGGAGGAGTGAGCCAGGGCAACTACAGCGAATTCAATATCAATGACTTTTGCGGCGACTGCGCCGAACACGTAGCAGAGAACCGCAGGAAGCTGGCGGATGAGCTGGGCATAAGCATCGACCATATCATCCTGCCGCATCAGGTGCATGGAGTAGAGGTCCGTCAGGTGGCAGGAGATTATTTCTCAATGCCTGAGAACATCCGCAAGATGATTCTCGAGGGCGTTGATGCCGTGATGACCAATGAGAAGGGCGTATGCATAGGCGTTTCCACCGCCGACTGCATCCCAATCCTGCTCTATGACGAGGAGCACCATGCCGTGGCAGCCATCCATGCCGGATGGCGAGGCACGCTGGCACGCATCGTCCACAAGACCATCCAGGAGATGGCTTTCGCCTATCATACGGAGCCAAAGAAGCTGAAGGCAGTGATTGGTCCGGGTATCTCGCTGGAGCATTTCGAGGTAGGCGATGAGGTGTATGAGGCTTTCGAGCAGGCAGCCTTCCCGATGGAAGAGATTGCCGAGCAGCGCCCCAATGCCGCCTTCTCGGTAGATATTGCCGAGCGTGAGCGCCTGGCTGCAGAAGGAAACATCGTGCAGCCACTGAAGTGGCACATCAACCTGCCGCTCTGCAACAAGCAGATCCTGCTGCATTGCGGTGTGGCTGAGGAGAATATCCAGGATTGCGGCATCTGTACCTTTGCCCATAGCGACGAGTTCTTCTCGGCAAGAAAGCTGGGCATAGAGAGTGGCAGAATCTATACCGGCATTCTGATGAAGTAAGTTTTCAAGATAACATCCATTTTTCTCTTTTCTATGAACGAAGAGGGAAAAATGGATGTTTTTATGTTTTAAGATTTAATGGTTAAATTTAAAAAATGAATCTAAAAGAATAGAGAATGATTGTAAACAGAAGATTAAGAAGAATCGGGCTGGCTGCCGTCTCGGGAATGCTGATGCTTTCGCTGAGCAGTTTCATGCCCGCCAAGAATGAGTTTACTGCCGCCGAGCAACAGCAGGTGAGCATCGCAACGCCAGGTCTCTTTGCCCAGAGTCAAGCCTTCAATGTTGACTTTGAGATATTCCGTGCCAAGGAGTATTCTTTCCCGCTTCCTGTGGGCAAGGCTAGCCTTATCAATGGCAACAGCGTGATGCGCATCTCTACTGCCAAGGGCGATGCAGTGAAGGCGATGTTTGATGGTTATGTGCGTCTCTCGCGCAAGACCGAATCGATGGGCAACGTGATCGTGATCCGCCATGACAACGGTCTGGAAACCGTGTATGCCAACAATGCCGAGAACCTGGTGAAGGTGGGACAGTCGATAGATGCCGGACAGACCATCGCCATCGTGGGCTCCCGAGAGGGAGAGACCTATTGCGATTTCTCCATCATGGTGAACGGTGCGCGCATCAACCCGGAAACCATCATCGAACTGAAGAGCCATAAGCTCCGCCGACAGACCGTGCAGTTCCGCAAGGAGGGCAACCGCATCGGCATCAAGGTGATTGGTGGCAAGGACTCCTCCGTTTCCAAGAACGATAAGAATGATAGAAACAATAAGGAAACAAATAAGAAATCGGGAAGCAGCCGTGGCGATCATGCCATGACTCTCGACCCTGACGAGGTGTACGACCCGTTTACCATCACCAACACCTTCCGTCTCGATTTGGAGAAGATAGAGGAGAAGGCATGGGCATATCCATTGCCTGATGCCCGTGTCATCAGTCCATACGGAGGTGCCCGCCGTCACTCGGGTGTGGATTTGAAGACCAAGCCTAACGACGAGATTTATGCCGCCTTCGATGGCGAGGTGGTTGCCTCGGGACCTTACTACGGTTATGGCAACTGCATCCGCATCAAGCATGCCTACGGCTTGGAAACACTCTATAGCCATCAGAGTAAGAACATGGTGAAGAAGGGTGATAAAGTGAAGGCAGGTCAGGTAATCGGTCTTACGGGCCGCACTGGCAGGGCCACCACAGAGCATCTCCATTTCGAGGTGTCTTTCGACGGCAAGCGTCTGGATCCAGCCATCATCTTCGACCACAGCAATCACAAGCTCAAGGCAGCCACCCTGCATCTTACCAAGGGCAAGGGCGTAAAGAGCGTGAAGAACTAGAAATAGCGAAAATTACTCCTGTTAATCGAAAAATTCCACCCGTTTGGATGATCAAAAGCCGGTAACTGCAAGTTTTTACGAATTGCACCATGGGTTTTTATCATCTGAACGGGTTTGTATTTTAAAAAATGCTATCTTTGCAGCATCACTTAAAATATAAATGATAATATGAAGAAATATCTTATAGTACTCGTTCTCTGCGTGCTTGCTCTTAAGGCAAGTGCACAGGTCTTTACAGCCGAACAGATCGAGAGATACGCCAAGGACAAGTATGGCGATAACTGGACAGAGGCTGCAGGAAACCTGAGCAAGGAAGTAGCCCTGGACAACAAGAACCGCCTGAACTATCAGGAGGTCATCGCCTGTGCGGGTCAGTCGAAGGCTGAAATTTTCAAGAAAGCCCTCGAATGGTTCAACCGCGCATTCAACAGTAAGGATACCCACGGCGTGATCCGACAACAGAATGCCGAACAGGGACTGATCATCACCCAGGCTTATATCGAGAACATCGCCCGACAGAATGCCGGAGTCAACCATTATCAGGTGGATATGATGCCGTATATCCGTGTGGACGTGAAGGAGGAGAAGGCAAGGGTGAGCGTCTATATGGACAGCTACGAAGTGACCGTAAAATCGGGCGGCGGATGGACAAGTGCCATCGCCAGTGTGCTCGCCGCGGCTGCTACCGGTGAGGCGGATGATGACGAGGTGGTGAGCAAGGATGAGGTGTGGAACATCAGTTCCTGCTATCCTTATGTAGAAAAGGACAAACACAAGCTGGCATCGAGCAAGGCTTTCGTGATGGCTTCGGCTTTCCAGAACTCCATTATCGACATTCTGAAAGAGGCGCTTCTTGCTGATTCTTCCGACGGATTCTCGGATGACTGGTAAATGGGAAGTTAGAGAGAAGTTAAAGGAAGTTAGAGAGAAGTTAAGGGAAATCTATCAAACTCTATATATATAATAAGGTGTAAACATCAAAACCGCTAGTGTATGAAATGGAAGAATATCATGATGATGGTGATGATGGCAGCAGGATGTTGGTTCTCGTTACCTGTCCACTCTCAGAGAATCTCTGTGGGCAAGAAAGGACTGGTGAAGGTAATGAGAACCGACTCCACCTGTGCCCAGGAATTTGTAAGGGATGAACATCAGTCTGTTGCTACCCGGAAGACGGCGAAGGCAGCGGGAGCCGCTGAAGGCGTGAACACGCTGGCAAGCTATCTGAAATCGGACGTGGATCTGAACATTCCCGTTTCGAAGGTGAAGCAGGAGAAGACCTTTGCCGTAATCATCGCCAATGAGAATTACCAGGAGGAAGTGAACGTGGAGTTTGCCCTCAACGACGGTATGGCTTTCAGGGAATACTGCATCAAGCTGCTCGGCATTCCGGAAAGCAACCTGCATATCCGCAAGGATGCCACCCTCAACAATATGCTGGCGGAAATCAACTGGATGCAGAACATCGCCAAGGCTTATGGAACTGAGGCGAGATTCATCTTCTATTATGCCGGACATGGAATGCCCGATGAGAGTAGCGGCACTTCCTATCTTCTGCCCGTAGATGGCAAGAGTAATATTCCGGCAACGGGTTACAGTATGAGCAGGCTGTATGCTGAACTCAATGGTCTGAACGCAGCCTGCGTAACGGTGCTGATGGATGCCTGCTTCAGTGGCAGCAAACGAGGCGAGGGTATGCTGGCTTCTGCCAGAGGCGTGGCACTCAAGGCGAAGGCTGAGGCTCCGAAGGGCAATATGCTCGTGATGACGGCTGCCCAGGGTAGCGAGACGGCTTATCCCTACAAGGAGAAGAAGCACGGACTCTTTACCTATTTTCTCCTGAAGAAACTGCAGGAGAGTAAGGGCAAGGTTACCTATGGCGATCTCTTCGACTATGTGAAGACGAATGTGGCGCAGAAGTCGGTAGTGGTGAATGAGAAGAGTCAGACGCCAACCATAGCCGTATCGGGCAACCTGGTTTCCACCTGGCAGAGCATCAGGCTCAATGAAGACTGATGTCTGAAATACGAAAAAATCCCCATCGACTGGACTGCTCCTGTCGATGGGGATTTATTTTTTATTCTCTGGAGAAAAGAATTACTTCTTCTTCTGCGATTTACGGTTGGCTCTCTGTTGGCGATACTTTGCCTTCTGACGGGCAGAGCCGCTTCCGTGAGCACCCGTAATGTACTTCTTCTTCTTGGCCTTGGTCTTCACCTTGTCGTCGTCGTCCTTCTTCGGACCGCCGCCGCCCTTGAAAACCATGCCACCCATGATAATATCGTCAATATCGCTCATATACCTTTTATATTATATAAATTAATGATGGAAGAGGCGAACGTGAGTAAACGCCATGGCGATGCCGTACTTATCGCATGTATCGATAACATTATCGTCACGGATGCTACCGCCTGCTTCTGCTATGTATTCTACACCACTCTTGTGAGCACGCTCAATGTTGTCGCCGAATGGGAAGAAAGCATCGCTACCTAAAGATACACCCTTGTTCTGGGCAATCCAAGCCTTCTTCTCCTCGCGGGTCAGTGGCTCAGGCTTCTCTGTGAAGAACTGCTCCCATACGCCATCCTGCAATACATCCTCCCACTCGTCAGAGATATAGACATTGATGGTATTGTCGCGGTCGGCACGGCGAATCTTCTCCTTGAAAGGCAGGTTCATCACCTTAGGACACTGGCGCAACCACCACTCATCAGCCTTAGAACCAGCCAGACGGGTACAGTGGATACGGCTCTGCTGACCGGCACCGATACCGATAGCCTGACCATCCTTCACGTAGCATACAGAGTTACTCTGAGTATATTTCAGGGTGATGAGCGAGATAATCAGGTCGCGCTTAGCCTCTGCAGAGAAGTTCTTGTTCTTGGTAGGGATATCCTCGAAGAGAGCTGGATCATCGAGCTTCACCTCGTTGCGTCCCTGCTCGAAGGTAACACCGAATACCTGCTTGTGCTCGATAGGAGCTGGCACGTAGTCAGGATCAATCTGGATGACGCAGTAGGTACCCTTGCGCTTCTCCTTCAACACCTTGATAGCCTCAGGTGTAAAGCCTGGAGCAATCACGCCATCGCTTACCTCACGCTTGATGAGGAGGGCAGTAGCCTCATCGCATACATCGCTCAGGGCAACAAAGTCACCGTAAGAGCACATGCGGTCTGCACCACGAGCACGAACATAAGCGCAAGCCAAAGGAGAAAGTTCGAAATCTACGTCATCGCAGAAGTAAATCTTCTTCAATGTGTCGCTCAGAGGCAGGCCGATGGCAGCACCAGCAGGAGAAACATGTTTGAAACTAGCGGCAGCAGGCATTCCTGTAGCTGCCTTCAGTTCCTTGACCAATTGCCAAGAGTTGAAAGCATCCAGGAAGTTGATGTAGCCAGGACGGCCGTTGATAACTTCGATAGGCAGTTCCCTTCCGTCATCCATATAGATGCGAGAAGGCTTCTGATTCGGATTGCATCCGTACTTAAGTGCTAATTCTTTCATCTTAATTAAGAAATGTATTTAGAATTTGGTTGCAAAATTACAAAAAAAATATGAGAAAACCATTTTTTTCGTGCGAAATTCAAAAATAATCTCCCAAACATGACTCCGTTTCAAAAATATTGTGTACTTTTGCCCGCAGTTAGGAATGAAAAATGAAAATTTGAGAAATTAAAGGAATTGAGAATTTGAGGAAGGATAATCACAATGAAAAATGATTTGAAAATCCTCGCTGTAGCTTTGGAGAAGAAGCTAGGCAGGGAACACCTGCAGCACGAAGAGAAGCATAGAAACAACAAGTTGCTGCACAAGGTGTGGGAAATAATGAAAGGAAAGGAGAAACCTTCACAGCAGACACTCAACCGTCTGGCATTGCTTGCCGGATTCCAGAGCTGGGCTGATCTGCAGGGCGCATTGCACGGTACCGATGACGGGCTGACCAACTACAGCGCCGGAGAATAAGGAAATGCAGAAAGGGCATCCAATCGTGAGATCGGATGCCCTTTTTCTGATTCTAATTTTTAATAGGTAACTAAGAAAATTACTCAGCGCTCTTAGCGATGGTCTTCTTCTCAGCGATACGAGCCTTCTTACCTGTGAGCTTACGCAAGTAGTACAACTTAGCGCGACGTACCTTACCGTGCTTGTTCACCTCGATAGAATCGATAGCTGGTGACTCGATAGGGAAGATACGCTCTACACCTACAGTACCTGACATCTTACGAACGGTGAAACGCTTCTTGTCACCATGACCAGAGATCTTGATAACAACACCACGATAGAGCTGGATACGCTCCTTAGTACCCTCGACGATTTTGTAAGCGACTGTGATAGTGTCACCTGCCTTGAACTCAGGGAACTTCTTGCCGGTTGCAAATGCTTCTTCAGCAACTTTAATCAAATCCATTTTTTGTATAAAATTAAAAATTGTTTGTCGTTCCAACGCAACATGGACTTGGACAACACTTCTGCCCAGACAACAGCGGTTACGCCGAAAAGCGGGTGCAAAGTTACGACTTTTTCTCGTATCTCGCAAATTTTCAGTGGGTTTCTTCTCTTTTTCCCCTTCTTTTTTTGTTTTCTTTACTAAAGAAACGTTTTTTTCTCGCCTTTTTCGTCTTTTTCGCCGATTTATTTTGTATCTTTGCATCCCGAAATTAGAATATTGTAAAAGGTATGAAGAAAAAGAATAGTATGCAGATGATGCTTGCCTCCATGGCTCTGATGCTGATGGCAAGTCCAGCCTTTGCCCAGAAATTCAAGGTGGCAAAGGTGGAGAGAACCCGTATTTTGATAGACCGGAAATGGGATGCCCAGCCTGATGCTGAGGCTGCGAAGTTCATCGCCCCTTATCAGCACAAGGTGGATAGCATCATGGGACCTGTAGTGGGATCCGTGGCTCATGATATGACCCGCCATCGCCCTGAGAGCGAGTTGAGTAATCTGCTTTCTGACATCCTGGTATGGGCTGGCAGACAGTTTAATGAGCAGCCTGTCTACTCGGTGTATAACATGGGTGGCATCCGTGCTGACTTTGCCAAGGGCGATATCAACGTTGGCGATGTGAGCGAGGTGGCTCCTTTCGAGAACAAGATCTGTTTCCTCACGCTTACCGGCGAGAAGGTGCTTGAACTCTTCCAGCAGATAGCCCACCGTGGCGGCGAGGGTGTGAGCCATGCCGTAAGAATGGTTATCACCCGCGACGGAAAGCTGAAGAGCGTAACCCTGAACGGCGAGCCTGTCGATCCAGCTAAGAGCTATCGCATAGCCACCCTCGATTATCTTGCCGAGGGCAACGACCAGCTTGTTGCCTTCAAGAGCGGTACCCATGTGGTGGCTCCTAAGGCGAAGGAGAACAATGTGCGCTACATCATCATGGACTATTTCCGTGAGATGAAGGCGCAGGGCAAGGTAGTGGAGTCAAGAGTAGAAGGCCGCTGCGTAGTAGAATAGGGGGAACGAAGGTTCCCGGGGATTTGCAATCCCCGGCAAGCAGGAAAGCTAACTAAATAACAAAGTACAGAAAATGAAACATACATTATTATATATAGCGCTGGCGCTGGCATCATTCACGCTGCAGCCGGCAACAGTACAGGCTAAAGTCCTGAAGGATTCAAAGGTCAAGAAGGAGACAAAGGCGCAGAAGACTCCAAAGGTAGTGAAGCAGCTCGTGGTGCTCCATACCAATGATACCCACTCTTGCGTGATGCCTTACAATCCGAATCTCGCAGATACAGCCATAGCAAACCGTGGAGGCTACCTCCGCCGTGTGGCAATGATCAAGCAGGAGCGCAGTCTGAATCCTGATCTTCTGCTCTTCGACAGTGGCGACTTCTCTCAGGGATCTCCTTACTATTCGCTCTTCAAGGGGGATGTAGAAGTGGGATTAATGAACGAGATGAAGTATGATGCAGCCACCATCGGCAACCATGAGTTCGATTACGGCATGGACAATATGGTGCGTCTCTTCAAGATGGCAAAGTTCCCGATCGTTTGTGCCAACTACGATTTCACCGGCACCGAGCTGGCGAATATTGTGAAGCCATACGTGATATTGCATCGCAAGGGACTCAAGATTGGCGTCTTCGGACTGGCTCCGCAGCTTGCCGGCTTGGTGATTGAGAAGAACTACGGTTGCATCCAGTACCTGGATCCTATCCAGAAGGCGAACGAGATGACAGAGATCCTGAAGAAGAAGGAGAAGTGTGATGTCATCATCTGCATCTCTCATCTGGGCTGGAATATAGACGGCACGGATGATACCGAGGTGATTGCCGCATCCCGCAATATCGACCTGGTATTGGGAGGTCACAGTCACAGCCTCTTCCAGACGCTGAAGTACAGAACAGATCTCGACGGCAAGCAGGTGCCTGTAGATCAGAATGGCAAGGGCGCCATCTGGGTTGGCAAAATGACATTGGATATCGTAAAGAATAAATAAGGCTCCCCGAAGGAAGGCATAAAACAAGAAAGGCTCCTCATTGCGAGGAGCCTTTCTTGTTTTATACCTTTCTTCAAGGAGTTTTTTCTGTTTTGATATTTGAAAGTTCTTATTCCTTGTTGGAAGAAGCATAGAGACCGATGCAGGCTCCGATGAAGCCGCCGCTCTTCTGGGTGCTCAGGTTGCTGGCATCCACACCTTTGGCGAGCAGCTGCCAGTCGCCACCTTCCTCTGCATAATAGAAATCATAATATCTGTCGTGACCTTCTACCTTCAGCTTCAGCTTGCCTGCCTTGATAGGAGCTGAGGCGATAGTGGCGTTGTTCTTCTCGGCACGGGTCAGGGTAATCATCAGCTTGTCCTTCTTCATAGTCTTGCCCAGTACGAAGTTGTGGTCTTCCTTCTGGAGAAGTGCCAAACCTGCAATCTCCTTGTCGTTGCGAGGAGTGAAGTTGATTTCTGTCTCGGCAGTGAAGGTTCCGTGCTGCTGGCGAGCCCAGATGGCAGACATCGGTTCACGCTTGTAGATATTGCCCGGCAAGAGATTGAACTTCAATTTGCCGTTTTCTACCTTATAGCAATCCACGAAGTCGCGGAGGAACATCCACCGAGGATTCAGATCCTTCAAACCTGCTCCATTGTCTGCTGTATCAAAATTATCCACGTAAGAGAAGTTTCCTGAGAACTCATTTTTTTCAGTTGGTTTCAAGCCAGCCTTCTCTCCAACGGTAGAGATAGGAGTATTCTTGGCAAGAATCTCTGGCCATCCATTCTTCCAGGTTACAGGCAGGAGATAAGTATCGCGACCTGTGTTGTACATATCCTCTTCGTATGGACGGCAAGCCAGGAATACAGCCCACCAGTTACCCTTGCCATCTTCTACGATGTCGGCATGACCGGCACTTGATACTGGGTCCTTGCGGTTAGGGTCGAGACCGGTACGCTGGGTAAGGATAGGGTTGTTAGGGCATTCTACCCATGGTCCCATCGGATTCTTGGCACGCAGGATAACCTCACTGTGCCATCCGCCTGTACCACCTTCTGCACACATCAGATAATAGAACTTGCCCTTCTTGAAGAGGTGAGGACCCTCAATCCAGATAGGACGCGCCTCTACATGGGTTCCGCCACGCAGAATCTCCTTGAAGTCGCCCTTGATGCTGTCGCCCTTCACGTCGAATTCGAAGCAGCGGATAGCACGCTGACCCTCATAGTCGGCACCACCAACTACCGGACCGTTATGCACGATATATCCCTTTCCGTTGTCATCGAAGAAGAAGCTAGGGTCAATGCCGTCAATCTTCTTCAGATAGATAGGTTCGCTCCAACCCTTGGATGGGTCCTTGGACTTGACGAAGAAGTTTCCGGCTCCCACGTTGGTGGTGATCATATAGAAGGTCTTGTTCTTCTTGTTGTAGCTGATGGCTGGTGCGAAGATACCGGCTGATACTTGCTGGCCCTTCAGAGGCACCTGCGATTGGCGGGTGAGCACATGGCCGGCAGGAGTCCAGTTTACCAAATCCTTGCTGGTAGAGAGAGGTACACCTGGGAAGAAGGTGAAGGAAGAATTCACCAGATAATAGGTGTCACCTACGCGGCAGAGAGATGGGTCAGGATAGAATCCTGCCAATATTGGGTTGTAGTACTGATGCGTCTTGTCTATCTGGACATTGAATCGGGCATCATTGCCGGCATACTTGAAGTAGTCGAAGTCTGCTGTCTGTGCCTGCGCTCCTGCAGCAAGCATCATCGAAAGCGATAAGATTGCTAATTTCTTCATTATGATAGTTGATTTTTAAAGATTATACAATAAGATAAAAAATGCAGCGGAAAGCCAGGGATGAGAATCCATACTGGTTTTTCCGCTGCAAAGTTACGGCTTTATTTGCAATCTTTCATTGTGAAATGTAACCAAGACTTTTTTCAAAGTTTCATAAAGCTTTGTTTTTGTTACATATTCTTTTTTCTATTGTGTATCATCTTTATTTCTTCATAGCATTCTGCATGTATTCTCTAGGAGAACAGCCATAGAGGTTCTTGAACATGGTGCTGAAACTTGCGGAATTGGAGAAACCGCAAGCGTACATCACTTCAGTGATGCTTTGCTTGCCATCCTTGAGCAATTTGGCTGCCTGCTGCAGTCGGATGTTGCGGATGAAGCTGTGTGGCGTCTGATTGGTCAGTTCCTTCATCTTGCGGTGCAGGTGTACACGGCTGATGCCCACCTTCTGTGCTATCATGTCCACACTCAGGTCGGAATCGTTGATGTTTTCGTTGATAACCTCCATCACCCGTTGCATCAGGGAATTGTCAGGTGTCTGCATTTCTATCTGTTCTACCTGGTGATTCTGGCTTTCATTGCCCGTAAACTTATTGCGCAAAGTGCGGCGCACGGTGAGCAGGTTGATGATGTTGCGGTGCAGAATGTCCATGTTGAACGGCTTCAGAATGTAGGCATCGGCACCGGTCTGCAATCCTTCCAGCTGGTCTTCCTCACGGCTCTTGGCTGTTAGCAGGATGATAGGCACATCGTTGGTGTTGATGTTTGATTTCAGTTTGGCGCAGAGGGTGGTTCCGTCCATTTCCGGCATCATGATGTCACTGATGACAAGGTCTGGCTTATTCTTCAGAATCTCGTTCAGCGCCACCTTTCCGTTAGGGTATGTGCGAATCTTGAAGTCGCTGGAGAGCTGTGCTTTCAGGTATTCCTGAATATCCTCTTCGTCTTCCACAATCACGATTTCTGCCTTGGCTCCCTTGGCAGAGGCTGGCGTAGTATCGGAATTGTTCAAGGTTTCGGCTGGTTGGTCATTGCTTTCTGCCAGCTGTTCTTCCTGTTCTGCTTCAGCAAGTTCATTATTCTGCTCTTTCTTCATCTCTTCTTCCTCGATGATCTCTTCTGGTTTGAGATGATCCTTGCCCAATGGAATGCGGATGATGAACTCGCTTCCGTGCTCAAACTTGCTTCCCTTCTCGCCCTCGTTGTTGCGGGCAGAGATGGTGCCGTAGTGCAGTTCCACGAGCGAGCGGGTGAGGTCGAGACCGATGCCCGTACCGACGTTGCGCTCGTTAGGGTCGGCAGGGGTCTGGTAGAAGCGCTGGAAGATGGTTTCCAACTTATCCTTCGGGATACCGATGCCACTGTCCTTGATGCTGATGTAGGCATGGTGGCCGGTATGCGTAAGCGAGAGGAGGATGTGTCCTGCCGTAGGGGTAAACTTGAAGGCATTCGAGAGGGTGTTAATTATCACCTTGTCGAAGTTGTTGCGGTCTATCCATACTGGAAGCTCTTCGCAGTCATGCTGGTATTCGAAGTCGATGCTCTTGGCAATGGCTTGCTGCTTGAAAAGGTCGTATTCTTCATTGATGAACGAAACCATATCGGTCTTGCACATACGCATTACCATCTGTCCCTTGTCAATCTTTCTGAGGTCCATCATCTGGTTGATGAGGTGAAGGATACGTTCCGAGTTCTTTCGGATAATCTCGTAGATGCCTTGACGATGAGGCTCCTTGTCTTCCTTGATCAGGGAGAGCAATGGGGTGATAATCAGTGTCAATGGCGTACGGATTTCGTGGCTGATGTTCATGAAGAACTTGATCTTCGCCTCGCCCATCTCTTCGGCGTGGATGTGCTGCTGCAGGATGAGCTGGTCTTCCATCTGGCGCTTGCGGTGGCGCAGGTAGAGCATGATGGCTGCAATGAGGAGCAGCAGATAGAAGAGCTTTGCCCAGATGCTGGCATACCAGGCTGGGTGAACGATGATGGTGAACTCCTTCACCGGTGTTTCGTAGCCGTTGCAGATGGCCTTGATGCGGTATTTGTAGCTGCCGGGAGCCATGTGCGAGAAGGCAAGTTCGTTCTGTCCGGCTGGCACGGTGCGCCAGGCATCGCCGTTGATGCTGTACACATAGCTTATCTGCTCCACATCATTATAGGTGAGGGTAGAGAGCTGCAGGGTAAAGGTGTTGTCTTCGTGAGAAAGCTGGAAATCACGGGAAAAGGTTGACCAGTTGTCCGTGATGGTATAGCTGCCCGACTTCATGCCCGGAGTCACCATCTTGTTGTTCAAGATGAAACCCGAGATAACTACCTTTGCCTGCCATGGGTGCTGTCTTACTTGGTCTGCCTGGAACCAGTTGAGTCCGCCCGAACCGCCCATCAGGATGGTTTTTCCATCCTGTGTGGTGCATACGGAAGCGTCGCTGAACTCGTTGCTCTGCAGTCCGCTTTCAGCATAGAAATTGGTAATTGTTCCGCTCTTGAGAACCAGTTTGTTGAGTCCCTTGATGGTTCCTAACCATATGTTGCCCTGGTAGTCCTCGGTAATGCTTGCCACGCTGTTGTCGGTGAGTCCGTTGGCTGTGGTATACAGTTTTGGCTTGATGCCTTTCCTGAAGTCGAAGCAGAAGGCTCCATCCTCGGTTCCATACCATACGTGGTCTTTGCTATCTACAAACACGCAGTGCGAAAAACTGTTCTTGTTCAGGCAGTTGACGCCCTTGAAGGTGGAAACCCAGCTGTTTCGCTTGCGGTCGAGGCACGCCAGTCCCACAGAGGTGGCTATATACACGTGGTTGCCATCCTTTGATAAGGCCATCTTGATGAGGTAATCGTTGGGCAGGCTGTTGACCTTGAGGTTGTTATCTGCACCATATTTAGCCTTGTAGTTTCTTCGGCTTCCGTCTTTCTGCAGGCAGAAGAGACCTTTGCCCATGGTGGCTATCCAGATGTTGCCCTGTGGGTCTTGTTTGATATCTAAGATGCCCACCGACTTGCTGATGCCCAAATCAACAGGGTGGAAGCTTCCGGCTGCATCCATATAGCCCAGACCGTCGGTATAGGTTCCCACCCAGGTTCTGCCCTGCTGGTCCTTACAGAGGGTGAGCACGGTGTTCTGGTTCAGGAAATGCCCCTCTACGCTGCGGGTTGCTATATTAAATAGGTATAGGCCATCCTTGTCGGTACCCACCCACACCTGGTTGCCCTGGTTGATGCTGAGGCTGGTAACGCAGTTTTCGCCAATCACGTTGCGGTTGCCCAGGCGGAAGCCCATATAGTTGAAGTCGTTCTGTATGTTGCTCTGCATGAACACACCTTTCTGCAGCATGCTCACCCAGATGTTGCCCTGATAGTCTTCTATGATGCTGGTTACCTTGCTCTTGGCCAGGTTCACCAGTCGGCTGAAGAGAGGGTTATCCTGCAGGAATCCGGTCTGAGGGTCATATACATAGATGCCCAGTCCGTCGCAGCCGATATAGAGCTTGTTGTTGCGGCTGATATAGATGTTGTCGATGGGCAGGTTTCCGATGCAGCTGATTCGGGTAAAGACGTTGCTTCCTGCCCTGAGCAGATGTACGCCCTGGTTCTTGCTGGCGAGATAGATGTTGCCCAGGGCGTCCTGCTGGATATCCTGTGCGTCCACGCCTTCGGTACCGGCAAAGTGGGAGGTGACTCTACCGTTTGTTTCCTTGCGGTAGAGTTTTCCGTCTTCGGTGATGATCCAGAGTCTGCCCCGTTTATCTTCCAGGAGTTTGTGGATATATTTCAGTTTTTCCACCTCTCCCTTCATGGCATGGCATTCCTGGGCATCTTTCTTCTTAATCATGATGCCATAACCGGATGTAGCCACGGCTACGTCTTTATTCTTTAGGGGATATACCTGCTTTACGTAGGTGGCGAGTTCTTCGCCTTTGGAATCGAGCATAGGGATTTTTAGGAATTCGCTTCCCGTAAATTCCAATAGAGAGTTGTTGGTACCTAGCAGGATATGTTCCTTCTCGTCTTGAGCAAGGCTAATGATGTAGTTGCTGTTGAGACCCAAAAAATTTGACATATCCTTCTTTATTACGTTGATGTGGTAACCATCATAGTTGTTCAAACCGTTGCGGGTGGCTATCCAGATGAATCCGCTCTTGTCCTGGAACACCTGCGTGGCGAGGTTGCTCGAGAGCTGATTGTCCGTGTTGAAGAGTTTGCCGCTCTGTGCCCATGCCTGGATGGAGAAGAGGCAAATCATCATCGTGATGATTAATTGGCTTATAGTTTTCATGTTCCTTGTTTATATTTATAGTGTTATTTTCTGCTTGCAAAAATACGATTTTTAGTTGGAATATCCCAATAATTCTTTCTTTTTTTGATTACAGGAAACAAATAATATGCCTTTTGGTGTTCATTATCGGGTGATGTTACATGACGGAAAGTATATGTTGCACGACTAAACTCTTCATAAACTATCGGTTACGCAGGATAAAGCCTGTTTCTCGATTTTCTGATACCTTTGCACCATCAAAAAAAGTCAATTTTGCATTGGCATTAGGTTATGTTTATTATGAAATATGCGAAACAGCAGTTTTTTGAATGATTTTAGTTAGAATGGTTTTAGTTAGTTTGATGTTTTTTTAAGAAAATTAGGTTGATTGGATTTGAGTTCAATTTAAAAATGAACATATTTATGATTGAAAAGATCATGATTAATTGGTTTTCTAGGAATGGTGCGTAGGGATACGCGCCATTCTCTTTAAAGGTAACTGAGATTGTTTTTCGGGCTTAATAATTAATTGACAATTTGGAAAAGTGATAAAATCTAAAAATAAAATAACATGAACAGAACGATTTTTTTCATATCCCTGGCTCTTGCGATGTTTGCAATGGTGGGGAATGCGGCTGCCAGCCAGGCTGACCCGCAAGCTGACGGAAATTTGCCGGCTCTGCGTGTAGAAGGCAAGAATCTGGTTGATGCCAACGGCAAGACCGTGGTGCTGCATGGTGTGATGGATACGCCCAACCGCTACTTCAACGGCTGGCGATGGCAACAGTGGAAGGCTGACTATTCGGAAGCCGACATCCAGCCTTGCCTGGAATATTTCTCCAAGCAGTTTGCTGCCATCACCGACAAGGAGCAGGGCGCTTACTGCACCGTGTTCCGTCTGCACATGGATCCCTGCTGGACCAACGATCCATCGAAGAAGGCAGAGAACGAGGCCGATATCTCGGCATTCAACATGGCGCGCTATCGCCTCTATCTCCAGAAACTCTATATCCCATTAATTAAGGATGCCATCGCCCACGGACTCTACGTCATCGTGCGTCCACCGGGTGTATGTCCTGGCGACATCAGCGTAGGCGATAAGTACAACAGCTACCTGAAGTCGATATGGAAGGCCTTTGCTGCCGATGAGTATATCCGGCAGAATTCGGGTATTATCTCTATCGAACTAGCCAACGAGCCGGTGAGGGTTCATCTGAGTGATGGCTCTAATTCGGATAAAGCACTGCATGATTACTTCCAGCCGGTGGTTGACGAGATTCGCGCACAGGGCTTCAAGGGCATCATCTGGGTGCCGGGTGCGGGCTATCAGAGCCAGTATCAGAATTACGCCAAGTATCCTATCACCGACAGTGAGGATAATTTCTCGTATGCCGTACATGTATATTCCGGCTGGTATGGCAACATGACCGACAAGAACTGCAATCACGATACCTTTATCCGCAACTTCAAGAGTCAGGTGCCGATGGTAGAGACGAAGCCTATCATGGTAACGGAGATAGACTGGAGTCCGGAAGATCCTGACAAGGCGAGCGAAGGTCACTACAACGAATGGGGCCAGTGGACTCAGCCTAACCTGGGCAGCTGGGCAACGGCATCCACCTCGAAATGGGGAATGGCATGGAAGGCAGTGCACGACCATTACGGCAACATCGGTATGACCCTTACCCATCCTCAGGAGTATTACGACATAGACGAGTATCTGAAAACAGGCAAGGTGATTCCGGGCTTCCAGAATGCCAAGAAGCACAAACTCTTTGAAGAGTGCTGCGGCTATGCCTGCATGAACTGGTACAAGGAATGGTACATGAAACAGACGGATACGGGAATTGAGCAGAATGTGAACGATGAAGAAGTTATCGTCACCTATTATTATAATATAGCTGGTGTAAAAGTGAATAAACCTGAAAAAGGTCTTTATGTAGTAAAACAATTGTTAAAGGGCGGAAAGACTCGTTCTTACAAAGTTTGTTATTAACGACAAAGTATCTGTTACAAGAGACAAAGTGTATCTGAAATGAAACAAGTATCTTTGCACCCGCGAATAGACAATCATATAAAATATGTGAATGCATAAACTATAAAACATAAATCAAAAATGAATAGAACATGATTGAACAAGTGTTAACAATGAAACGGAC
>CATXJC010000022.1 GCA_958369755.1 uncultured Prevotella sp.
TATGCGTAACCCAGGGTGTTACCCTGGGCTAGGAGCTTCTGCCCTTTCAGGGCGTATGGAGATAAACTATACATACCATCCAAGGCGTATGGATGTAATCCAAAGACTTATTCCTTCAGCCATCCACCTATCAAGTCGATGATTTCCTGTCTGGTTGGCTCAGGGAACGACAAGATGCGGGTAAGATGTGAACCGCCATGACACATATAGACATGCAGGTTCTTCTTGTTCTTGGTGAAAGGCAGACCATAGATGCCCGATGCACCCCATGGGTCAATATCACCATAAATATACACCATCTTCGGATCGTTCCTGGTCAGGAAATCCACGGTATAATTGTAAAGCTTTGGCGAGAACTCCACGTTCTCGGCACCCTTCGGCACCATCAGCTTCTTCAGATAACCCTTTGCCGACTTGATACTCAGGTATCTCTTGAATGGCTTGGTGTAATATCCGTAATATCCCAACTCTTTGGCAGCCTGTACATCGAAAGATGCAGTGGCATTGTAGTTGGTGAAATACTCCGGCTCACACATGTTGATCCAGTATTTGAACACCTGGTCGTCGGTGGCATCATTCGTAGGAATCTTCTTGATATCCTCACCCCACTGCCAGAAGGCGAAGGCATATTCAAACACCGAGTAATCGAAAATCTCGGCGATAGGCGCATTGAAGCGATACTGCTTCTCGCTGCAGTACTTCTCGAACATCGGCAGCAGCGCAGCCTTGCGCTTGAAGAGCAGCAGCTGGAAGTTGAGCACCTTCTGTCGGTTCTCCTTGGTAGAAACCTCATGCTGCAGGAACTTCTCGTGTCTGCCATCCTCCACGCCCTTGTTCAGCGGTGCAACGTATGGCACGGAGATGTCCACATCATTCGGGAAGTAGGCGCGGTAAAACATCGTGGTCTGTCCGCCCTTGCTGATACCCGTGGCAATCCACTTGCCCTTGTACATCGCATGCAGGGTCCGGTTGACGTGGTGCAGATCGTAGAGCGAGTTCTCCACGGTGAGGTAATCCCAGTTGCAAGGACTAGGCATCGACTTGTCGAAATAGCGGTACTCCACGGTGATGATGTTGGTATCGAAGAGCTTGGAAAGTTCCTCGATATATCCCTCGCGCAATGCATACTTGGCGTTGTAGCCTTCAGTTACGAGTACGGTAGGACGGTCGAATCCTCTGTGGCAGAGTATCACTCGCTGCTCAAAGCTGCCCTTGGAAGCATCCTTGGCATCCAGTTGCTGCTTGATGAAGAACACATACTTTTCAGGGAAATGCGTACTCTTCAGCGTTTCCACATCACTCACTCCAGGCAACGCCGCCAACAGCTTGCCCGCCTCTCCCAGTTCTGCCGCCAGCATCTGCAAAGGCAGAATGAAGAGCAGCAGCATCAATTTCAAGAATCTCAATTTCAAGAATTTCAATTTCATTTTCGTCTCTCTTTTATATTTTCTCTTTTTAAACTTTCGTCGGTAATCTCCACATGCTTTAAATGCTATGCAAAGGTAAGGAAATATTCTTGTCCGGCAAAGAGAAGAGCCACCTTTTTATTATTATTGCAGCATTTTTCTTTTTTTACGGCAAGAATAAAAGTAAAACGAAAAATATTTTGTATATTTGCAGTCGAAATCAAAATATAGGAAATAAGAAATCAAATAAATCATCATCATCATAATAATATTAACAATCATAATTTATGACTAACTTACAACAATCAGCAACTCATTTTGCAGATACCAAACCCCATTATGCCCTGCTCGACGGATTGCGAGGCGTGGCAGCATTGCTCGTGGTGTGGTATCATGTGTTCGAAGGCTACCAGTTTGCATCCGGCTCAGCCATCATCCAGGAAATCAACCACGGCTATCTGGCGGTTGACTTCTTCTTCATCCTTTCCGGTTTCGTCATCGGCTATGCATACGATGACCGTTGGGGAAAGACATTGACACTGGGAAAATTCTTCAAGCGCCGCCTCATCCGCCTGCATCCGATGGTAGTGATGGGTGCCTTGATAGGACTCGTGATGTTCATCCTTCAGGGGGCAGTAACCTGGAACGGCACACCGGCTTCGGTACCGGCGATGATGATAGCCCTGCTCTGCGGCATGCTGATGATTCCCGCCCTGCCAGGTGGCGGATACGAGGTAAGAGGCAATGGCGAAATGTTTCCGCTCAACGGCCCCGCCTGGTCGCTCTTCTTCGAGTACATCGGCAACATCCTCTATGCCCTTTTCATCCGGAGGTTCTCCACCAGGGCTCTGGCTATTCTCGCCGGAATCCTATCCATCCTGCTGCTTTGGTTCACGGCTACGGATGTTTGCGGCTACGGCATGTTTGGTGTGGGCTGGACGCTCGATGGTCTCAACTTCTGGGGTGGACTTCTGCGCATGCTCTGTCCGTTTACGATAGGAATGCTGCTGTCCCGTGTTTTCCATCGCATCCAGTTCAAGGTAAAGGGTGCGTTCTGGATCAGTTCCATCATTCTTCTCCTGCTCTTCCACGTACCTTATATAGAGAGTATGGTTGGCGGCAGTAGTGTGGGCAGCGCTGATGGCATCATGGAGAATGGCATCATGCTGAATGGTGTTTTCGAAGCAGTGTGCATCATTCTGATTTTTCCGGCGATAGTATGGCTGGGAGCGAGCGGAACAACAACCGACCGTTTCAGTACCCGCGTCTGCACGTTCCTGGGCGACATCTCCTTCCCGCTCTACATCGTACACTATCCGTTTATGTATTACTTCTATTCGTGGCTCATCGAGAAGCAGCTCTTCACGCTTGGTGAAACCTGGCCCGAGGCGCTCATCACCTGTGCGGTTTCGATAGCAGCCGCCTGGCTCTGTCTGAAGTTCTACGACCTGCCAGTGCGCAGATGGCTGGCGAAGAAATAAAGATTCGCCACCTTTTTTATATTATCCCCCATTTTTTCTTGCGAAATCAAAATATTCGTCGTATCTTTGCAGAAAGAATTTGCAGAAAGGTGGATGGCTCGCAAAAAGCTATCCTGAAAACATAGGAGACCAGATTATGACAGATACAAAAATGAACGAAAGAAGATTGCCGGTAGGTATCCAGTCTTTTGAGAAAATTAGAAAGGAAGGATACCTATATGTTGACAAGACAGATATTATCTGGCAACTTGCCAACAGAAATAAAACGTATAATTACCTGAGCCGCCCACGCCGCTTTGGCAAGTCGATTCTCGTGGATACACTCCAGGCATACTTCGAGGGAAAAAAGGAACTCTTCGAAGGATTGAAGGTGATGGAGCTGGAGAAAGAATGGACCTGCTATCCCGTAATTCGACTCGACATGAGTTGCGGAGGAGCTACCCCCGAAGAACTCAACTCCTATCTCGATGACGCCTTCTATAAACTTGAACAGAAGTATGAAGTTGCGGTGCGCCCGGAGGCTTCCCTTGCCGTACGTTTCAAGAACATCATCGAAACGATGTTTCAGAAGACAGGAAAACAGGCGGTTATCCTCATCGATGAGTATGATTCTCCATTGCAGCATTCCTGGAAGACTCCTCAGCATGATGCCTGCACAGCCATCTACAAGTCCGTGTTTGCCGTCTTGAAAAAAGAGGACGAACACGAGCGTTTCGTCTTCATCACGGGCATCACCAAGTTCACTCAGATTTCTCTCTTCTCTGTTCTCAATAATCTGAGCAACATCAGTTTTGATGCACCATACGCCACCATCTGCGGTATCTCGAAACAGGAAGTAGCCGACAACTTCATGCCTGAGATTGAGGCGATGGGAGAAGAAAACGGATGGACTCCGGAGGAGACGCTGAAGCAGCTCACGGCCTATTATGACGGATATCATTTCTGCCGCAAAAATATGGTGGATATTTTCAATCCGTTCAGCCTCATCAATGCCCTGGATGATGGGGAATTGAGAAATTACTGGGCTTCATCAGGGGCCACTTCCCTATTGCCAAAGTTCGTGGATGACATGGAGATGAAGATGGAATATTTTGACCATTGCTTCATCGAGCGCGACACCCTGGAAACATCGGATGTAGTGAATGGCGGAGCCGAACTCTTCCTCTACCAGTCGGGGTATCTCACCATCAAGGGTTACGACGATGGCGTTTACATCCTGGGCTTCCCTAACTTTGAAGTTCGCAAGGCATTATACCAGGTAGTGGTTCCAGCCTTGACCATGAAGTCGAATTCGGAAGTGGTTTCTGCACAGAGCTTCCTCAGAAAAATGATGCAGGACGGCAACACCGCTGAAGCCAAGAAGGCATTAAAGGCTCTTATCGCCGATGTTCCATACAGCAACAAGAAGATGGCAAGCATGGATATGGAGGAGCGTTACCGGCTGATAATGAGCACGATATTCAGAGCCTTGGGATTTAGGGTGGAAGTAGAAAGGATGCTAGCCACTGGCAGGATTGATATGATTGTGGAGGTTCCATCCTTCATCTACGTCCTGGAGCTGAAGCTATCGAACAATGGCGGCATTTCTGCTGCCGAGAGCCAGATAAAGGACAAGAGTTACACCGAACCTTTCAAGGCCGATAAGCGCAAGGTCATCGCCCTGGCCGTGGAACTCGATGAAACAGGCAAGGGATTGATAGATTGGAAAGAAGTGGATGAGTCTTTGTAAAATACAACTTCAAACAAACATCCCGCCAGGTATCCTACCGGATTCAAAATCCATTGGGACACCTGGCGGGTTCTTTTGTTTATCATAAAGACTAATGATAATCCTTTCTTTCTATCCTCCTGGCTCGCAGGTTCAGCTTACGAGGATCTTGACGCAAATCCCAGAGATCCACCAGCCAGAGGATATCTTTCTCTTCATTGTAGAAATAGATAATCTTGAAGTTCTTCATGATGATGGCACCACGATACTTTCTCCATTTCTGCAGTTCAGGCACAAACGGATAACTCTCAGGCATCATTTTCAACCGATGCATGATACGAGATATCTGCTCTTGCCATCTCCCAACCGTCTTCTTTCCAAACTCTTCTAATGCAAAAACAAGACATTTCTGAAATTCCTGCATGAAGACCTCATCCTGTCTTACAACCATCCTGGAATCGTTTTACGTAAATGAGCATTAAATTCCTCCCACGACATTCCATAGTTCGGGTCATCCAAGTGCTTGTCTATTTCTGCGCAATGCTCCATCACCTGCTCCAGCGAGCGCCCCATAGGATAGGAATCAGTGTCGTAAGCCTCATCCCATAATTCGGATGATACTGATGATGCCATAGAACGACAGGCAGGCGATGGCTCACAGACCTTATCCCCTGCAATCTTGAATTCCTCGATATGATATTTCTTTTCCTCCATATTTCTTTCGCTTTTAAAGTTCCACGTTACTTATTGGTGCAAAAATACGAAGAAAGATTGGAACTCGCAAGAAAATCTACAAGAAAATAGCTTTTTCTGCATCAAAAAAGAAGCATTTCTCAGGAACATTTTATATCTTTGCACACATAGAAGAAAATGTCGTTCTGATTAAAACCGATCGTTATGAAAGTATATTGGGATAAGACTGCAGTAATAGGTTTGGTGGGGTTTACGATCTCACTCTTGCTGATACTGTGCTTTATGGACAGTCTCAGCCACCCATTGGTGGGGATATTCCTCTGCCTGTTTGGCATCTTACTCTGCGGAATATATGGTGCTCTGCTAAAAGCAGGAAGCCCCGGAAGACAGAAAAAGAAGGAGAAAGAAAAAGAGAACGAGAAGGAGAAGGAAAATGAGACAAGAAGTATCTATGCCTTCTGCTTGCTTTTCTGCCTGGTGGTCAGCATTCTCAGTCTTGTCATCGGACTCATATTTATCTTAATCGGCAACGGAGAAGCCAGCTATATCTGTGCAGCCATCTTTGGGGTATCATTCACAGCCTTCCTTCTCGGTTCGTGGTGGAAAACCACCAGCATAGCCTCCAAAGCCGATTGGAGCGACTGGGGATGGTTATAAAATATAGAAGAACCATCAAACAGATTCAAAGCCAGCCTTCTCCTGCGAAAAGGCTGGCTTTCTTTATCATCTAGATTCACTCACTATAAAGTTCTTCCCTGGAAATCGTGGTGCTCCACAAACCCACTTTCTCATCCTCCTTATGACGGTTGATGCCCGTATAGGTAAGACTGCTGTCCTCGTAGCGCTTGAACTTGAAGACGGCATCGTTCATCAACGCCTCATTAAATACTCCCAGGTTCACCAGCAACTCAAAATCCTTCTTGGTCAGACCCGTAACCTTGGCAAAAAGCCCCGGCTCCAACTGCATGATGACATCCCGAAGACTGCGCTCACGATAATCCGTAAGATACATGAAGATAGGTATGCGAGTGGCAAACTTGATGAGTTTCTCCTGTATCATCTTGCGCTTGCTCTTTATTTCCTTCTCCTCCTCGCTTAATTCCTTCTTCTCTTTTTTAGAGAGACCATCCTCCGATTCCGAAGCCACTTTCTTAGTCTTTTTGATGTGGTCGGTCTTGGTAATGATGGTCTGGATATCCTCGTTCAAGCTTCTGAATCCCTCGATGTTCATCAGGGCTTGCATCGCCTGCTCGTTATTCAGCAGCTTTTCCAACACACCATTGGTTACATTCACCAGCGTGGCACTCTCCCATCTTCTAGCCAGCAAGGTGGCAGAAGTATTGCTCGTTGCCATATCAAGCACCTCACCAGCATTCAATATCTTCATCGCTCCATCCTGATAGCAGATTACGGGCAAGAAATGAATCAGATCATCCACCTTCTGCTCCGGAGTCTTGTCGGCATCCACATTCAGCTGACTGCTATATTCCGCCAACTTTCTCAAAGCCCTGTTTGGCGAGAAATCGAAAACATAACACTCCTGCTTCAAAATCTCCGTCTGGTTGGGATGCAATCCATCACGATTGGTAATGGTCCATGGCGACTGAACCCGGAAAGCGGCCTGGAAGTAGGTTTCCGGACTCGACGTATCACGAAGCATAAAGATGCCAGTCCATGGTTTCACGGTTACCCCCGTGGTCAGTTTGCCACAACTCAAAGTGATGGATTTGCAATGCAGAGGATCCGGATTCTCCATCGCCCGCTCTACAGGCGCAAGGGCATCAAGTCCGATTCCAGCCTTGGTTCCAGCACAAACAATCACCTGATATTCATGATAGAAAGTATTCTGCGATTCTGCCAGCAGATTCCTCATAGCATAGCAGGAAGCCACGTTGGGAAGAAACCACAGCGTATGTGCCAGCACACCGTAAAGTCTTGAATCATAGAAAGGAAGAGGCGGTTTTCTGTTGTTTTGCTTCAAATGGTCGATAGATGCAGGCAGATAGTTGCCACGCAACAAGTCGAGCCATTTCTGCACATCATCATGAAAGCGGAAGCATGCCTCCTCGCCTTCACCATCAGCCAGGAAGAACGTGTTGAGGTCGAACTCGTCAAACTCTCCATCATTCGCCACAGCGGCAATGGAGGGCGGCAACTGATAGGTCATCAGCACCATTCTCGGGAGCGAGGCATAGGGATTCATCCTCTCAGGTTTTGATGTATCCTCCGCAGCATAACCTTGCAAGGATAATGCCTGCGGACGAGAAGATGGTTGATGAGAAGATTGCGGATGCGAAATCTTAGGATGCGCATTCTCCCACTCCTCCTTGGCACGCTGCTCGTCAGAATAAGTCCAGTTGTAGATTTCATCCTCGATAAAGTCGCCCGAAGCAAGTGCACGGAATGGCGTGCCCGAAAGATAGAGATAATGACGAGCCGTGATTGGCATCATGTCCTCATCAAAATAATCAGGATTTTCTATCTCCTGACTCAGTTCCTTCTCCGATTCAACCATGGCTTTCTTCTGCATCTTGATGTCTTCCCTGGAGCCAATCAGTTCCTGCGCTTCCTCTCGCCATGCACCAAAATGATATTCATCCAGCACCACGCAATCCCAGTTGAAGGCTCGCGTCCATTCGTGTTTCGCCTTCATGCCTCCGCTCTTGCTCTTGCCCAGGAAATCCTGGAAGGAACCGAAGCAGACGAATGGCTTGTTGATGTCGATGTCCTCATCGGTTTGAGTCTTGGCATTGATGAATTGCCAACCCTCGAAATCCTGATGGCGCATCAGGTCTTCCTCCCAAGCTTGTACCACGGCAGGCTTGAAGGTAAGCACCAGCAGTCGGCGCCACTTCATGCGAAGCGCCAACTGATAGGTAGTAAAAGTCTTGCCGAATCGCATCTTGCAATTCCAGAGGAAATGAGGAGTATGCTCATGGTCATGCTGGAAGCGATTGAAATATTCGGCAGTCTTGTTCACGGCTTCCTGCTGCTCAGGTCGCATCGGGAAAGTTTCGGTGCGGTCGTAGATGGTTTCGCTTCTGTCTCTCACGGCAAGCCATGCCTTCTTCACATCCTCCGGGGTGCAGCGGAACCATTCGCCAGCCACTTTCTGACAACCCATTCTGAGCAGCATGCGGTGCACCTCATGATCGGTGAAGACAGTACCATCCTGCCGCATCGCCGATTCTTCGAAGACGATGTTCACAGGGTCGCCGCTTGGCTTCAGTATCTGATATTGTTGATGAATTCGGGTAATCGTATCCTGGGTGGTATAGCCCACCTTGAGCAATCCATTCAAGTCGGGGTTATGCTTATCTCTGTAAGCATAGATTTTAGGCTGCGACTCCGATTTTTCGGGAAATAAATTCTGCGTCATAATCCATGATGTTATGTTGTTATATATAATAAGGTGGAAGCAGGAGAATGCTCTCCTGCTCCCTTACCCTACTCTGATCTTGTTTCAAGATTATTCCATCGGACGAATCATCGACTCGATGAAGGCGATTTCATCAGATGAGAGTTTGTACTTGCGATAGAGCATCTCGTCGGTCCAAGGATGAGAGAAGTCTTGGAGGGGGACGAAAGAATATACTCCTCTAGCAGCATTTTGGGTATTTTTCTTGAACAACACAAAGAAGCGGAAAAACTTGGTACGCATATAAGAGATTATATTCTCTGTTTCTGCCCCCGAAGCACATGGACCTATCATAAGATAGGTTTCTGTACAAAGAGAAAACTTTTCACCAATAAAAGGCTTACCTATTACCAAATACGGAAAATCTCCTCTTTCTCCATAAGCTTTAGCTATAAATACCTTATAAGATTCTATAGCTTTAACGTTTTGCTTGACTTGTTCTTGATTAATAAAACCATTTTCCGGATAAGCATAGACTTTTAGCAAAGAATTATTTGCATTAGTTTTATACGGCTTTATATCACCGAATGGTTTTCTAGGACTTACTAATTGCTCAAAACTCTTTTCTTTAAATTTTCGGACTTTACGCAAGATAGGTATAGCCTGATTAAAGCGCACAAATGAAAAAGAATTCTTCTCTAGCAATGGTCGTTTCATTTCAACAGTCTGCTTATTTCGGATATTAGTAATCTTACAATCTCCTCTATAATCACGATTCCATTTAAAATAACATACACCTCCAGACAAATCAACTCCTGGGAAACAATCTGAAGAATTAAAATAATCCACCAGAACTTCGATTCTATTGTCCGTCAACATATCCTCTCTAAAAACATCCAGTCCCTTTCCACCACTAAACCATCTAGAAGGAATAATCATAATTAAATAATGAGGAGCAAGTTTCTTTGATTGATTAACAAAAAGTTGATATAAAGGTGTAGCACTACTTCCTTTACCTCCACCATCATTCAGCTGATACGGCGGATTGCCGATAATTACATCGAATTTCATATTGTTGAATAATTCTTTTGGATTGTCTGTATGAATAAACTGATAAGCATGGCTTTCCTTATCCTCGCCACGCTCGTACACTTCTCGGCTTGCGCCGCAATAGATACACTTGCCTGTAGATTCATTCCAGGTATGCGGAATCTCGTGGAAGGCGATGTTGCCGGCAGCCTCATCAAAGCGACTGATGCTATACTCGCTGCTGGCATCCTTGCTGCAATAGAGCGAACGGCGGCTAACCAGGGAAGTAAGCTCCGTTATCGCCATGCCATACACCTGATGATGCAGGATATGGTCAAGGCGCTTCTGCATATCAGGAATCTCTTCAGAGAGACCATCCAGCAGACGCTTGGTTATCTCACGAAGAAACACGCCGCTCTTGCAGAACGGGTCGAGAAACTTCACTTTACTATCGCTCCAAATCTCCTTTGGCAAAAGATCGAGCATGCGGTTGGCTATCTCAGGAGGAGTGAACACCTCATCGTTGCTCAGATTGGCAAGGCAACTGAGCACATCGGGATTATAATTGATCATGGTCGGGAAGATTAAGATAATGAGTCAACGGATATTCCTTGATAGGCTCTGGCACGAAGGTTGGCTCGCCAGTATCGGCAAAAAGCAAACCCTCCTCCTCCGGTTTCGGCTTGTCAAACTCCACGTTTTTGAGCAAATCATCAAGACGGAAGTCACGACGCTTCACTTTGCCACCGCCCACGAAGCCCCATTCCGAGAAGACGATAGGTTTCCCAGAAGACGTTTCCATGGTGAGGGCATCACCACAAAGAATGTTTTTGGCATAAAGAAACTGAATGCAACGCTCATAAGGGGCACTGCATTCCTGATGAAACACACGTTGATAGCGCTCCATGAAATCATCATAGAGCCTCTTCTGACAGGCAGCCACATTGTCGGGCAGCAGCTCCACGCCGTACATCGAACTGATGGCGAGGGCAGCATACAGTTCGTAGTCGTATCGGCTCTTACCATACTGGCACTCCACCACCTCGAGTTTACGGCGCTGAATTTCGATGAGGAAATTGCCGTTGCCGCAAGCCGGTTCCAGGAATCGGGAGTCGATACGCTCCGTCTCTTCCTTCACCAGGTCGAGCATAGCATTCACCTCACGCTTGGCGGTATAAACTTCTCCATGCTCCGCCACTCGCTCACGCGAAACCACCTGTCTCTCATTATCAGAATCTTGATTATTTATCATGTTTTGGTCGGACATTTAAAAATCAATAACACATGAAAGACTTGTTTTTCAAAGACTTATCGTATGAAGTCTTATCTAAATATTGTGGAAAGAAAAAGGCGCACCCACATCCTATTCATTCCTAAACTCGGGGTTGTCCGACCAAAGATTTACCCATGCAACGAAACGAAAGGAAGGGGTACGCCTATAGCTAGGCGCATCCTCATCCTCAGAAGTTCGTTGCTATTGTCTGGTCGGACTATTTGAGTTTAGAACTTCATCGAACTAGATACGAAATCTATTTCATCCACAAAGACAGATGTCATCGCCCTGAGGCGAATCCATCCAAATGCAAAGTAAATGCAAACGAGCGCAATGAAAGCAGCTTTCAAATTGCCGAGTGCAGCTTTGCTTCTGCAAAGATACTGCAAAAATCAGAGATAACAAAAAGATTCGCCACCTTTTTTATATTATCCCCCATTTTTTCTTGCGAAATCAAAATATTCATCGTATCTTTGCAGAAAGAATGTGCAGAAAGAATTTATAGAAAGAAATCGTAGAAAGATGGATTGCGCATAAAAAGCCATCCTGAAAACATAGGAGATTAGATTATGACAGAAATGAACGATAGAAGATTGCCGGTAGGTATCCAGTCTTTTGAGAAAATTAGAAAGGAAGGATACCTATATGTTGACAAGACAGATATTATCTGGCAACTTGCCAACAGAAATAAAACGTATAATTACCTGAGCCGCCCACGCCGCTTCGGTAAGTCGATTCTCGTGGATACACTCCAGGCATACTTCGAGGGAAAGAAGGAACTCTTCGAGGGTTTGAAGATTATGCAGATGGAGACGGAATGGGTGAAGCACCCTGTTATCAGGCTCGATATGAGCCAGGCTGGCGCAGAACAGGAAAGCCTGAAAGGTTATCTGGACTATACCTTTCAAGAATATGAATCTTTATATGAGATAGAATCGAGGGATAACTCTCCCTTAGCAACTCGTCTGATAGAAATTATAAAGACTGCTTATAACAAAACGGGACAGCAGGTTGCCATTCTCATCGACGAATACGACTCTCCATTGCAGCATTCCTGGAAGACTCCCCAGCACGAAGCATGTACCGCTATTTATAGAGAAGTATTTGCCGTATTAAAATCTCAGGATAAATACGAGAAGTTTGTCTTCATCACCGGCATTACCAAGTTTACGCAAATCTCTCTCTTCTCTGTGCTCAATAATCTGAGCAACATCAGCTTTGAGCCGGAATATGCAGCCATCTGTGGTATTACGAAAGAAGAGGTGCTACGTGATTTCAAGCCGGAAATCAACAAATTGGCAGAATACGAAGACTGGACATTCGATGAAGCTGTAGCACAACTGACGGCATATTATGACGGCTATCATTTCAGTCGCCGCAATATGGTGGATGTATTCAATCCGTTCAGTCTCATCAATGCCTTGGCAGATTCTGATCTGAAGAACTACTGGGCTTCATCGGGTGCAACCTCTCTGTTGCCTAAGTTTGTGGATGACATGGAACTCAAATTGGGTAATTTTGATCCGTGCACCATTCTTCGCCAAACCATAGAGACATCGGATGTCACAGGCGGAGGAGCAGAACTGTTCCTCTATCAGTCTGGTTATCTTACCATTAAGGATTACCAGATGGGAGTTTATATTTTAGGATTTCCTAATTCTGAGGTAAGGCAAGCACTTTATGAAACAGTGTTACCGGCACTTACCTTGCGAAGTAATGGTGATATACAATCTACCCAATCTGGTCTGTTTCTTGCCCTTCAGCTTGGCAATCTTCCCGAAGCTATGAAATACCTGAAGGCGCTCATTGCGGATGTGCCCTACAGCAACAAGAAGCTTGCCAGCATGGACATGGAGGAGCGTTACCGTCTGATTCTGAGTACAATTTTCAATGCCATCGGCTGCCGTGTGGAAGTAGAAAAGATGATTGCTACGGGCAGAATTGATATGGTGGTAGAAACCACCAACTTCATCTATGTGCTGGAGCTGAAGCTATCTAACAATGGCGGCATTTCTGCAGCCGAGAACCAGATGAAGGAAAAGAGTTACACCGAGCCCTTCAAGGCGGACAAGCGCAAGGTCATCGCCCTGGCAGTGGAACTCGATGAAACAGGCAAGGGATTGATAGATTGGAAAGAAGTGGATGAGTCTTTGTAAAATACAAAGCCAGCCATCTTTCGTTCCGACGGATTTGCAATCCATCGTCTAAAAATGCCCCAACCTCTTTAAGACCTGCGGATTTGCAATCCGCAGCAAGCAAGATTGCAAATCCTTTTTTGTCATCCAGGTGAGGCGGATTACAAATCCGCAATGCCCTAAATGGTCGAACATTTTTTATGCCGGATTGCAAATCCGGCAGGACGCCTGACGGTGGTCCAGAAAGGTGGTCCAGAAAACAAGAAGGTGGACCATAGAAAAGCAGTTGTTGCCTCTTACCGCAACAACTGCTTTTTCTTTTACAATATCACCAGCTATTCTACTACAATTCTTACTGTATCATAACAAAAGCATCCTTCTCCTGCCTACATCTCCTTAATCTCCAACGTTACTACATTGCCTCGCCAAACCGCCTTCTTGATGCGCTCGTAGAGGGTGGTGAAAAGCGGCTGGCTCTTCAATACATAGCCGGGGGCATGGACCTCACCCACCAGGATGCTGCCACGGCTCATCGTAAACGGACCGTTGCCCGGCTGAATCATCGCAACCGACTTGGCGGAAGCATCATCCACCGGAACCAGATACGGCATCTTGCGGTTGAGACGCTTGCACTTGCCAATGCGCACACGATACTTTCCTGCCGGAAGACAATCAGCCTCACGCTCTACGGTGCCGCACACCTTCACCAGCTCAATCCCTTCGCCAGCAACTTCTTTCACAACTTTGAGTGTGCCCATGATGGTGCCACGCTCACGCAATAGACGATTCACATAAATTTCCATATCTACCTAAATTAAATTAAAAAGCAAATTAAAAAACATAATAAACATAATAACAAAAAGCATAATTATCAGACACTTACGCAGCCCTGAACCTTGGCTTTCGCCTCCTCCAGCGTCATCCCTTCTCTACGACGGAGCTTGAGATAATACTCACTCAAATCCTTACAACCTTCGGGCAGCTGATGGTAAACCAAACTGGGCAATGCTTGCTTCAGCTCAAAATAAAGGCTCAATCCAGCTTCGTCCTGATCAGGGAAAATGTGAAGATTTCTTCCGGCAAGAAGCCCTTGAAAGCGGCGGTCGAAGAGCGTGGCACTGGGGATGGCTATGGCATGAATGCCAAGGGTCAATGCCGTCCAGCAATCAGAGGGACCCTCGGTGATGAGCAGCGGTTCACCAGGAGGATAATCCTTCAAACGGTCGAGCCCATATATCATGCGATGACTGCCTGGTGCAAACTTGAATCGGGGAATCTCCTTCGGCTTTACGTCATCAGGCTTTACGTCATCAGGCTTTACTTCATCAATAGATACCTTTTCCATATCGAAAGATGACTCAGACTTCGGCTTTCCCAGATAGCGGCTCTGCACGGAAACCAGTCTTCCCTCCTGGTCGAAATAGGGAAAGATGAGCGATGGTCCGTCAAACACTCCACGCCTCACTCTCGCCATGCATACGCTTTGCTCCGTGCTCACTATCTGGCAGACCTTCAAAGCCTCCGAGCTAAGCAACCGCTCCTCGAAGAGGAATCTCTGCCCCGATTCCGAAAGATGCATCTGCCGGAACATCTGCTGGTAAAACTCCACATCTACGGATGCCTGGGCAACATAAGCCGATGATGGGCATTCTCTATTCCTTTCTCCACTACTGAAAGATTCTGCCAGATGTCTATGCGAGACATGGGTTTCTGCAAAATGCGCTCTCAGGGAAGCCATTCTTCTGTCTGATGCCGTAACCGCCTTTTTCACATCTTTGCGATGAGTATCTCTGTGCTCATCGGCGATATACACATCAAAATGATCTGCCAGCCAGCGGCATGCCTCGCTGAATCCCAGGTTCAGTCGCTCTCTTACCAGTCCGATGGTATCGGCAGAGAATCCGCAGCTATAGCAGTGGCAGGTGTTCTTCCTTACATTGAAGGCGAGGCTCGGATGATGGTCATCATGGTGGATGCAGAGGGCTCGCTTGTTGCGGAGCCCCATGCCCAGAAGATCAGCCACCTGCAAGATGTCGAGCTCGCGAAGTTTCTGAATGTCATATTTTTGAATCATTGTTTATAATTTAATGATTAGACAATTAAATACTAATAAATACTGACAAATGAATATATTCCCAATAATATTTTCACTTCTTACCAGTTTTTCTGAAGATATTCTTATCTTCACCTTTCTGATATTTCTCCACCCACCCCCATCTGCGCCAATTACAGATAATGTTGCGGACAGGAGTTCTAAGTCCCTTCTGCTTCAGAAATTCTTCTAAAAACTTACGTGAAAACTCCACCGGCAGTTCACTGAAATAATCTATAGTATGATAGGGTTCCCCATCTCCTTCTGCAGAAATGTCCTCAAAAGACTTTCCCCATCTTTGCAGCATATTATTAAGAATTCTATCTGCACAGGACAGATAGGTCTGCTTAACCAGACGATGGATTTCCTTTTCATCCTTCTTCCCTTCAACCTGGTAAAGCATCTGCATAAGAGCAGCTATCCGAAATGCGGAAACAGAACTTCGCTTATAGAACACATCCATAGATTTAGACATCGTGCGCACCACTTCCTTTCGGCACTCATCACACCATTTCACTACAGTCTTGTCGAGCCAACTCATATCCAGTTCAATCTCTTTATGCATAGTTCCATCACTATTGTAACACAAGGCCATCAACTTCTCCAACGTCGTTTCCAAACTGGCTTTCTGACTATCATTGAGGGCAGAAAACTGTGGCGGATTACTACCCAAATGACTATCCAAGGCACAGAATATGGTGCGGGTAACCGAGCCACCCTCTATAGCTGCCTTATTCATATATCGTGACACAGCACTTCGGGTTCCACAAAACACGAAAGAAAGCAAAGCATCTACCACCGCACTATAACTGGATTCGCTTACGTAATCCTGTCCATAGACACTACCTAAATCATAAGCAGTCTTGATAATCTGCGAAAGGTCAGAAAACTGCCGTTTTGCCGATTGTACTATGGCTGAGATTTCATCGGCAAACTCAAAGTGCGTCTTTGGTACCCCGAAAAGCTTTACGGAAGCATCACATCGTTTGATAAACATCGTAACGGACACCGTCTCCGGAAAAATGGTGACATCCGTCTTTGGTTCAGGCGGCAGTTTGCCATCCTTTTTACCCTGTCTGCGCTTCATCGCTGCATACTCCTGTTCCTTGGCTCTCATCTCTCGGTCTCGTTCTATGAAAGGACGCATCAAGGTTCGCATGATGTATCTGGCAAATGACTTTCCGCTCGACTGCTCACCCTCTACAATGACCTGCAAGACAATGGCAGAGCGTTCACCATCATTGTCATATACATATTGCAGGCGTACCCGGGTGAGATACACGCTGAGCATACTCGCAGCCACCACAAGCACCGGAAATTTGAGTTCGGCAGGAGCTGTCTGCATCCACTCTCTGATGCCTGAAGGATAATCCTTGTCTGCAATGAGCGAGTGAATAGGCATCGTAACCACATTGTTGATTCCGCCCTTGGTTGCCTGGGGCTTTGCCGCTGGATTTATCTGAGATGCCTCCTGCGGAATTTGAGATTTTTTCTCTGTCATAACTCGTTAATACGTTGTTATTTCTGCCGCAAAAGTAATAAAGAATTCGGGAACAAACAGCTTGTGACTTTTGTGAATATCACATCTTTCACAAGATCATGCTAGCCCAAAACTGACTAATGGCTAGTATATAAAGGGAAATGAAAAAGGATAAAAAAAAATCTTGTGAAAAACACGGATAACCGAATTTTTCACAAGATTCATATTTTCGCCAACATCAATTGCCGCAATCATGGAAAACAGTTTTCTGCAATCATGGAAATGAATACAGAAATCCTCATCTAATGATCCGGCTGGGGATGCTCTTGCTGATATCTTCTCATAAAACTCTTGACCAGACACTCTTCATCGGTCCCAACCTCAGACTTGAGCATATTGCCGAGGTGAGTAACCATCGTCCTTTCTGCCTTCACTTTGCATTCTATATGGCAATCATCCACCAAAAACCTATAATAAGGAGCTCCAGAATCAGAGAGTACCATCCTCAAATCCTCCTTCCAGTACTTTCTGAAGGCTACCAGCATACGTACCACTTTGTTGTTTTTACTGGAATCCAACTTCTCTTCATTCAGTTTCATTTCTTCCAGAAAAGCTAAAAATGCTTCCTTCCAATAAGCAGTAACCGACAGGTCGGGCTTCTTGTTATCCCCCCTGCTGGCAAAAAGTACGATTTTGGCATTCGCTTTTTCTCTGCCATTTGCCGACACATTGGTTTTAAGCCGTCCAAGATCATCAGTAAATGAAGCCATAGAGCCACCCGTCATATAATTTATCACCCAGTTTTTCAACTTATCTTTGTGGTACTGATAATATTCATGACTGGTAATTCTGAGGTCCAGTTCTTCCCACTGAGGATAACAATCATCCAACAGAAAAGCAATTTTCAGTGTACACCGATAATAGAGTCTCGATCCCGGAACATCATCATCAATCAATTTCCTAAGACATAAGTTGATCAGGCAAAGAGTGGTAACAGTCATCTCGTCGAGTACATAGTCTTCATTTCTTCCATGACATCCGCCCGTCTGATTCATAATACGTTCACGAATATCCGTCCATGCCTCCTGAATTCTGAATTCCAGATCCACCTCCTTCAAATGAGCAGAAATCATATCAAGCCATCCTACGATGATTTCAAAAAAATCCAATGGCATCAATCGCAGAGTGCTTCTTGTACCCGCATATTTATTGCAAATCTGCCCCACGAGACCATAGAGTTCATTGTCGCCATATACCTCGCGGAGCTTCATTCGCCTCTCTACGTCATCATTCTTCTGCATGGTCAATCTCTTCAATATCTTTCATATCCTGGTATATTTTTTCAAACCACTCCTGCAGCTTTCCCATACGCACATCCTGGGGAGGCAACGGCATTTCCGATCCCTCCTCCATTTCGCCCACAATATAACCAGGCAGCGTATAACATGCGGCTTCGACCTGCGAAGAAGACAGAACTTTGCCATTTTTCAACTTGACACAGATTTCGAAGGAATTCTGCAAAGCCACATTCACGAATCTGCCAAATAATCGTTCTGCCATATCTATATCCGCACAATGGCCGTCCTTATATCCGAAATTCACCCCACTCTCACTCGCACTGATAGCCTTTCGGGTCTTGGCAATGTAACGCATGGCAATCCATGCTTCATCATTCTGCTCAAACACAGGTGCCATATCAGGATTCTTCACCCTAAGATACATATCCTTGATATCTCCACCATCTTGGCTGCATGCCATTCTCAATCTGCTCCAAAAATGCTTTGCCAGATGCATAGGCTCGATGGAGATGGTATATTGAAAATCCGGATCGTCCTTAGCCTTATCTATAAAAACCTGATTGAAATAGCTGGCTAATCCCTTACGCGTAACTTCGGGCGCGGCAAATCTGTCATTCTTCTGTATGGCAATGAAGATAGCATCATCGTGACTGCAATCAAACAAGATATTAATGAACGGATAGTCGTTGTCGGTCTTCTTTACGTGGGTAACTTCCTCATTAAGTGGAATCAGAGATTCACGCTCTACCTTGGTATAGGCAAGCCATTTCTGCGAATCCTTCACTGCTGTTTCATCAGGCTGCACAGGTTTGTGACTTCCTGTCTCATAATGAATATCGCTGTTGATAGCATCAAAAACACAACTCACCAACTTCTTAAGTTTAGCCTTAGAAAGCTTGCCGGGTATTAGCTCCTCCATATAAGGAGCAAAAGTCAACTTATATATGCTATAAGTCATAACAGTTAAATCTGCTGCCATACTTTATATATTTTTTAGTTTAACTATAAAACAGGAAAATACAGTCTTCCTCAAGGGCGAAAAAGTATTTCCTTTTTTTCTTTACAAAAGTACTAATTTATTTTTAAATCACCAAGGAAATTGTACGATATTTGCTAAAAAAGAAATAATAAACATTTTCCATTACGTAATAATACCCAAATGTGAATGTGAATGTGAATTTGGAATGCAAAACACTGCAAAGGTTACTAATAAAAAAGAATTATGGAGTAAGATGGACATACTAGGCCTCGCGCGTACATTATTATATTAGGATTTTATACTTTATGCTTTCTCTATAGCAATATCCAATTACTGTTTGAAATACATTTCAAATTCACATTCACATTCACACTTTCAACAGAATCTTAAGACTAAGGTTTCAATCATCTCCCCCTCCTCGCCCCTTTTCCTGCGTCGCCACGTAGCAATTCCTGCGTCGCCACGTAATATTTCCTGCGTCGCCACGCAGGAAACGGCAGCTCTATCGAAGGGGATTTCATGCCTCACATCACAACTGCCAGAACTGCCTCACATCACAACTGCCGGGACAAGCCGATTCAAATGCCGGGACAACTATTGCATTTCGCCCAAAAATGTTGTATCTTTGCATCGTCAATGAAACTCATTGATGGGGCTCTCTGCCAGACAGGATACCGCGGAACTGCATGGAGGGGGATGCCCGATACAGAAACTGGATTATTCACTAAAAAGAAAGGAATGAAGAAAATGAAAAAGGAAACTTGGAAATCAATTCTGCAGATCATCGTCACGGTGCTCACTGCACTCTGTACGTCACTCGGAGTTACGAGCTGCATGTAGTACATGTAGAAACTAAATTATTCACTAAAAAAACTATTTGAATTATGGGTATCAAAGTAAAAGCTATCGAGCGCAACGTCGCTTTTGAGAAGGGTAAGCAGAAGTGGGCATACGTTATGCAGGCAGACCTCTACGGTCAGCTTACCCAGAGTAAGGTTATCGAGGAAGCTGCCGTGCGCAGTGGACTCGCCAAGCAGGTAATCAACGCCGCCTGGGGTGCCATCGGAGCAGTCATCACCGCATGGGCCACCGAGGGTCACTCCGTGGCAGTGCCGGGTCTCGGCTCCCTCCGATTCGGTCTGAATTCTACCGCCGTGGAGGATGTCAACAAGGTGAGCAGCTCGCTCATCAACCGCCGCTACATCATCTTCGTGCCTAACGCCGACATCAAGGAGGAGCTCGCCAAGACCAGCGTCAACATCACCTGCTACGACCGCAACGGCAAGATCGTGAAGCAGGTTACCTCTGCCGACAAGAACGACACCGGGGAAGATGACAACAAAGATAACACCAACCAGGGAGGAGGTACTTCGCAGGGCGGTGGAACTTCGCAGGAAGGTGGCGGAACCAGCCAGGGAGGCAACACCAGCCAGGGTGGCGGCACTACCGAAGGCGGAGGAGGCGACGACAACGTAAGTCTCTAAAAACAATGTAGAGCTCTAAAAACAACGTAGATCTCTAAAATCATCAAGGTGTGCCAGATCACAAGGAAGTGAATCTGGCGCACCTTTTTTTTTTTATCTTTTTCTCCTTAAAAATGGTCTTTTTGGAAAAACCTCATTATTTATTCAAGTTTTTTTCGTAACTTTGCACGCGAAATCAATAGCCTGGAATATCAAACAGGCTAGAATATCAGATAGACTAGAAATATCAGATAGGCTAGAATATAAATATGTATTTAAAATAAGATATAAGATATGAAATCTCACATTAAAATGTATCTACTTGTCTGTATCGCCGCCCTGCTCCTTACGGGCTGCGATACCGTATTCGATGTTCACCCTTACGATGTTCGCGTAAAGGGCGAAACCAATCTGAATGCCAAGAACATACAGAAGATAGAGCAGACGATGAAGAGCAAGGATACCATCCGGTTTGCCGTGATCAGCGACAGCCACCAGTGGCTCGACGACCTCGTGGATGCCGTAAATGATATCAACAGACGCAAGGACAGCATCGACTTCGTAATCCACTGCGGCGACATCTCCGACTTCGGCGCTACCCGCGAAATGAAGTGGACACGAGAAAGAATGCTGAAACTCAAGATGCCTTCGGTGGTGCTGCTGGGCAACCACGACTGTCTGGGCACGGGCAACCAGACGTATGAGGCCATCTACGGCAATCCCGACTTCAGCTTCATCGCCGGAAAGGTAAAGTTCGTTTGCCTCAACACCAATGCCATCGAGTATGACTACTCCCGTCCGGTGCCCAACTTCGACTTCATGGAGGCTGAACGCTCTGCCGATTCGCTCGACTTCGACCGCACCGTGGTGTGCATGCATGCACCTCCCTACTCCGAGCAGTTTAACAACAACGTAGCGAAGGTATTCAATTATTACATCCACGAGTTCCCTCGCCTGCTGTTCTGCCTGGACGGTCACGGTCATCATACCAAGACAGAAGACCTTTACAACAACGGCACCCTGTTCTATATGGCAAGCAGCGTACACTTCCGTCAATATTACATTTTCACCATCACACCAAAGGATTATCATGTTGAAGTCATCGATTTTTAAGTTCAGTATATGGGCGATCCTCCTGCTATCGGCAAGCTGTGCGGCAAACGCTACGGAAATCGCCGTTGAGAAGGGGTTAGGAAAGGAAAATTTAGGAAAGGAGAGTTCAGAAGAAGATTCACTCACCCGATACGACAGGCGCATCCTCCGCTATCGCAAACACTGGGATGTACTGATGCCTACGCAGAGCGTGATACAGACCTGCGGCAACATGGGTATCATCTCGCTGGGTATCGGATGGGACTACGGCAAGCGAAGCCAGTGGGAGACGCATCTGCTCTTCGGCATCGTTCCGAAATATGATTCGGATGAAGTAAAAATGACAATCACGCTGAAGGAGAACTTCATTCCCTGGCGAAAGGACTGGGGAAAGGGATGGCAGTTTGAACCCCTGGAGTGCACGCTGTACCTGAACACGGTGCTGGGTCACGATTTCTGGACAAAGCAGCCTACCAAGTACGAGAGCGGATATTATCCCTTCTCTACCCGAATCCGCCCGAATCTGGGATTTGGCGAACGGTTTACGTATCAGATTCCGAACAACAGGCGCAAGCGCGTGAAGAGCCTCACGCTCTTCTATGAGTTGAGTACGAATGATATCTATTTCATGCGATTCTACCGCAACGGCAATGCCGGTTTCTGGGATGTCTTCGGACTGTCGTTTGGCGCAAAAATGCAGATACTCTAAGTTATTTTAAAAGAAAAAAAGATGGAAACAGAAGAGATTGTTCATAAGCTGGAGGCGAAGGGCATCAGGCCCACCTCCAACCGCATACTGGTGATGAAGACTCTGGTGAATGAGCAGAATCCGCTGAGTCTGAAGGATTTGGAGCAGAAGATGGTGTCGGTGGATAAGTCGAGCATCTTCCGCACGCTGACGCTCTTTCTGGAGCATGATGCCGTTCATGCCTTCGAGGATGGAAGGGGGATATTGAACTACGAAGTGTGTGAGGAGGAAGGAGAGTGTGATCATCATGATGGTCATATTCATTTCTACTGCGAATCATGCCACCGTTCGTTCTGCATGGAGGATATCCATATTCCGAGCTTCGAATTGCCGGAAGGATTCTATCCTCACTCCGTCTCGTTCGTCATCAAGGGAGAATGTCCTGAGTGTAGGAAGAGGCTTCGCTGAAAGCAATGCCTATTCCAAAAGAAGAGGCTTCGCTGAAAGAGGGTGTGTCATAAGCCACATCCCATACGCCCTGAAAGGGCAGAAGCTCCTAGCCCAGGGCAACGCCCTGGGTTTTAGAATAAACACAGCAAAGTCGCCCTGAAAGGGCAAAAGCTTTGTATATTGCTCAATATTTTAAAGCTTTTGCCCTTACAGGGCGACGGGTTTGCGTTCATAATTACCCAGGGCGATGCCCTGGGCTAGGAGCTTCTGCCCTTTCAGGGCGTATTGGGTAATTTCAACCGTACAGGTCGAAAAAAGATGAAACAAAAAAGCTCCGAAGAAAGATGAACTTCTTCGGAGCTTTTTTGTACACCCTTAGGGATTCGAACCCTAGACCCACTGATTAAGAGTCAGTTGCTCTACCAACTGAGCTAAGGGTGCAGCAAGCTTAGCATTTGAGTTATTTCTCAAAAGCGGTTGCAAAGGTACTGCTTTTTTCTGACACCACCAAATTTTTCGGCAACTTTTTTCTTTTTCATGCGCATTTTTCTGATTTTCCATACATTTTCAAGAGAAAAAGTGTATCTTTGCAGCCACTTATACATTATTATATATGTAGAGCATCAAAGAACATAAGAGAATATAAGAGAAATCTTATCAATTAAGAAATCAAAAACATAAGAGAATATGAACGGAATATACACTATCCTGCTCCTCGTGCTGAGCAACATCTTCATGACGCTCGCATGGTATGGACATCTCAAACTCCAGCAGACGGGCACCAGCAGCAACTGGCCACTCATCGGAGTCATCGCCTTCAGTTGGGCGATCGCCTTCTTCGAATACTGCTGCCAGGTACCAGCCAACCGCATCGGATTCATCGACAACGGCGGTCCATTCAATCTGGTACAGCTCAAAGTGATACAAGAGTGCGTGTCGCTCATCGTCTTCGCCATCATCGCCAACCTCCTCTTCCAGGGGCAGGGCCTGCATTGGAATCACTTTGCCGCATTCGTCTGCCTCATCGCTGCCGTGTATTTCGTCTTCATGAAATAATAAAGCTTTTGCCCTTACAGGGCGACAGACTTGCGTCCTGAATACCCAGGGCGATGCCCTGGGCTAGGAGCTTCTGCCCTTTCAGGGCGTTAACAACAAAGAAAGAAGAACAATTATAACAAAATAAAAGAATAACCGACAATGGAAAAGAAATTACGTGTTGCTTCCCTCTGCGTGCAGGGAGGCTATGAGCCGAAGAACGGCGAGCCGATAGAAGTGCCTATCTATCAGAGTACTACATTCAAATACGACAACTCTGAGGAGATGGCGATGCTCTTCGACCTGAAGAAGGAGGGTTACTTCTATACCCGACTCCAGAACCCTACCAATGATGCTGTGGCAAAGAAAATCGCTCAGCTCGAAGGTGGTGTGGGTGCCGTATTGACCTCAAGCGGTCAGGCTGCCAACTTCTATGCCGTATTCAACATCTGCGAGGCTGGCGACCACATCGTTACCTCTAACGAAATCTACGGCGGCACCTTCAATCTCTTCGGCGTTACCCTGAAGAAGCTCGGCATCGAGTGCACCTTCGTAAACCCTAACGCCAGCGAGGAGGAAATCCAGAAGGCTTTCCGCCCTAATACCAAGGTAGTGTTCGGCGAAACCATCAGCAACCCTGGCTGTGCCGTGCTCGACATCGAGAAGTTCGCCCGCATCGCTCACAAGAACGGCGTGCCTCTCATCGTAGATAACACCTTCGCCACACCTATCAACTGCCGCCCATTCGAGTGGGGTGCCGACATCGTTACCCACTCTACCACCAAGTATATGGACGGTACTGCATCACAGGTAGGCGGCGTAGTAGTGGATAGCGGCAACTTCGACTGGATGGCGAATGCCGAAAAATTCCCTGGCCTCTGCACACCGGATGAGAGCTACCACGGACTCACCTACGTGAAGGCTTTCGGCAAGATGGGATACACCACCAAGCTCGTGGCACAGTTGATGCGCGACCTGGGTTCCATCCCTGCGCCAATGAACTCATTCATCCTGAACCTGGGTCTCCAGAGCCTGCACCTGCGTATGCGCCAGCATTGCGAGAATGCACAGAAGGTGGCTGAGTTCCTGCAGAATGATGAGCGTGTGGCTTGGGTTCACTATAGCGGACTGAAGGGCGACGAGTATTACGACCTTGCCCAGAAGTACATGCCTCATGGCACCTGCGGCGTCATCGCCTTCGGATTGAAGGGCGACCGTGAGACTGCCATCAAGTTCATGGATTCACTGGATATGATCAACATCGTGACCCACGTGGCAGATGCCCGCACCTGCGTGCTCCACCCTGCGAGCCATACCCACCGCCAGCTTTCAGACGAGCAGTTGAAGGAGGCAGGCGTTGCCCCAGACCTGATCCGATTGTCAGTAGGTATCGAGGATGTAGAGGATATCCTGGATGATATCAAGCAGGCATTGAATAAGATCTAGAAAATCAGTATGATTTAGGCAATGCCCGGCATGTTCCAAGTGGTGTTTGCATCCACACGCCCAGTTTGCATCCACACGCCCTGAAAGGGAAGAAGCTCCTAGCCCAGGGCATCGCCCTGGGTACATAGGGATATAACAGAGTCGCCCTGTAAGGGCAAAAGCTTCTCAATACCAAGCTTTTGCCCTTACAGGGCGACTTTCTTGCTTATGTATAACCCAGGGTGTTACCCTGGGCTAGGAGCTTCTGCCCTTTCAGGGCGTGCCGGGAATAGAAATTCCAGTCATTCTCTTAAGCCAGCAATCATTGATTCAGGGCGGGCCGGGAATAGAACTTCCGGTCATTCTCTTAAGCCAGCAATCATTGATTCAGGGCGGGCCGGGAATTTATACCAATTTAAAAATCTCACTAGGCGTCTTCCGCTTCAGCACTTCCAGCTCGAAGTCCTTTCCGGCAATGATGCCCTTGCTCCTGAGAATCTGCTCCACGGTCTTTCTCGCCAGTTCGGGATGATTATTCTCCTCGCTGAGATGGCAGAGCCATACGTGGCGGAGGCTCGGAGTGGCGAAGTCGGCAAGTGCATGGGCACACTCATCATTGCTGAGATGACCGTTCGGCCCCAGGATTCTGTCCTTCAGATACTGAGGATATTTTCCTGTCTGAAGCATCTCCACGCTATAGTTCGATTCCAGCACCAGATAGTTCGCCTTGCCGATGAACTCCTGAATCTCCTCCGTGATGTGTCCCACATCCGTAATCAGACAGAATGTGACACCCTCGTGCTCCACGAAATAGCCCACATTATCCGTACTGTCGTGAGGCACCCCAAACGGAGTAACCCTGAACTCGCCCACCTGGAACGGCACACCTTTCTCTATGATGTGCGCATGATTGGGCACGATTTTCTTTCGGACGCAATAGTTGCGCTCGATACCTGCATGAACTTTACGGGTTGCATATACTGGTAGATGATAGTCAGTACTCAAGCTCCCCACCGACTTTACATGGTCGGCGTGGTCATGGGTGATGAGGATATGATGCACATCCTCGAAGCGCAATCCATAGTTATGGAAGTGCTTTTTCAGGGTTCTGATACCTACTCCTACGTCTATCAATAGCGAATCCGTCTCAGTGTAAAGATAGTAGCTGTTGCCACTGCTTCCACTGCCAAAGGATATAAATTTTAGCATTTTAATTGTTATTTTCCCTGCAAAGTTAGCAAAAAAGATTCTTATTACAAAGTTTTTTACTATCTTTGTGCCCAAAATAAGCAAATAAATAGAAATTTTAAGATTTAGGAAACATGGTTAGGAAAACAATATCCTGTATGGCTATCGCCGTAGCAGCCATACTAGCAAGCGCTTACACCCTTACGGGATGCCAATCTCATCAGGGTGACGAAGACCAGCTGGAGAATGACATCGATTCATTCGCCACCTACTACTTCAACTGGCAGTTCCCCAAGACTCTGAAGTACTGCACCCAGAGTTCGGAACCCTGGCTCCGCTATGCTGCCAGCAACGTGCATCAGGCGGATGTAGATCTGCTGCGCACCAAGGCTGAGGATGCCACGATAGAGATCAACGACATCGACTTCAGCGACGACGGAGCGAACGCCACCGTCAGCATCACCGTATATAATTTTCTGCAGATGGACACCATCGGGCAGGAAGCCCACCTCGTAGAAGAGGCCGACTTTCACCTGCCGATGCGTATCGAGAACGGGGTATGGAAGATTAGAATGGTAAACCTACCGCGAAGTGAAAGGCGAAATCACGACTGAGCTTTGGGTGAATAATCGCCCAATGCTCATCCCCACTCTCGTAGGCAGGATTGATTGCCTTCATACCCATATCGAAACGGAGGATGAAATAATCGAAGTTCAACCTCAGCCCCATACCATACGCCGCAGCAATCTGCTTGTAGAACTTATCTAACTTAAACTGTCCGTTAGGCTGCTCATCATATTTTCTGAGCGTCCAGATATTACCTGCATCCACAAACAGGGCACCTTCGAATTTCCAGAACAAAGGGGTGCGGTACTCGGCATTCAGGTCGAGCTTCATATCACCCGTCTGGTTGATGAAGTCGATGCGCCCGTCATTGCCCTTGTATCCGCCAGGTCCCAGTTCTCTTACGCCCCAGCCTCTCACCGAGTTGGCACCACCCGAAAAATACCGTTTCTCGAAAGGCAGCACCTTGCTGTTGCCGTAAGGATACGCCACGCCGATGCCTGCATGCAGCGCCAGCACATTGCGGTCGTCGAAGCGCACCAGATGGGTGTAGTCGAAATCAGCCTTGGCATACTGGGCATAGGCGATATTGATGAAAGTACGCTGTCCCTGAGAATTTATCTTGAAATTCAGCGCCTTGGAGAAAGCGCTGAGCAGATTGCCCGAAGACTCCACATTCAGTCGGAAGGCATCCACCCCATCGCTATAGGTCAATCCGAATCCCATCTTCATGATGAAGATATCCTCGTAGTTATAGCGCAGGATGGCATTTCTGTTATCTACATCATCCAGATAGTCGCGCTTGAAAGTCTCTGAAATCCAAGGCATATACACATAGTTGAGGTCGAGCAGGTCGAATCGCCAGTTGAGATGATGGCGGGGTTCAGCCCAGCGGTAGCGCCATGCCATGGAGAAGACGCGACGATGGAACTCCGGACGGTTCTGGAGGTCCCAAGCCACCGAATACTCCGTATTGGCAGTCTGTCTTCTTCTGAAATTCTTAGACAGCAGCGGTGCCACGAAGCGTGGGAACACCAGCTTGCTCTCTATCGAATACTCCTGATAGTTCTGGTCCTGATAGCCCTCCAGTCCGGTGATAGCCTCGTAGGCACCACGCAGCTCAATACTCAGCTGTTCGCTACCCCGGAAGAGGTTTCTGTTGGTATAGGTGAGCGAAGCCGCAGCACCCAGGTCGCCAGCCGTATTGGTTCCTTCCGGCTGGAAGGAGATGGTAGAAGGCTTGTTGGTGCTGATCTGGATATTGCAATCGAGCATTCCGCTATCGGGAGCTTCCACGAATCGGATATTGGTATATTTCACCGCCTGCAGGCGTGCGAAATTATTATACGTACGTTGCAGGGCAGAGGCGCTGTAGGGACTTCCCTCCTTCAGGGCAGTGGCATTCAGGAGCACCTGATGGCGCAGGTGGATGCGGTCGCTGTCGTTGCTGAGATAGTTGATCTTCCTGATCTCGTATCGGGAGTGTGGGGTTTCCGGCGCATTACTGTTAGCCTTGTAGTTCATCAGATGCAGGGTAACGCCGATGTCTTTGCTGCCCGTGATGGTATCTGCAGAAAAGTGGATGAAATCCTTGTTGAAGCGGAAGTATCCATCATCAATGAGGAGATTGGAAATACGCTTGCGCTCATTATCCAGCGCCTCTACCGTGAAACGCATTCCCGGTTTCAGCATCTGGTTATCAGGATTATCCAGCTGCAATCTATCCTGTATGTTCTTATCCTCTATGTCATACTCCACCTTGCCGATGAAGAACGGCTCACCGGGATGCAACAGATAGGTGGCATCCAGCTTCGGGGCTTTCTTCCGCTTCCTGGTTCCGGCATTCGCCCAATCCTCTCCGTGAACGGTAGTATAGAGGGATACGCCAGCGTGCAGGAATCCCTGGTTCTGCATCGCCGTGAGCAGGTCCTGGCAAGTGAGTCGAGCCTGGATGGAATCATAGATGACGGGCTTCTTGCTGAACGGGTTTTTAAAGAGTGCAAAGAGCTTTGGCTTCTCTTTCTGTCGCACATACTGCTTGAGCGCCCCTGCATCATATTCCGCAGAGTCGCTCTTCACTTCCACCTTATTTAATATATACTCCCCCTCCTGCACATACTTGCTGGCAGAACATCCAGCCAGAAGCAGTGGCAGGGCGAGAACTGAAATCTTCTGTATTTTCACGAATCTAATCCTTTTAGATTGCAAAGATAGTGTAAATCGAAGGAAATACAAAATATTTAGCACTTTTTATTTTGTATTGTCTGCTTTTTATGCTACCTTTGCATCCATTAAAGATTAGAAACAACAACAAATGATTAGCAAGAATAAGATAAAATACATTCGTTCGCTCGAACTGAAGAAGAACCGCAACAAGGAAGGAAAGTTCGTGGCGGAAGGTTTCAAGGTAGTAGATGACCTGCTCGCCCTGCAACCTGCCGACCTCATTGTGGCTACCCAGGAGTGGCTCCACGGCAAGCACCTTGCGGCTCAGACAGAAGTGATAGAGGTGACCGAGGAGGAGCTGAAGAAGGTGAGCTTCCTGCAGCATCCGCAGCAGGTGCTGGCTGTGTTCAAGCAGAATGCCGGCTGCAGTAAGCAGGATTCCAACAACTCTCAGGAAGAGGCGGAGGAGAAGAACTTCGGCTTTTCTAAAATCAACACCCAGGAACTGAGCCTCGCCCTGGATGGCGTGCAAGATCCGGGCAACCTGGGCACCATCATCCGCATTGCCGACTGGTTTGGCATCACCCACATCTACTGCAGTCAGGATACTGCCGACGTGTATAACCCGAAGGTGGTACAGGCCACGATGGGCAGCATTGCGAGAGTGAAGGTGGAATATGGCAACCTGCTGGCTCTGGTAGAGTCATTGCCTGCAGATGTACCCGTATATGGCACCCTGCTCGATGGCGACAACATCTATCAGCAGCAGCTGGAAAACCGGGGACTCATCGTGATGGGAAACGAAGGAAAAGGCATTTCACCTGCCCTTGCCAAGAAGGTGAACCGAAGACTGCTCATCCCGAACTTCCCGGAAGGAAGAGCCACTGCCGACAGTCTGAACGTAGCGATTGCTACCGCCATCACCTGCTCGGAATTCAGAAGAACTAAATCATTATAGTTATGGAAGTAAATGAATTATTTAAGCAACGCAGTATAACTGCCTGCATGAAAGCATCCTACAATACCGTAACGAGCGATATCCGTTCGCTCGTCAAGCAGACATGGGTTACCCACGTGCCCTTCGCAGTATTGCTGGCAATCGTACTTTACTTTCTCCTCCCCAACAAGTCGCTTCACGATTGGGGAGAAGCGAATCCGATGGCTTCATTCATCCTGCAAACCATCATCTACGCAGCCACCCTCGTGATGGCGGCAGTATCATTCTGGCATCTCCTGCCCCACAAGCAGCTCTGTCCTCAGGGCGAAAAGCGCAAGCCGGGCAGATCGCTGGTCCGCATCCTCCGCCACTTCGGAGGCTTCCTCATGACCTGCTTTCTGGGCATGATGATTGTAGGCATCGCCACCTTTATAGCAGCTGTGCCTACCATCATCCTCATCATCGCCCAGCTCTACTCACAGTTGGGTGCACTCCAGGGCGATCCGCTCGGCGTACCGGGCTATTTCACCCCACTCCTCTTCCTCGTCTTCACCCTCACCAGCCTACTCATCATCTATGCCCTCACCTGGCTCGGCATCGCACTGGCTTACCAGTATGCCTCCTACAAGGTGCAGGATGAGGAAAAGAAAAAACTGAAGGAGAGTCAGCAGCAGATGGCTGCAGCCGGCATAGAGCAGATGGCTGCAGAAGAAGAGGAAAACAAGAAGTATTAATCATATTAACATAAATGAGATAGAAAGAGACATGAAACAGACAAGATTACTCTTCATCGACCGCGACGGAACCCTGATTCAGGAACCTGCGGACGAACAGATTGACAGTTTCGAGAAGCTGGTATTCACAAAGGGCGTATTCCGCAACCTCGCCTTCATTGCCCAGCACACCGACTACGAGTTGGTGATGGTGAGCAACCAGGACGGACTGGGCACGGACTCCTTCCCGGAGAATACCTTCTGGCCAGTACACAACTTCATCATCCAGACCCTGGAGAGCGAGGGCATCCACTTCACGAAGCAGCACATCGACCGCCACTTCCCGGAGGATAACTCGCCAATGAGAAAGCCGGGCACGGGCATGCTGACCGAATATATCGACAACCCAGCCTACGATATGGCAAACAGTTATGTAATCGGCGACCGTGAGACGGATGCCCAGCTTGCCGAAAACCTGGGTTGCAAGAGTCTGATTCTCGGAAAAGACGGCATGGACTGGGATAAGATAGCCGAGATTCTCTTTGCCGGCGACCGCATCGCAGAAGTGAAGCGCACCACCAAGGAGACGGATATCTACATCAAGGTAAATCTCGATGGCAGCGGAAAATGCGAAATTTCTACCGGTCTCGGTTTCTTCGACCACATGCTGGAGCAGATAGGCAAGCACGGCATGATGGACCTCACCATCCATACCAAGGGCGACCTCTATGTGGATGAGCATCATACCATTGAGGATACGGGTATTGCCCTGGGCGAATGCCTGCTGCAGGCTTTAGGTGATAAGCGCGGAATAGAAAGATACGGCTATAGTCTGCCGATGGACGATTGTCTCTGTCAGGTAGCATTGGATTTCGGTGGCCGTCCATGGCTGATCTGGGATGCAGAGTTCCACAGAGAGAAGGTGGGCGAAATGCCAACCGAGATGTTCAAGCATTTCTTCAAGAGTCTGAGTGATGCGGCAAAGATGAACCTCAACATCAAGGCTGAGGGCGAGAACGAGCATCACAAGATAGAAGGCATCTTCAAGGCGCTTGCCCGCTCGCTGAAAATGGCGGTGAAAAGAGACATCTATCACTTCGAGCTTCCTAGCTCTAAGGGAATGCTATAATAAAACGAAAAGTTGTTATTAGCAGCACGCCCTGTTATTAGTAGTATGCCCTGTTATTAGCAGCACGCCCTGAAAGGGCAGAAGCTCCTAGCCCAGGGTAACACCCTGGGTTACGCATA
>CATXJC010000023.1 GCA_958369755.1 uncultured Prevotella sp.
TTGGCTATATCCAAGCCTTTTCAGGCCCGATGATTTCTAAACGGGACAGCAGTGAGATTATGTCAAAAATAACAAGAAAAATTGAAATAATCCCAGATATAGATGGGATAACTCATGAAGAGTCAAATAAGAAATGTTATAATACATTTTATAAATTTGACCGAAAACTATACAAGGTGGCAAATCTCCTTGTAAGTCAATTGTATGGATTAGACAATCTATTATCTTTAATGAGATTACAGAATGATGAATATGTAAAATGCCAGTCCAAGTTGTCTTTCAAGTCCATAACAGACGCAACGAAGGAAGAAATTAAAAAACGTATGCAGGAAATTGATGCAGAACTTGTCTCTATGAAGAATGATATTGCTCCAAAGCATCCACAAACATATTCATATCGTGCAGTAACAAGTAGCGAATATGCAAAAGATATTCCTTCGGATATTTTGAATAATCTCAAACAGGATGTTTATCAGCACTTTAATGAGAATAAGAAAGAACAAATACGAGGAGAAAGAAGTTTGGCTACTTATAAAAAAGGTATGCCAATTCCCTTTAGTTTCGAAAAAAGACATGTTATTATATGTGATGGTGACAATTACTATTTGCCTTGGTTTGAGGATACTCGCTTCAGGCTAAACTTTGGACGCGATCGTAGTAACAATCGTGCTATCATAGATAATTGTATAAAGACAAAGAAGTACAAGCTATGTGCAGCTGCAAAAATTCAGCTCAAAGAAAGAAAACTGTTTTTACTTATAACGGTTGATATTCCTAAAGCGGAAAGCGTACCTGTGAAAGGTAAAGTTATGGGCGTAGATCTTGGTGTTATAAATCCTGCTTATGTGGCAGTTAATGATGGACCAGAGAGAAGTCGCATAGGTAATGGTGAGGCCTTTCAGAAGCAACGTGATGTTTTTCGTAGAAGATTTCGAGAATTACAACGTTCCCAACTTACGCAAGGTGGGCATGGGAGAAAGCACAAGACCAAAGCGACTGAAATTCTTAGAGGAAAAGAAAGAAACTGGGTACAGACTGAGAATCACCGTATAAGCCGAGAAATAGTTAATTTGGCATCTCGTTGGAAGGTTGAGACCATCCAAATGGAAAGTCTGAAAGGATTTGGGAAAAATCAAGAGGGAGAAGTCGAGTATAATCATAAACGCCTTCTCGGTCGTTGGTCTTATTTCGAACTTCAGAAAGACATAGAGTACAAGGCTGCAATGGCAGGTATTGCGGTACAATATGTAAATCCAGCATATACCAGCCAGACTTGTCATGTCTGTGGTCAACGAGGAAATAGAATAGAACGTGATACTTTTATTTGCACTAATCCTGAATGTACTTGTTACAACCAAGCACAGGATGCGGATATGAATGCTGCAATAAATATCGCAAAGTCGAAAGATGTGATAAAGTGATAAATGTATGAAAAAAGCCATTCTGTTAATGACAATGTTAATGTTGCTTTGTTGCAACATATCAGCCCAAACGCATCTAACTTTTATGGGTATTCCTATTACAGGAACAAGACAAGCTATGGTGACAAAGCTAAAGGCTAAAGGATTTTCGGAGAAAACTCAGGAAAATGAAGTTGGGGTTGAGTTAAAAGGGAAATATCTTGGCAAGGATGTATGGTTGCGTATATATAATAGCAATATATCTAAGACCGTATATCTTATTGATATATTTTTCAAAAAAGGTCATTTTATGGACTTGTACGAGCAATATCTCAGTTTGCGAGAAAAGTTCAATGGCATATATGGTACCCCCACAGAAATTCTTGATGAATCTTTTGAAGAAACATTAGAATTTGGGCAACTTCCTATGTGTGCTACATATTACAAAAGTTCCAAAGGCTTGATTTCTTTAGAAATTTCAGAAGATAAGCATTGTGTAGAAATATCTTTCCAAGACAAACACAATGCAGAAATTATGAGAAAAGAAAAAACTCAAAAATAAAAGTATGGAAACAAGAGATTATATTCAAGATTTAGAAGAGCGATACAAACAATATTGTAATAAGAAATCAGGCGTGTCGTTTAATAGAAATACGGACATTTTTATGGAAGAATTGTATTCCATGCCTATTGCTAAGATAACAATAGAAGAGTTGTTGAGAGAATACCCTGTTAAAGATGAAAAATTTACATTTGATCAAGAACAAGATGTAAATTATTTGACAGATATTTTTTTAGAGATGAATCAAGACAAATATATTGCATATTGTATCCAATATTTACGTTACCTTCGTAATTCTGGTACCAAAGATTTTTACTATGATAAAACCGTTTGGATTGATAAGGATTATGAGGCAACAGGAGATAGGCTAGAACTTTTTAAGTCTGATTATATTGGTTCTATTGTTGACTATATCTTTAATGCTTATAAGGCAAATAAATATATATTAGGCAAGATATTAAAATATAAAGAATGGGTTGAAAGATTTAAAGTCATAGAAACAAAAGATAATTGGAAAGAGAAAGCCCTACAGAAGCATCTTGCTGAATTTCTCTTCTTGCATGATGTGGATTTCTATAAAGAAGTTGATACTTCAAATGGTTCAGTTGATTTTTTATTGCCTCACTATGCCAAGGAAAAAGAAAACGAATATAGGAGTGGCTGGAAAGCTGGTGAGAAACTGTATATAATAGAGGTGAAGAAATTTAGAAATGAGAAGCAGATTCAAGATTCTTGCATACAGCTTAATGCTTACTTGGAACAGATGGATGGAGAAGGTTGTTTGTTGATTTATGCTGATACAGACTTAAAAATCATAAACGAGAAGTGGAATTTTGATGTCCTAACTATTTATATCGGGGATGAAAGCCCCTCTCTTCGTTCCGGCAAAACAACAATAAGGTTGGCATAAAGATTATATTGTCCGTTGGCTTGGAGCAGGAGTTGGGCAACATGCACAAGGCAGCCCTCCTGGTTCGCAACAAGCGCAAGAGCTATGGCATCCTGCCTGTAGTGAAGCAGATTGATACCCTGGCAGCAGAGTATCCTGCTCAGACCAACTACCTCTATGTAACTTACGCTGGCGTGAAGAGCGACATCACCTTCGAGAACGACCACCGTTCTATCATCGTACTCGGTTCAGGTGCTTACCGCATCGGTTCTTCCGTAGAGTTCGACTGGTGTGGCGTTCAGGCATTGAACACCATCCGCAAGGAAGGTTGGCGCTCAGTGATGATCAACTACAACCCAGAGACCGTATCTACCGACTACGATATGTGCGACCGTCTCTACTTCGACGAGTTGACCTTCGAGCGTGTGATGGATATCATCGAGATGGAGCAGCCTCATGGCGTCATCGTATCTACCGGTGGTCAGATTCCAAACAACCTGGCTATGCACCTGGATGCACAGAACGTGCCAATCCTGGGTACTGCTGCCAAGGACATCGATAACGCTGAGGACCGTGCCAAGTTCTCTCAGATGTTGACCAACAACGGCATCAACCAGCCAAAGTGGAGCGCCTTGACCTCTATGGAGGACATCGACAACTTCATCGAGCGTGTAGGTTTCCCTGTATTGGGTGTGGACATGATATCCTTTGTTTTAAATTGTTATTTGCGGCAAAGGTAATAAAAAATAATGAGAAATGAGGTGTTCTTGTGAATTTTAACACAGATAATCTTGATTATAATGACTCGTATGAGTTTTATATCTCTATCTTTTAGCAAAGTTAACACAAAATAATTGCTTATCTCACTAATAATCAGTATTTTTGTGCATAATCTTTTAAAGAATCAAAACAACTAAGAATATGGCTAGAGCAACAGGTTCAATCAATTATTTGGAGCATCGCACGCCCTTGAAGGACGAAAGCGGTAAGTATCAGATACATCCGATGTTCGTGAAACAGGATGTCGTTGACAGGGAGAAGATGGAGAAGCGTGTTCGCGATCATTGTGCGATGAACGTTTCGTCCTTTATCTCCGCATTGGAAACGCTGGAGGATGAGACGCTTTATGCCCTGGCGGATGGCAACGAGGTGAGGGTAGGCGATATGTTTATCGTCAAGCCTAAGTTGGGGATGGTGAAGCATAAGGACAAAAATGGAATCGAATGGAAAAGGACCTATCATGAGGGGGATCTGATTCCAGCCAATGAGGTGGATATCTGCGGCTTGGAAATTCAGCCCACGAAGGAGTTTCTGGAGAGGCTGAAGCGCCACTCTAATGGTTGCAGCCGACAGTATTGGAGTGTGAAATCTACTCCAAAAGAGGCGGATAAGGAGTTTGCTGATATTGTAGAGATTTGTCAGCAGCAGGGTTATATCACGGTGAAGGATATGATTCGTGAATTCGGTGTTACCCGCTATCACGCCAATAAGGTGTTGAATGACCTCTGTGAGGAACCGGCTGCCAGAATGTATGCTACCAAGGAAGGTCCAATAACGCTCTATCGTTTGTGGAAGAAGGAGTAACTAAGACGTAGTTGTTGAAACGGCTCTTTAGGTTGACGGAATCGGTTCCTTAACTTGAATGAAGTGTCTCTTCTCGTTGAATTAATCGTTTCCTTAACTTGAATGAAGCGTCTCTTCTCGTTGAAGGATGCGTATCCGAGAGTTAAAAGAAGCGTTTCCAGGAGTCAGAACAAGCGTCTTTTAGAGTACAAGCATATACCTTCTCAGACATTGCCACTAGGCTCAGTAGCTCTGCCGAGCCTAGTCAGCAGGTCTGCTGACTGCAGTCAGCACCTCTGCTGAGCCTAGTGACAACACCTTTTAGTCGTACAGCTATAACCTCTTTAGTTGTACAACTGTATACCCTTTAGTCGTACAACTATAACCTCTTTAGTTGTACAACTATACACTTTTTAGTTGTACAATCGTAAAATGATGATACTTCTATGATATATTGGGTGCTCTCATTCAATCCAAACATACAGCATCTTCCTTTTATAACGTTCGTTTGCTTTTGTTCTATTCAACGAACGAAATGAGGAAAAGCTGCTTCTCCTAATTCTGGCTCATATTCAAAACCTTCGTAACTGAAGCCTGCCAGTTCCTCTGGAGTAAGAAGCTGATTATTCAAGATATATCTCACCATGGCTCCACGGCAAGATTTAGCCCATACAGCCTGCATCTTCAATCTGCCGTCTTTCTGGCGGACATAAAAGAGTGGCTGAATGATCTTTATCTCCTTACATACTCTCTTCCAATCAAACAGATGTTCATATTCCTCTGTAGAAAGATGGATGAGTATACCATCGTCAGCTTTCACACTATCGATGAGAACATCTGTCAGTTTGTCTTTCCAGAACTGATTGATAGGCTTGTCGTTTGTAGCTTCGAGCGATACGCAATGCTCCATACGATAAGGTACAATGCCATCCAACGGTCGAAGCAATCCATAAAGGAAGCAGGTAATCCAGAGATGTTTCTGGGCATACTCTAACGACTCCTCGCTCAAAGAACTGGCACGCAAATGTTTGTATGCCTGACCATTGTAAGCCAGGATAGCAGGCATCTTTTCAGTTGCCATAAAATCATGATATCGCTTCCAGTTCGTCATTGCAATCTTGCTGCTGCAATCCAGTTGCTTAGCCAATTCCTCTACATTCATCATTGCCATTTCTTTGGCCAAGTCATTGGCAACTGATTGGAATAGTGGCACGGAGATAGGCTTCCTGTCTGCCTTCTCAAACATGATTTTGGCATTTGCCAATAATATCTGCATAATAATCAATCTTTTGAATTGTACTTGCAAAGATAAGAAAAAATCAATATACAATGCTAAATAGCCAAGAAAAATCCCATAAAATTAAAATTTTTTATAAAACGAGCATTATATAGTACTTTTTCTTGTGTAATCTATAAATATTTGTTACCTTTGCGTGAAAAGAACAATATAATACACTACTTAGTATGGCGGTTAAATATGAGATTCGTCAAACAGTTTTCTCATACCTCTTTTACCTATATGATTTATGAACAAAAAATATCAGTTTAAGACAATGAAGCAAGTAAACATTCAATATTACAATTCGCCTTGCGGAGAAATCATCTTGGCATCGATGGGTGACGAACTGTGCCTTTGTGATTGGAATGAAATGCCATGTGCAGAGCGCAATAAGCATCGGCTTTTGCGGTATATGAAGGCTGATGTCAAGATAGAAACATCCCCAATCCTGGATCAGACCAAAAAGCAATTGGATGAATATTTTGCCGGTAACCGCAAGATATTTGATATTCCGTTGCATCCTGTAGGAACTGATTTTCAGAAAAAAGTATGGCATGCATTGCTCGAAATACCCTATGGAGAGACAAGAAGCTATAAGGAAATAGCTATAAGTATAGGCAAACCTAACGGCATCAGAGCCGTGGCAAGTGCCATTGGAGCTAATGGCATCAGCATTTTCGTTCCCTGCCATCGAGTTATCGGAAGCAATCATTCCCTTACTGGTTTTGCCGGAGGATTGGACGCAAAGAGAAAGCTATTGGAGCTTGAAGCTGAATAAAACCAACATAAAATGGTGATTTATTATTAATTTAAATATCCGTAAAAACAAATTTTGATTAATTAATAGTTGTTTCTCTTACATTCTTAGTAAATATCATTACCTTTGCACCATGAAAACATTATTAGACGTTCATACACATACAATAGCATCAGGTCATGCCTTCAGCAGTTTGCAGGAAATGACCTTGACAGCAAAGGAGAAAGGGTTGGATATCTTGGGAATCACAGAGCACGGTCCCAATATCCCGGGTACCTGTGATCCTATCTATTTCAGAAACCTTCATTGTGTTCCACGCCAGCTCTATGGAATCAAACTGATGCTTGGAGCAGAACTCAACATCCTCAATACGAAGGGAGATATCGATCTCGACGAGGATTACTGGCGTATGCTGGATATCCGAATAGCAGGCATCCATAGCCTTTGCTGGCAGGGAGGAAGTAAGGAGGAGAATACGCAGGGTGTCATCAATGCCATGCGCAATCCCTTCGTGCAGATTATCTCTCATCCCGGCGATGGTACGGCAGAACTGGATTTCGAGGAACTCATGAAAGTTTCCTGGGAGACGCATACCTTGCTTGAAATCAACAACCATTCCATGGCTCCCATCCGCCACAAAACTGTGGCTGCTCCCAATAATCTGGAACTGCTGGAACTTGCTAAGAAGTATGAAACTCCAGTCATCTTCGGAAGTGATGCCCACTTCTCTGCGATGATTGCCGACTACAGCAACATTATGCCACTGGTAGAAAAAGCAGAGTTCCCGGATGAGCTGGTTCTCAACTATCAGCCAGAGAAATTCATGGCTTACCTCAAGCCAACCCCTGAGAAATAGGAAAATTTAGTTTCACATTTCAATTTACACGACTATGATTATAGAAGAAATCATCAAGTATAATGAAAACTTCGTAGCCAGTAAGGCTTACGAAAAGTATCTTACGAGTAAATATCCAGACAAGAAACTTGCCATTCTTTCCTGTATGGACACCCGCCTCACTGAGCTTCTGCCAGCAGCTTTGGGCCTGAAGAACGGAGATGCCAAGCTCATCAAGAACGCCGGTGGACTGGTTATCAGTCCTTTCGACTCTGCCATGCGTAGTCTCCTTGTAGCCATCTACGAATTGGGTGTAGAGGAAATCATGGTCATTGCCCACTCCAACTGCGGTGCATGCCACATGAACGGACAGCAGATGAAGAAATTGATGCTCAAACGTGGCATCCATCAGAATGTTATCGATACCATCGGGCTTTGCGGCATCGACCTCGACCATTGGCTGGAGGGATTCCACGACACTGAGGATTCTGTAAGGAATACCATCAATACAATCCGTACACACCCTCTCGTACCAAAAGACGTCAATCTTCATGGCTATATCATTGACTCACAGACGGGCAAACTGACAGAAGTGAAATAGAATAAAGGTATTATTTTAATTAAAACACATAACAGCAGTTTGTTGTACTTTCACCTTCCCTCTATGATGCTCTTTCCAAGAAAGTAACTTTCGTTACAGCCCCCACATATCATTCAGCATTCTGATAGCTGATTCCGAGCGGAATACATGGTCGCGGAAGGTGATGATGCCTTCGGGAGCAAGGTGGGCTTCGAAGGAATTCACCAGGAAATCTGCTTCGAGCAGAATGCGATGGTCGAGGCTGGTAACATCTTGATAAGTATGATGATGGGCAATGAGCCAGCAGATTCTTTCTATCTGTGCGGCTGTGAATCCATCTACTTCTGACAGTACTTTTCTTGCCTCGTCAGGACCCAGTTCTTCCTGGTGCTTGCCATCGCAGTTGCCGTATCTGGCTTCTGAAACGTGAATGCCTACATCGTGAAGAATGGCTGCTGCTTCGAGCACGAAGAGTTCTTCTCCGGTCATTCCCTCTGCTATCGCAATCATACGGGCAAAGTCGTGTACCTTTACGAAATGCTGGATGCGAGGCGCATCGCCACCATCATATTTTATCATCGCCCTCATCAGTTGGGCGAGTGTCAATTCATTGTTTGTCATAATCTTATGTTTTTTTTAAATCAATATTTATATCTACTTAAGATGTTAATCGAAGAGTTTCTTCCAAATCCACAATACCGCTATGGCGCCAATGACGCAGAAGACGAAGTTGGTAAGATAACCCTTGCCAAACAGTTCTATGTTCAGCAGATTGCTGATGATGGCGCCGGCATAACTGCCCACAATACCTATGAATAGGTTCATACAACATCCTTTGCCTTCGCCGCTCATGATGCGGTTGGCAATATAGCCAATGAAAATTCCCGTAAGGATTGGCCATGCTGTGAAATCTGCAATGTGTTCTAACATACTCTTTTTCCCACTTCGTTCGTTTTGTTCTTTATTGATGGATGTAATCCAGAATCTGCTCGGCATGAATCTTGGTCTTGATCTCCTTTGGAGTGAAGATCTTTTCGATGACGCCTTCTTCGTTGACAAGATAGGTAGTGCGGAGGATGCCGATGGTCTTTCTGCCGCAGGTTACCTTCTCGCCCCAGCAGCCGAGTTCCTGCAGTAGGGTGGTTTCGGTATCTGCGATAAGAGGGAACTGCAAACCCTTGGTTTCGGCAAACTTCTTCTGCAGAGCTTGCTTGTCCTTGCTCACGCCGATAATCTCGTAACCGGCTGCAGCCAGCTCCTCCTTATGTGCTTGCAGGGAGCAAGCCTCGGCAGTGCATCCGCTGGTGTTAGCCTTCGGATAACTGTAGAGCACAATCTTGCGACCACGGTAGTCGCTTGCCTTTATCTCACGTCCGTCCTGGTCAATGCCAAGAATCTCTGGTATTTTATCTCCTACATTCATAATTCTATATTTATTTATTATATGTCTTGTTATGATGCAAAGATAATAAAAATAATGCGAACCGATGTGATTCTTATGATTTTTAACACAAATAATCGTTGTTTATCTTTCTACCTGGAAGTTTAAACGAATCTTTCTTTTGGATAAAAAAAAGAAAAATATAGGGAGGATATTTGGTAATATGCTGATATTTACTTACTTTTGTGTGATGAACGTTCATGGTATGAAACAGGGAGCGTGATACTAAACAGGTAAAAAAAAAAGAAAATGAAGAAGATATTTTTGTTTATATTATTCTGTCTTTCCGTATGCAGCATGTCGGCTTACGACTTTCTGCGAGCTGTGAAAGATGAGATTCCGGGAGGTTACAACTTCTGGGTTTATACGCCGGTAGATTATTTCTATTCGCAAGAACAGACTCCTGTCATCATCTTTCTGCATGGAGCCAGTCTTTGTGGAAGAAATCTGAATAAGGTGAGAAGATACGGACCGCTTGATGCCATCGTCAAGGGGCGCGATATCGATGCGCTGACCATCGTTCCGCAGAATCCGGGAGGAGCCTGGAATCCGAAGAAAATCATGGATATGCTAGACTGGGTGAAGAAGAATTACCCATGCGATTCTAATAGGGTTTATGTCTTGGGTATGAGTTTGGGCGGTTATGGCACCATGGATGTCTGTGCTACTTATCCCGACAGGATAGCTGCCGGCATGGCGCTGTGTGGCGGCTGTTCGTATAAGGATGTGAGTGGATTGGGCGATTTGCCTTTCTGGATTATCCATGGCACAGCAGATAGGGCAGTACCGGTCAAGCAATCGAAGGTGGTGGTAGATAAACTTGAAAAGGATGGCAAGGATACCCGATTGATATACGACTGGTGGAAGGGTGCCAATCACGGTACTCCTGCCCGCGTGTTTTATCTGAAGAAAACCTATCAGTGGCTCTTCTCACACAGCCTTTCAGATAAGGACAGACCCGTGAACCGCAACATCAGTATTACGATGAGTGATCTGGGCAGAGCATATGGTGATGTGAACAGAAATGCCCCTCAGCCTGAACTCATCGATGGTCCGAGTGTAATCAAGCAAGAGGGAAATGAATATTAAGGAATCAGGTGAACAGTTCTGCTACCTTCTCCAGCCAATTCTTATCAATATCATCGAAGGTGCTGAGGTGTTCGCTGTCAATATCCAGTACGGCGATTACCTCACCATTCCTGATAACAGGCACTACTATCTCTGAACGGGAGGCACTGCTACAGGCGATGTGACCTGGAAATTTCTCTACATCTTCTACCACGATGGTCTCCGCTTTATCCCAAGCCGTTCCGCAAACACCCTTGCCCCTTTTGATGCGGGTGCAGGCCAGCGGTCCCTGGAAAGGACCCAGCACAAGAGTTCCGTCGATGACCCGGTAGAAGCCCACCCACCAGAAGTGGAAGGTGTCCATGATGCATGCTGAAATATTCGCCATATTGGCGATGATGTCGTTTTCGCCCTCTATGAGCGACTTAAGCTGAGGGAGGAGGGTAGCGTAAAGTTCCTCCTTCGTTTCTCCTTTTATAATAAGATGTTCTGCCATGATGTCTTTTTATTTGATTAAATTCCTTTATGCGAATGATTTTTATGCCTTGCAAAGATACTGTTTTTTCTAAAATTAGGGGCTTAGAATGGGTTAAATCTTCTAAAATTAGGGGCTAAGAATGAATCAAACCTTCTAAAATTAGGGGCTAAAAATAGATTAGCCTGACTTAAACAAGATATTTTTCAGGTCTTTTTCTAAGTTATCTGGCGTTTTTTTATTAATTTTGCAATCGAAATCATAAAAACAAACTATAATGAATACAAAAACTATTTTAATGGCTATGACTTGCCTTTGTGCATTCAACAGCCTTCAGGGAAATGCTCAGGTAGCAGGAGAAAATACTTTGGTTGCTACTGCGATTGAGCAGCGAAGAGTCACTCTTCGTGACAGTATATTGAATTATATTTCCGGTGCAAAGATTGCTGAGAAATCATTGCAGATCAAGAATTTCGGAGCCAGGAACGATGGAAAGACCGATTGCCGTGCTGCCTTTGCCAAAGCCATCAAGAAGGCTTCGGTGATGAAGGGTGCCAAGATTGTGGTGCCTGCGGGTACCTATTATATTAAGGGACCTATCGTACTGGCAAGCAATATCTGTCTGGAACTGCAGAAGGGAGCTACCCTGAAGTTTGCGCCAGAAGAGAAGTACTATCCTATCGTTAATACCAGTTGGGAGGGAACTTTCCTCTACAACTATTCTCCTCTCATCTATGCCTATGGCTGTAAGAATGTTTCTATCATTGGCGAGGGAACCATCGACGGCAACGCTATGACTACCTTTGCCAAGTGGAAGCCTAATCAGAAGAAAGCGCAGCAGTTGAGCCGCAAGATGAATCACGAGGAAGTGCCTGTAAGTGAGCGCAAGTTTGGAGAAGGCTACTGGCTTCGTCCTCAGCTCGTTCAGCTCTACAACTGCCAGGGCATTACCCTGGAAGGCGTAAAGATTATCAATTCTCCTTTCTGGTGCATTCATCTCCTAAAGAGTGAGAATATCATCTGTCGTAATTTGCGATATGATGCCAAGCTTATCAATAACGATGGTCTTGATCCAGAGTGTTCCCGAAACATCCTGATAGAGGGCATTGCTTTTAATAATGGTGACGACAACGTGGCCATCAAGAGCGGACGTGACAATGATGGCTGGAATGCCAAGATGCCATCAGAGAACATCATCATCCGCAACTGTCATTTCAAGGGCTTGCATGCGGTGGTTATCGGCAGCGAAATGTCTTCTGGTGTAAGAAACGTAATCGTAGAGAACTGTGATTATGCTGGCTATTGCAAGCGTGGAATCTTTATCAAGACCAATCCTGATCGTGGCGGTTTTGTGGAGAATGTATTTGTAAAAAACTGTACGTTTGGTGATGTGGAGGATCTCTTCTACGTAACCAGCCGTTATGCAGGTGAGGGACAGACAAACCATCATTTCTCTACCGTGAAGAATATCTTCGTGGATGGTTTGAAGTGTAACAACGTGAGTGCTGCAGCCTTGGTTTTGCAGGGTACAGAGGCTAAGCCTGTTACTAATGTTTCATTCGACAAGATTGAAGTAAAAAATGCTAAGACAGGCATCAGCTTCGAGAATGTGCTGGGTGTGAACATGGGTGAATGCAGCATAGGCGGCAAGGTGGGAACTCCTACCCAGGATACTCCAAAGGATAAAGTTTTCGAAAGAAATAACAAGTAAGTTATTTGTTTTTCAATCTTTTTTTGTACTTTTGCATCATCAATTTAAATGAAGAAAATCCAGTTTTTTAAATGAAGTAAGAAAATGGCTGATAAAGATATGAAATGGAAGACGCTCTCGCAGAAATATCTGATAGAGAAGCCATGGCTCACGGCACGAGTGGATAAGGTGGAATTGCCTACGGGAGCCATTATCGATGAATATTACGTGCTGGAATATCCCGATTGGGTGAACACCATCGCCATCACGAAGGAGGGAATGTTCGTCTTCGTTCGCCAGTATCGCTATGCGATAGGTAAGACGGTGAATGAACTTTGCGCAGGAGTGATAGAGAAGGGCGAGGACCCGATGGCGGCTGCCAAGCGAGAGCTGATGGAAGAGACTGGGTTCGGTGGCGGAAACTGGCAGAAGTGGATGACGATTTCGGCTAATCCGAGCACTCATACCAATCTTACCCATTGCTATCTGGCTACGGATGTGGAGCGCATGGATGTTCAGCATCTTGACCAGGCTGAGGATATCGAGGTTCGCCTCTTCTCAAGAGAAGAAGTGATGGAAATGCTGGAGAAGGGAGAAATCTGGCAAAGCCTGATGGCGGCTCCGCTATGGAAGTATTTTGCGAAAGCAAAGTAAGCTGCAGGGCTTCATTTATAAAAGCCAAGTAAATATTAGACATTAAACAATAAACATTATAAAGATGGTAATAGATTTCGAAAAGATTGCTGAGGCTCATTTGGAGGGCTTCAAGGGTGGACAGGGTAAACTCGACACCCGTAACTATGTGGATGACAAGGTGAAGATTATGTATTCTACCTTGCGTCCGGGTGCATCAACTGGTCTTCATACTCATGAGGGCAACTGCGAGATTATCTATGTGGTAAGCGGCACTGCTACTTTCCATTATGATGATACCGTGGAGGAGGTTCGACAGGGACAGGTGCATTATTGCCCTATGAACCATGCTCATTATATGGAGAACCTCACCGACCATGATCTGGTGTATCTCGCCATTGTGCCTGAGCATCATTAATATCCCTGAAGTATCAGGGAAAACCATATCATATTCCTCCTGAGGAAAATGTAAAAAGAAAGTCCAACTCGGATGCCTCTCTCTAAAAAAGACTCCAAGCTGGACTTTCATCGTTTTTATTTCTTCATATTAATCTTCTTCATTCTCCAGCAAGTCGGTGCCGAGGTGAGTGGTCTGCTCACGCTTCAATCGGTCGCGCACCTCTTTTGGTTTGGTGGCGTAGGTAATCATTCGGATAGAATCGTTGTAGCTCACGTACTTCCAGAGCCAGTTGAGCAATACCATTACCTTGTTCTTTACGCCGAGGATGGAGCGGAGGTGAACTACCAGCCACAATACCCAGGCAAAGAAGCCTTGGCTGTGGAACTTGCCAAGCTCTACTACAGCCTTGTGTCTTCCGATGGTAGCCATAGAACCCAAGTTCTTGTAGCGGAATGGCTTGAGCTGCTGGTCGATGTTTTGGGCTGAAGAACCAGGATGCTTCTCTTTCTCCTCATCTGCCTTCGCAATCTTCTGGATATTCTTAGCCAGGAGTGCTGCCTGCTGAATGGCTACCTGAGCCAACTGTGGATGACCGCCAGGATAAGCTGGGTCTGTGGTCTGGATACACTGGTCGCCGATGGCGAAGAGACCGTCCATGCCAGGGATGCGGTTGAACTCATCTACCACGATGCGGAAACCACGACCCAGATGGTCGCCATCAATACCCGTGATAGGCTGTGCCTTTACACCGGATACCCAGAGGAAGGTACGGGTAGGAATCTCCTGACCGTCCTTCATCAGAACCTTGTGGTCCTTGTAGTCGGTTACCATCTTGCCAAACTGTACATCCACACCCATGCTTGTGAGGAAATCGTATGCTTTCTTAGAAGAGTCCTTTGACATTCCGGCGAGCAGTCTGTCGCCCGCTTCCAGGAGATAGATGTGCATCAGAGAGGAGTCCATATCCGGATAATCGTAAGGAATCACGTAGCGCTTCATTTCAGAGAGGGCTCCAGCTATCTCCACACCTGTGGCACCACCGCCCACAATGACCACGTTCAGGAGTTCCTGTCGCTCCTCTTCTGTGGCACAGGTCAATGCACGCTCCAGGTTACTCAGCACGGCGTTGCGCAATCCCATTGCCTCTGAAACGGTCTTCATCGGAATAGCCCACTTCTCAATGTTGGCATTGCCATAGAAATTGGTAGTGGTTCCTGCTGCGAACACCAGATAATCGTACTCAATCTTACCGATGGAAGTCTGCAGAATCTTCTTGTCTGGGAATACGGCTCTCGCTTCTGCCATGCGGAAGTAGAAGTTCTTGCGCTTGCGGAAAATCTGGCGGAAAGGGAAGGAGATGGAACTTGGGTCGATACCTGCCGAAGCTATCTGATAGATAAGCGGAGGGAACTGATGGAAATTGTTCTTATCGATCAACACCACCTGCAGGTTTGAATTGCAGAGGTCTTCTGCCAAACGAAGACCACCGAGTCCGCCACCTACGATAACTACTCTCTTCAACTGATTTCTCTTGATATTAATGCTCATAACTACTGCTGTTTTTACATATTAATTACATATATTTGCTGAAAATTCTGTTCTCTATAAGGCGTAATGCCTGGTTCTTGCTGAAAATTCGACTGCAAAGGTACAACTTTTTGATGAGGAGGCAAAGGAAGATGGGTAGAAATATGGGATTGAAGCTTGTTGCAATCGTTCTCATTTTAGATTTAGTAAGATGAACTTGTAAAATGTAATATTCAGATAGCATTTTTATGAGCATTTTTTCGAGAAATGTTGTCGGTTTAAAGGAAAAGTTGTATATTTGCATCGACAACTTCAAAAGACGAACGATTTTTTAATAAAAAACATCATTATGAAACATGTTACAATTAAGGATATAGCCCGTTCTCTCTGCATCTCGGTCTCCACTGTTTCCAGAGCGTTGACGGATGACAAGAACATTCGCAAGGAGACGCGCGAGATGGTGGTGGAAGAGGCAAAACGACTCGGCTACAAGCGCAATCCGGTGGCGATGAACCTGAAGATGGGGCGTACGAACACCATTGGTGTCATCGTGCCGGAGATGCATACCCCTTATGCTTCGCAGGTGATTAATGGTATTCAGGACGTGCTCTACAAAAAGAACCAGAAGGTGATGATTGCCGAGAGCGATGAGAAACCGGAGCGGGAGTTGGAGAACCTGAAGATGATGGAGCAGTTTATGGTAGATGGTCTGATTGTGAGCCTCTGCAGCTACCGCAAGAACATAGAAATGTATCAGCAGTTGGCAGCAGATGGTATGGCGATAGTCTTCTACGACCGCATTCCATACGGATTGAAAATGCCGCAGGTGATGGTGGATGATAATGTAGATTCTTATTTCATGGTGGAGCATCTGATTCGCCTGGGCAGGAAGCGCATCGTCTATCTGCAGGGACCCGACGACATTTATAATGCCTATCAGCGAGGCTTGGGTTATCGTGAGGCGATGGAGAAATTCCATCTCTTCGACCCGGAGCTGATTGTGAAGACGGGAATGACCTTCAAGGATGGAGCTGATGCCATCGACCGTCTTATATATAATAAGGTGGAATTTGATGCCGTCTTCGCCTTTACTGATACTTTGGCGATAGGTGCGCAGAATCGACTCCGTGCCTTGGGTAGACGGGTGCCGGAAGAGATTTTCGTGGCTGGTTTTTCGGGTACCGAACTATCAACCATCGTATCTCCTCAGATTACTACTATGGAGCCTCCGTTGGAGGAGATGGGCAGAAAGGCGGCAGAACTGGTGATGGAGAAAATCAATAATCCGGAGATGGAAGATAGACAGGTGGTGTTGAAGACCACGATGAAATGTAGAGAATCTACGGGAGAATAATCAAACTTCGTGGTTTCCGGTAATCACTAGAAAGTGGTTCTCGGTAATCGCCTGAAAGTATTTAAAACGTTTGCAGAAATTGGGAACGTTTGCGGGAACGTTTGCAAGTTTTTTTCGAAAAAAATATCTTTTTATCTCGAAAAAACGCAATATCTTTGCCATCGGAAACGGGAGATAAGATAGCTGAGGAAACTCCTCGGCTACTTGCTTCCCCAAAAATGAATAAACAATTAATATTTACAGCTAACAATAAAAGAATTATGGCAAATTTAGTGAATGCAAACGCAGCAAATGCAGCTCTGGTAGTAAAAGGTTATGCTTATAACCGCAGTTTGGTAAAGGCAGGTATCCTGCACTTCGGAGTAGGTAACTTCCATCGTGCTCATCTGGAGTTCATGACCAACATGCTCCTCGAGAACAATACCCAGCAGAACTGGGGTATCTGTGGAGCAATGATTCTCCCAGGCGATGAGCGTCTCTACCACGCCCTGAAGAAGCAGGACGGTGAATACACCCTTACCGTATGTGGATGCGACGACAGCATCCAGGTTTTTCAGTTGGGTGCGCTCGTTGAACTCTATTGGGGCATTGAGGAGCAGGAACAGATTCTGAACAAGATTGCGTCTAAGGATATCAAGATCATCACCCTCACTATTACCGAGGGCGGATACAACATTTCACGTCAGAGTGGCGAATTCATGCTCGACAATGCGCAGGTGGCTCACGATATTGAGAATCCTGCCAAGCCGGTTACAGCCTTCGGATATGTAGCCGAGGGATTGCGTCGCCGCAAGGCAGCAGGCAATGGTCCTATCACCATCCTTTCCTGCGATAATCTGCAGCACAATGGCAATACAGCCCGCAAGGCTTTCATGGCTTTCGTGGGAGCTCAGGATAAGGAACTCGCTGCCTGGATGGAGGAGAACGTTACCTTCCCAAACTCAATGGTTGACCGCATTACTCCAGCTACCCGTCCTGCCGACATCGAGCGACTGAATGCTCAGAACGGCACTTGCGATGAGGCTCCTGTTTATTGCGAGGATTTCATCCAGTGGGTAGTAGAGGATAATTTTGCAGCCGGTCGCCCAGCATGGGAAACCGTGGGTGCTCAGATGACCGACGATGTGACTGCCTTCGAGAATATGAAGCTTTCTCTCCTGAATGCTTCTCATACATTGCTCTCTTATCCATCTTTCCTCGGCGGTTACCGCAAGGTAGATGCAGCCATGCACGATGAGAGAATCCGTAAGTTTGTACGTGCCTTCATGGACGATGACATTACTCCTTACGTGCCAGCTCCAAAGGATACTGATCTCGAGGCATACAAGCAGTGCCTGGTTGAGCGCTTCGGCAACCGCATGGTCAGCGACCAGGTGGCTCGTCTCTGCTTCGATGGTGCCAGCAAGTTCCCGGTTTACGTAATGCCGAACCTGGAGAAGATGATTGCTGATGATGCTTCTGGCAAGCGCCAGAATGTGGAGTTCAAGCGTGTGGCTTACCTCTTTGCTGCTTACCGTCATTATCTGAAGTATCAGGTAGATGACAATGGTGATGCATTCGAAGTGGCAGATCCATGGCTTACCGTTGATGACCATAAGGCCATCGATAGCGATGATGCGCTCGATTTTCTCGGCATTTCAGCCTTTACAAGTACCGATCTCAAGGCTGCTCCTCATTTCGTAGAGCTTTACTTGAAGATGGTAGAAGACATCAAGGCAAAGGGTGCCATGAAGGTTTTGGAAGATGAAATCTTGTAATATAGAGAGAAACTCTTGAAAATAAGAGTCAGGTGTTTTTATGGATTGTTTAATTCGTCGAAACACCTGACGATAGCGTAACTTTCTCTAATTTAAACCTAGATAAACATGAAACAATCGATAACGCTTAGGAGTGCAGGACCATTTCTACTCCTGACATTCATCTATTTTATAGTGGGCTTCCTTACTACCGTCAACGGTCAGTGTCAGGGTCCCTTGAAGATAGCCTTCCTCTCGGAGGTTACCACTACCAAGAACTCCCTGGCAACGCTCATCTCCTTCGCTTTCTTCCTGGGCTATCTGCTCAATAGTGCGAAGACGGGACGCTTGCTCAACAAAGTGGGCTATAAAAAGACGCTCATCCGTTCGATGCTGGTAATGGTGCTGGGACTTGCCTTCTATCTTGCTTCGGCGCTGATTGCTGAATATTGGGGTGGGGCAGGCGTGCATCTCTCGCAGGATTTCGTACCATTCGGATATTTCGTTTTCCTTTTCGGATCTTATCTGATGGGTACGTCAGCGGCAATGCTTCAGGTGGTGATCAATCCTTACATTGCTGCCTATCCTTTGCCGGGACCCCAACCGGTGCAGCGCATGAACTTCACCTGTGCGGTGAATTCTTTCGGAACTACCATCGCTCCATTCTTCGTAACGGGCGTGATGTTTGCAGGTGTGTCCCTGGATTGTGTTTCTGCCGACCAGCTCACCATTCCATTCCTGGTAATGATGCTCATCATTGCCTTTACAACATGGAGCACTTCCAAGGCGAATCTTCCAGACATTGAGGGTACGAGAGAGGAGACTCAAAATGTGGAATCTGAAGGAAAGACAACTCCTTTTGATGATTCCAGAAATGCGAAGAAACGCAGCATCTGGTCGTTCCGCCATTTGAAATATGGTGTGATTACCATCTTCTTCTATGTGGGAACCGAGGTGGGAATCGGCAACAATATGAATCTCCATGCAATGGATTTGATGGGACATGGTTACGATTTTTCTCCAGCCCTTCTTGCCACACTCTATTGGGGTGGATTCATGATTGGCAGAATGGTTTCTGCCGGTTTGAAGAACGTGGCACCTCGCCCTATGCTCATCACCGTTACGGTGGCGGCAATCGTATTGATGTCTGTTTCCATGTTTACCGAGAATCTCTGGCTGATGGCTGCTGTGGGATTATTTCATAGTGTGATGTGGAGTTGCATCTTTACTTTGGCGGTGGATGGCTTGAAGGAATATACTTCCAAGGCTTCGGGCGTGTTTATGATGGGAGTTTTCGGTGGTGCAGTATTCCCTGTGCTTCAGGGTTTGCTTGCCGATTATATCGGTTCGTGGCAGTTCACCTGGCTCGTTCCTCTCTTCTGCGAGTTCGTTATCCTTTGGTACGGACTTGTGGGGTATAAGAAGCAGGAAGCATAAAAGGCAATAGTTATAATAAATAATCGTTATAATAAACATAAAAACCGGGATGTTTTTTATTCGAAGCATCCCGGTTTTTCTATCTCTTCAATTTCTCTTTTTTATCATTCCGCAATCTGATGAATCACATAGGTAACCACGCCCCAAATCATGAATCGGTTGGTTTCATCTACCCTGATAGGGGAGAAGTTCTTGTTCCATGGGATGAGCCAGCCGAAGGTGCCGCTCTCATCCATCTTGAACTGCTTGATGGTGAATTCGCCATCTACGAAGGCGATGACGAAATTGCCGTTGGAGGGTTCTATCTGCCGGTCAACTACAGCGAGATCACCGTCCAGAATGCCTGCATCCTGCATGCTGTCGCCAGATATGCGCACGTAGAAGGTGGCCTCACGATGGCGAACCAGAATATCGTTGAGGTCTATCTCTCCCTCCATATAGTCTTGGGCTGGCGAAGGGAAACCTGCTTTTACGCTTTGCTCTGCCAGCGGAATAGGCATCTTGGCTCCGAATTCCGCAGGGTGAAATGTCAGTTTTATCTTGTTATCGTTATTCTTATTCATTTTGTTTTTACTTTCAGAATATCATGGATGTTCGTGGTAAACTGCTTCGACATGTACTCGCGTTTCAGGTCGAATCGGCAGTCTGTGCCTTGTATGGCCTGGCGTATGGTGCCATAACCATTCTTCCGGTTGATGGCGTCGATAGCCTCCATCAGCTTTTTTTGCTTGCTTCGGTCGATGGGGTCGAAGAGGTCTTGCTGGCGAGGATGGTCGGGTGAGATTTGCCACAGGATAACGCCAGCTTTCTTGAAGTGAAACGACATGTCGGGGTGATCGGGCCTGCTGTCTGCCATCGGTTTCGGGTATTTAGCCCGGAGAATACTGAGGGCGGCACCTACTATTTCTTCCTGCGCATTAGTGGCGATGGGCAGGGTGAGGGAATCGTGGATGGTGTATTCAGGCACATGCTCGTTAAAACGGGAAGTCCATGCGAACACTGTGATGCCCTGACATACGCTACCTTGTCTCCTTAATTTTTCTGTACAACGTACAGCGAAATTAGCCACGGCTTCTTCTATCACATTTTTGTCGGTAATGCCCTCGTCGGCAAAACTCCTGCTGGTGCAGATGCTCTTCTTCTGCGGCAATTCCTCGATGCTGATGCAGCTTTCGCCATTCAGTTCTTTCCATGTTCTTAGGGTGGTGATATTGAAATGGCTGCGGACCCAACTTTCTTTCTTGTCGGCAAACTGAGCGGCGGTCCTGATGCCCATATAATCGAGCTTTCGGGCTATCTGCCTGCCTATTCCCCATACATCTTCTACGGAGAAGAGAGACAGCGCCTTGTGTCTCCGTTCATCCGTGTCGATGAGGCAGCAGCCTTGGAAGCCCTTGTATTTCTTGGCGAATTTAGAGCCGATTTTCGCCAATGTCTTCGTTTCTGCAATGCCTACGGATATCGGGATTCCAACAGCCCGAAGTACATCTGCCGATATTTTGGAGCCATAGCGATGGAGCAGGCTATCGGGCTTTTCTGATAGCTCGTCTATTGTCATTTTTTTGAACAAAGTAGGATGGTCTTCCGCATGCTCCCGAAAGAAAACTTTCGCAATTGATTCGTCTGCCTCGAAGAAACTCTCATCAATAGAGTATTGGTCGATGCGTGGGGAATAATGGGATAGCATCGACATCACGCGGTTGGAGAGCGAACCGTAGAGCGTATAGTTGCTGGAGAAGATAGCCACTCCTTCAGCCTCCAGTTTTTCCTTCACCTGATAGAACGGGTCGCCCATCTTATAGCCCAATGCCTTGGCTTCTTCAGAGCGTGCGATGACGCACCCGTCGTTGTTGCTCAATACAACCACGGGCTTTCCTGTCAGGTCGGGGCGAAACACTCGCTCGCACGAACAGTAGAAGTTGTTGCAGTCTGCCAGTCCTATCATATCTTATCATTAACACCTCTTGTTATCACCAGAAATCCTGGTATGATGTGCAAAAATACAAAAAATAATCCGAAAAAGATAGTTTTTCATTCAAGTTTTTTGTCGTTTCGTAATTTATTCTTACCTTTGTGGTCATAAGCTAGTATTGAAACATCATAAAACTGAACGATATGAATGATAAGAATAACATGTTGGCATTGAGCCAGGAGCGTTTTTCGGCTCGCAAGTTTACTCCGGAGGCGGTGAGCCAGGAGGATCTGGACTATATCATGGAGTGTGTGCGCCTGGCACCATCGGCAGTGAACAGGCAGCCTTGGCGCTGGCTCATTGTGCGCTCAGAAGAGGCGAAGAAGAAACTGCAGGATTGCTACGACCGCGAATGGTTCAAGACGGCTCCTATATATATTATAGGTATGAAAAACGTGAATGAGAACTGGGTGCGCAGATATGATGAGAAACCGCATGGCGATATTGATGTGGCGATAGCGGCAGAGCATCTCTGTCTGGCTGCCACCGAAAAGGGACTGGGCACCTGCTGGGTCTGCAATTACGATACGGCGAAGATGCAGCAGTTCTTTCCGCGTGAGGGCTATGAGGCGGTGGTAATTATCCCTGTAGGTCATATTGCCGAAGACTGTCCACGCACTGAGAAGAAGCGTAAGGAGATGAGCGAAATCACGGAAGAAATCTAGATCTGAATATAAGAAGAAATCTAGTTCTGGTATAAAAACTGGTACAAAAACGAAGCTGTATGGAAATGAACGAAGAATCCATCCTGGCATGGAATATCATAGAAAAGACAAATGCCAACCTCTTCCTTACCGGAAAGGCGGGCACAGGTAAGACAACCTTCCTCAAGCGATTGAAAGAACTGTCGCCAAAACGAATGATTGTGCTTGCTCCTACGGGCATTGCAGCCATCAACGCCGGAGGAATGACCATCCATTCGTTCTTCCAGCTTCCCTTCTCGCCATACGTGCCGGGCACGACCTTTGGCAGCGGCGAACAGAAACGCTATCAGTTCAGCAAGCTCAAGCGCAATATCATCCGCAGTATCGACCTGCTCGTTATCGACGAAATCAGTATGGTGCGCAGCGATCTGCTCGATGCTGTAGATTCTGTGCTTCGCCAGTATCGCAAGCGCCACGATTTGCCTTTCGGTGGTGTGCAGCTCCTGATGATAGGCGATTTGCAGCAGCTGGCACCCGTGGTTACGCCACAGGAAGAGCATCTTTTAGGGCAGCATTATGATACTCCTTTCTTCTTCAGCAGCAACGCTCTGAAGCAGGTGGGTTATCTCACCATCGAACTTAAAAAGGTGTACAGGCAGCAGGATGAACAGTTTATCTCGCTGCTCAACCAGATTAGGGAGAACAAGGCTTCTGAAGCTACGCTGCAGGCTCTGAACCAGCGCTATGTTCCAAATTTTGTACCACCTAAGGAGGGCAATTATATCAGGCTTACCACCCATAATGCGCCTGCCCAGTATATCAACGAACAGCAGCTTGCTGCCTTGCCTGCGCAGTCATTTTCTTTTACAGCAGATATAGAAGGCGATTTCCCTGAAACATCTTATCCTGCCGATTTCAAACTCACATTGAAGCCGGGAGCACAGGTGATGTTCATTAAGAACGACCCGCAGCACCGTTTTTATAATGGTATGATAGGCGAGGTGATAGGGGTTAGGACCGATGAAGACGGCAGCAAGATTACCGTTCGCAGTAAGGATTCGGGTGAGGAGTTTGACCTGGAGAAAATGGAGTGGACCAATGCGAAATATACGCTGAACGAGAAAACCAAGGAGATAGAGGAGACGGTGGAAGGAAAATTCATGCAGTATCCTCTGCGTCTGGCGTGGGCGATAACTATCCACAAGAGTCAGGGACTTACTTTCGAACATGCCATCATCGATGCTTCTCATTCTTTTACCCATGGTCAGACCTATGTGGCGCTGAGCCGCTGCAAGACTTTGGAGGGCATGGTGCTCAGTCAACCGCTTTCTCGCGGAGCTATTATCAGCAGTCAGACGGTGGATGCATTCACCAGCCAGCTTGCTGCGCCTAGTCAGGAGCAAATCAGCAGTCTGGAGCTGCAATACATCATTTATTGCATCAGCGAACTCTTCGATTTTTATTCCATCAGAGCCAGCTATGAGCATCTGATGCGCTGCCTGGTAGAGTTTTTTAATGGTAAATATCCGCGTGTGGTAAGCGAGTATCAGAAACTGCAGGTGGTGCTGAAGAGTCTGATAGCCGTATCGGATAAATTCCGTGTGCAGTATACGGGTATGCTTGCCCGAAATCCTGATGTAAGACAGGCTGAGCTGCAAGACCGTATTCATAAGGGCGCTATGTATTTTCTTGACAAAATCGGCATTCTGAGTGATTTGATCAGAAAGTCGAATCTTGATACAGACAACAAGGTGGCTAGGAAACAGTTTGAAGACCGCTTCTCTGTTTTCTCAGAGGATGTAAAATTAAAAGAACGGCTTTTGAAGTATGAATGTAGTGCAGAATTCACGGTAACAGATTATCTGAAAAAGAAGGCGCAGTTCTTGCTGTTGGATGCAGATGCCTCATCAGATAGCGGTTCGGGCAGAAAGTCAAGGAGACAGAAGAAACCGAATGAACCGAAGGTGCCGAAAGTCGCTTCGAAGGAGGTAAGTTATGATTTCTATATGCAGGGAATGACGGTAGATCAGATTGCTGCTAAGCGGGGTTATACCAAAGGTACCATTATTGGTCATCTTACTCCTTATGTGAAAGAAGGAAAGATTGGACTGCGGGCGCTGATTTCAAGTGCCCATGAAAAGAAAATCCGTGATTTCATGAAGGCTCATCCTGAATTGGAGCATTTTAGCGAAATAAAGGAAGCTCTGGGAGCAGGTATTGATTATTACGAAATCAAACTGGTTCATGATTTGATGGAGGGGGAATAAAGCATTCTTCCACCATATTATAATAATAGCCGTAACTATATTTGCAGTAGTTACGGCTATTTTTTAAAAATTATCTAGAGTTGGCTCACAGCCTCTTCCAACTGCTGTAAAGCCTGTTTGATAACACTTCTTGGTGCAGCTACATTCAATCGCATGAATCCTTCTCCGCCAGGACCGAACATCTCTCCATCATTCAATGCCAAATGCGCCTTGTCGATGAATAGGTCGAGAAGTGCATCGTGAGAAAGATGCAGATCACGGCAGTTGAGCCATACGAGGAAGGAAGCCTGTGGACGCAACGGGCGAATGCCCGGAATATGTTCACGGCAGTAATCTTCTACGAACCGGATATTGTCCTCAATATAGGCAAGCATCGCCTTGCGCCATTCTTCTCCCTTGCGGAAGGCTGCGATAGTGGCGATAGGAGCAAAGAGGGTTGGCTCATCCAACTCGTTTGCGCTTAACCATTTGTAAAATCTATTCCGAATATCTTCGTTTGGAATAATGGCGTAGCTGCTCACGATTCCTGCTATATTGAAGGTCTTGGAAGGAGCCTGGAAGGTGATGCTGATGTTGCGTGCCTTGTCTGAAACCGAAGCAAACGGGATGTGCTTGTGGCCGAAGAGCGCCATATCCGCGTGAATCTCATCGCTGATAACGAGCAGATGGTGCTCATAGCAGAAGTCGGCAAGCTGCTGCAGGGTTTCTTTGCTCCAGGTAATACCGCCCGGATTATGAGGATTGCAGAGAATGAGAATCTTGCATTTCTCATCGCAAACCTTCTCGAGATTTTTGAAGTCCATCTCGTAATATCCGTCTTCCCTCATCTTCAGCGGATTGAAGACCACCTCTCTGCCATTACCCTCTGGGGTGAGGCGGAATGGGTGATAAACGGGTGGCTGGATGATGACTTTTTCGTCAGGCTGGGTGAAGACATTCACCACGAGTCCGATGCCTTTAACAATACCAGGAATGAATCTTATCCACTCTCGCTTCACATCCCACTGGTGGTGGTCGCGAACCCAGTCGATGATGCTAGGACGATAATCTTCCGGCTCCATCGTGTAACCGAAAAGAGAGTGTTCCAGACGTGCCTTGAGGGCATCTGTAATGAAAGATGGGGTCTCGAAATCCATATCAGCTACCCAAAGTGGCAGCAGATCATCTCGTCCCCAACGAGGCAACAGGGCGCCATGCTTCAGGTCGTCGCTGCCCGAACGGTCTATGACTTTATCGAAATTGTACATTTTACTTTGGACTTTGAACATTGAACTTTATGATTAGTCCTTTATAAACTATCAACCGCCTGCTTGATGTCTTCGAAGAGATCATCCACATCCTCCAGGCCTACGCTGAGGCGGATAGTGGTGTCTTTCACGTCCATCGACTTGCGCATGCTCTCAGAGAAAGCACCGAAGATGGTGCTTGCCGGATGAATGGCGAGCGAACGGTTGTCGAAGAGGTTGGTGGCGCGATGGATGAGCTTCAGATTGTTCAGAAAACTGAAGCAGGCTTCCTTGCTCTCCAGGTCGATGCAGATCATGGCTCCCGCTGTTTTTCCAAACTGGCGCTGCGCCAACTCGTGATAAGGATTATCCTCCAGACCAACATAGTTTACATATTTTATCTGAGGCAGAGAGCGCAGCTTCTTGGCAAGCTCTAGGGCATTGCTGCTCTGCACACGATAGCGAGCATCGAGCGTTTCAAGTCCGATGGTTTGCATATAAGCTACCTGTGGGGTCATATAGGCTCCGAAATTGAAGAGCATTTCTCCATAGAGACGTTTGGCGAAATCGCCGTTGTAAGGAGTACCGTAGTCGATAACCAGACCGCCGAGCGAAGTAGCACCGCCGCTTACATATTTAGAGCTGGAAACCACCTCAATATCTACTCCTAGACTCTTAGCCGAGAATTGTGTGAAAGGAATCACGGTAGAATCCACCACCAAAGGTACATTTTTTTCATGTGCCACTTCAGAGATGGCTTTCAGGTCAGCAACCTCCAGCTGTGGGTTGGTCAGGATTTCGAGAAATACGCAGCAGGTGTCATCATCAATGGCTTCGCGCACGGCTTCGATATTGGTCAAATCGCGCAAACGCACCTTTACGCCAAAACGGCGCAGAGTGGCAACGAGCAGGGCATAAGTATTGCCGAAGAGATGCTTGGATGTAACAATATTTTTGCCTTGTGCTGCCAGCGCCATGAGGGTGTTGCTGATGGCCGCCATTCCTGAGTTGAAGGCGGTGGCATGAGCAGCATCGGTGAGGGCTGCCACACGGCGTTCCAGGTTGGTCACCGTAGGGTTCTCTACGCGCGAATAATCTGGAGCCTTGATCTTGTCGGTGAATGCTTCAGCCATGACGGCAGCATTGTCGAATTCGTAGGCAAGGGTGTTATATACTGGCACGCTCAGCGAGTCGTATGCATCGCGGCGCTCATATTCCAAATGAATAGCTTGAGTCTGTTTCTTCATCATTCTGTTATTTTATGTGATATTTTGCGTGCAAAAGTACAAAAAAGAAATCAAATAGACAATAAATCGCATAAAAAAAAACGAGTTGCGAATGCTTTTTATGCATTGCAACTCGTTGGAGAGGGGTTTAAACCAACAATAACCTACTGGCTCATCCGATTAACTTAAAGATAACATTTGTAAGGCAAAAATGCAGCAAAAAGAGCAAATTGTAACAGAAATATTCGTTTATCTCGAATTTTATTTGTAATTTCGCACCAAAATCAAAATATGGATATTTATGAATAAACTGATTCTGAAAACAACAAAAAGTGGACTGCTGGCAGCTGCCCTGATGGCTTCAATCTCTGCCAGTGCCGAAACCATAGAGGTGAAAACGCTGAAATATGCAGGCCCCTATGCCGTAGCACAGCCTTGGATGGCTGACAGTGTGAACATCAAGGGCGAAGCGTTCGACCTTAAGCAGTTGCTCGATTCGCCGCTGTCTTTCACCTTATTAAATAAGGGTAAGGAGGTGAGTGCAGCCCAACTCCTTGCCGACAAGCAGGATGCGCTCCATCTGGCTTCTTTCTGCGTTTCTAACACCCAGCGCACCAAAGCAACCATCGCGGTAGAAGGATTGGAGCAATACCGCCTGTTTGTAGACGGCGAACAGGTAGCGGTGAACGGCGATAAGGCTGAAACCATCCTGACTCCTTCGCAGCATACGGTTGTCATCAAATATCTTACCCGGAAGAATGCATCTTCTGATAAGAAATCTATCAAGTTGACCGTAAGCGCAGCCAACGGCGCTCCGCTTTCTGTAGGCGATGCGGCAGCCAAGCGTGCCTATAACATCTATGATGTGATTTGTGCGCCCAACTATCCGAGTGTTTCTATCTCACCAAACGGAAAGTTTATCGTTGTTCGGAAAACCTGGGTCGATAGAAAAGGTAATAACCATAGCATTAGTGAATTGCGCAGCTCTCAGACTAACAGAGTGATGGCTACATTTGAGGAGAACGTAAAATGGATGCCTTCAAGCAATAAACTGTATTTCACCCAGAAGGCGAGCGACAGCAGTATTGCCGGAGAAGAAAAGCAGGATGGCACATTGCAGCTCATCACCATCAATCCGCTGACGATGGAGCGCGAAGTGCTGGCAAGCCATCTTCCTGAAGGCTGGTTCCAGTTTACACCCGATGAAAAAACGCTCATCTATACGCTCACTACTGAAGGCAGAAAAAAGGATCCGCAAGTTTATGATGTAAAAGAACCGGAAGACAGACAGCCTGGTTGGCGCGAGCGCAGCAATCTCGCCAAATATGATCTTGCATCGGGCATTCTCCAGCCGCTTACCTTCGGTTACCACAACATCTATCTGATGGATATTTCTGCCGATTCGCGTTATCTGCTGATAGGAAAGGGAGAGGAGCGACTCACCAAGCGTCCTACAACCCTGACATCATTCTACCGCCTGGATTTGGGCAGTATGAATGCTTCTGGATCCACAACGCCAAAGGTAGAAACCCTGATAGAAAAGGGCGAATTTCTGAACAGCGCCCAGTTCTCGCCAGATGGCAAGAGCATTCTCGTGAGCGCTTCGCCGGAAGCTTTCAACGGCATTGGAAAGAATGTGGAAGAAGGACAGACACCTAGCATGATCGACACCCAGCTCTATCTGATGACCTTGTCGGATAAGAAGGTTCGTCCGCTGACCAGGGATTTCAATCCGAACGTGCAGAGTGTGAATTGGAGTAAGGTCGATGGAAACATCTATTTTACTGCCGAAGATAAAGACTGCGTGCATCTCTTCCAGCTCAATCCGAAATCGGGTAAGTTTATGCTTCTCAAGACTCCTGAAGAGTACATCAAGAGTTTCTCGCTTGCATCTTCTGCAGCAGAAATGGCTTTCTCCGGTCAGAGTGCATCCAATGCCGACCGACTCTATAAGATGAATACGAAGGCGCTGAAATCGCAATTGGTTGACGATTTGAGTGCGCACGAACTGAAGGATGTTGAATTGGGCGAATGCAAGGCTTGGAATTTTGTCAATTCAAGAGGCGACACCCTTTGCTGCCGTTACTATCTGCCACCTCATTTTGATGCTGCCAAGAAGTATCCGATGATAGTGAACTATTATGGCGGATGCAGTCCTACGAGCTGCATGTTCCAGAGCCGTTATCCTCATCATGTTTATGCGGCAATGGGCTATGTAGTGCTGGTTGTGAATCCTAGTGGAGCCACCGGATTCGGTCAGAAATTCTCTGCCCGCCATGTAGACACGGCAGGCGAGGGAGTGGCTGAAGACATCATCTCCAGCACCCAGGCTTTCTGCGATGAGCATGCTTTCGTAAACCGCAAGAAGATTGGCTGCATCGGCGCCAGCTACGGCGGATTCATGACTCAGTATCTTCAGACCAAGACCGACCTCTTTGCTGCTGCCATCTCGCATGCAGGCATCAGCGACCACACCAGCTATTGGGGTGAGGGCTATTGGGGCTACAGCTACAGCGAAGTTTCTATGGCGAACGAATATCCTTGGACCAACAAGCATCTCTTTGTAGATCAGAGCCCGCTCTATAATGCCGACAAGATTCATACTCCGCTGCTGTTTGTTCACGGCACGGCGGATAATAATGTGCCTGTGGGCGAGAGTATCCAGCTCTATACAGCGCTGAAACTCCTTGGCCGTCCTACGGCGATGGTATTGGTAGATGGTCAGGATCATCACATCATCGACTACGAGAAGCGACTGAAATGGCAGAACACCATCTTTGCCTGGTTTGCCAAGTGGTTGCAGGATGATGCTTCCTGGTGGACGGAAATGTATGGTGATGAAAAGATGTAGTTGAAGCTTCGGCAGAAATGCCAGCTTCAGTCTCTATCAAAATAAGAAAAGAGATTATGTTCCTGTAAGTCGGGAATATAATCTCTTTTCTTTTTATATGTTTATTTCTTGCAGTTTAGCGTGATAAGCAGAGAAATCATGGCGAAGGCGATTCCTACGATGCAGACACCGAGCCAGTCGGCTTGCGTCCAGATGTAACCGGCGCAGAAAGTGCCTAGCGAACCACCGATGAAATAGCTGGTCATGAAGATGGTGTTGGCGCGGTTGGAAGCCTGCGGAACCTCCTGCAGACAACCACTCTGATTGCTGAGCTGCTGACATTGCAGACCGATGTCAACCAGGATGATGGCTGCGATGAGTCCGGCGTAAGTGTCGCCGAAGAGCAAGGCTATTGCCCAGGCGATGATCTGCATTCCTGCGCCGAACAGATTGAATTTTCGAATGCCAAACCTAGGAACCAGTTTTCCCACACCACTGGCAGCAACGGCTCCCATGATTCCGCAAAGTCCGAGCATTCCTACCATATCACTTCCGGCGCTGAAAGGTGGCTGCGCCAGATGGAACGCCAGACAAGACCATATTGCCATCATACTGCCGAACCCGAAGGCTGCACGGGTGGAATAGATGCGGATAGAAGAATGGAAAAAGAAAATTTCTGCTATTGTGGTCATCAGCCCTCTGTAGGTTCCTACATAGTTGCGCTTCATTTCAGGCATCATCAGCAGCATGATTCCCATGCAAAACACCATTACGAAAGCAGCTATGATAAACATCTCCCGCCATCCCAGCCATTCGCCGATGTAACCGCTGATTACTCGTGAGGCAAGAATGCCCGTCAGCAGTCCGGAGAGTACAATGCCCATATTCCTGCTCTTGTTCTTGGGTTCCGAAAACTGTCCGGCTATCGGAATGAAGAACTGCGGAATCACCGAACAGGCTCCAATCAGCAGTGAAGCTCCCCAGAGCATCCATACGTTTTGCGCTGCAGCCATCACAATTGCCATCAATGCAGCAATGGTCATATTGACAAGGATGAGTTTCTTGCGCGAAAGCATGTCGCCCAAGGGAATGAGGAAGAACAAGCCCAGCGCATAACCTATCTGGGTAATGACGGTGATGAGGTTAGCCTTCTGCTCGGTAATATCCAGGTCGTGGCGGATGAGTTCGAGAAGCGGCTGATTGTAGTAGCAGTTGGCTACGGTGAGTCCTGCGACGATAGCCATCATCAGGAGAATGCTGCGGGGAATGCCCTGATTTTCTTTTAGCTGTATCATTTTCTGTCTGTTTGTTTCTTTGTTTTGAGTGCAAAGTTACGAAAAAATTCCCGGCAATCAAAGTTTTTGGGGACGATTTCTTGGGAAAATCTTCTGTTCTTTCCCTCGCGCGCGTACCTTATTATATGTATATAGTACTGCTCTGAAGAGGTGTTGGCGCGCACCCTTGTTACGCTAAAAAACACCGAAAAGTGTTAAAATTAGGCTGTTTCCGAGCACACTAAAAACTTTAACCTTTGTTAGCACTTCGTAAGTAGCTGATTTATAGCGATTTGTAATTTTGTTACAAAATCACCTAAAAAAAAATCGCAAAAAAAAGAACAACGTATCAAAAAAATGCTTACCTTTGCATCGTTCAAAAGAACAAATGATTGTTTTACAGATTTTAAAAAAGCAAAGAAAATGAAGAAATTAGTTTTTATGTTCGTAGCTATCGCAGCTAT
>CATXJC010000024.1 GCA_958369755.1 uncultured Prevotella sp.
CTTCATGAATGCTTCTTTCTGTTTCAGAAGAGGTCTTTTCGGCATTGCCGGAAGTCTTCTCTTTGTTTTCTGAAGTCTTCTCCGTATTACCTAAAGAGGTCTCTGCTGTCTTCCCAGCATCTTTCTCACTTCTTCCTGCGATATTCTTTCTTTTGGCAAGTACCATCTTGCTTGACTTCATTTCCTGCGGGATCACGATATCCTGGGTTGCAGCCAGGAAGAGGGAGTCGGCACGTTCCATCTTTTCGTATGCGTTCAGGTTCCCGTCTTCATCCTCGGAAGATGGCTGCGAGCGAACCACCTGCTCTGTAGGAACCAGGTTGGCAAGGCCAGGTTGTTGTTCTGAAGAGGATGAGAAATAATCCTTGATAGGGAAGAGCAGGAAGATGAGTCCTGCCAGCATTGCCGTAGCGAGAAGAAGGGCTGAGAGGCGTACCCATCTTGTTTCGTGCGTCTTAGAAGTTGCAAGGGACATCTCTTTCATATCTGACTGTTTATCTTCCTTTTCCACCTGATGAATATTCGGAGTATAGTTCTCCATTCCCAGCATCAGGTTTCTGATGTCGAGATCCTCATCCGTTAAATCCTTATTCTCGCAATGGCGATAGAAATCAGCCAATGCCTGTTCTTCCTCCACGCTGGTATCAGCATCTAGGTAGCGCTCTATCAGCTCGTGGCGATAGGTTATATCTTCTAGTTTCTTCATTTCTTTCCTTTTTAGAGTTTATGACTTCATCATTTTCAACAATGATCTTCTTGCTGCAGAAATCATCGTCTTGGTGCTCGTCTTGTTGGCTCCGCAGATTTCGGCAATCTCATCGAGGCTCTTTCCCTCGCTTCTTAATAGCAGCATTCTTCTCTGCGTACTGGGAAGCCTGTCCATCGCCCTGTTGAGTCGCCTTTGCGTATCTTCGCCGATGATGGTCTGGTCGGTACGCTCGGTTGCCGTACAGATTTCTGCAGGATGCTTCATCTGTTCCAGCGATGCCGTCTGGGCTTTGTTGCGTCTCAGATGGTCGATGCAGAGATTCCTGGCTATCGTCATACCTAAGGCCTCGATGCTCTGGTATTCAGAGAGCCTTTTGCGCATCTTCCAGAGTTTCACCAGGGTTTCCTGCACGATGTCATCAGCTTCTTCGGCAAGGGTTCCTGCCGAGAGATAGCGTTGACAATGTGCCGTCAACCTGGGGCGCATTTCCTGGGCGATATGTTCAAATTCTGTTTCTTCCATTTGTTCCTTTTTATGTGTATGACGCAAGAAGAGGCGAAAGGTAAACAAAAAAATGCCATCTTCGCACATTTCCGTGCAAAGATAGCATAAAAATTTGAGATATAGACATATCTTTTATTTTATTTGCGGATGAAGTGGTTTATTCCTCTGTTTTTGCCATCATTACAATGATATTACAGGTGCAGAAAATCAGTGATGTAACAGCTTTGTAATACTTATGTTTTACGGTAGAAATATCTTCTCCTTACCTTTGCAGTCGAAATGAAGAAGATGTCTTTCCGCATCATCGGAAAAGATTTCATTCGGAATAAAGAAAATCAGATTTACGTGTATATATAATAAGGTAAGAAATGAAGAAGAAAACGTATTTGTTGATGGCACTCACGATGGTGTCGATGGGAATGAATGCCCAGAATTCAGGAAACAGTTCTTTGGAGAAGGGCATCGAGGAATTCACCAAGACCATGAAAATTGGTGGAACCATCCGCTCTAAGTATGAGTACCAGACCGAAGAAGGGGAGGGACGATTCGAGGTGCGTACAGCCCGCATCAACGTGACTGGCAATGTAACACCTCAGGTAAGCTATAAGGCGGAAATCGACCTCTGCGACGAGGGTAAGATCAAGATGCTCGATGCCTATACACGCATCAAGCCTTGGAAGACCCTGCAGTTCACCATCGGTCAGGAGCGTGTGCCATTCACCATCGATGCTCACCGTTCTCCTCATCAGCAGTACTTTGCCAACCGCTCGTTCATCGCCAAGCAGGTGGGCAACGTGCGCGACGTGGGTGCTGAAATCGGATACACCTGGAATGTAGGTTTTCCTATCGTGGTGAATGCCGGTATCTTCAACGGTTCGGGCTTGACCAACCAGAAGGATTACTGGACCAAGGGTGTTAACTATTCAGCCAAGGCTCAGTTCCTCTTTCCGAATGTGAACCTGGTGTTGAGTACCCAGAAGATCAAGCCATCTGATGTTACGGTAACGATGTATGATGGCGGTATCACCTTCCACAAGGGTGGTTTCATTGCTGAGGCTGAGTATCTTTACAAGCATTACAGCAAGGATGCCTTCCACGATGTGCATGCATTCGATGGTTTCGTATGCTATGATATTCCGGTGGCTAATCCCAAGAGCATCATCAGGAAGGTTTCTCCTTTGGCAAGATATGATTTCATGAGCGACCATAGTGATGGTACCCGATATGGCGGTTCTGATACCGAACTCGGTGCCTTGAAAATCAACGATTACAAGCGCCATCGTGTTACGGGCGGTGTAACCCTGAGCCTTGCCAAGCCATTCATCTCTGATATCCGTATCAACTACGAGAAATATTTCTATCGTAAAGGTGGCATAGCTAAAGTTTCAGAAAAAGATAAGATTGTTGTGGAGTTCATGACAAAGTTCTAATAATAGTTTATAGTTAAGAGTTTATAGTTTATAGCAACAGTCATCTATAAACTATAAACTCTTAACTATAAACTTCTTACAGCATTCCCTTAGAACTAGGAAGCTCGAAGTGGTAGATGTCTCTCTTTACAGCCATTTTCAGCGAACGGGCAAGTGCCTTGAAGATGCCTTCTATCTTATGATGCTCGTTCTCGCCCTCAGCCTTGATGTTGAGGTTCATCTTTGCCGCATCACTCAGACTCTTGAAGAAATGCTTGAACATCTCGGTTGGCATTTCGCCCACCTTCTCTCTGTGGAACTCTGCATCCCAGATCAGCCATGGACGGCCACCGAAATCCAATGCTACCTGACAGAGACAATCGTCCATCGGCAGACTATAGCCGTATCTTTCTATTCCGCGCTTATCACCTAAAGCCTGCAGCAGGCATTCGCCCAGGGCAATACCCGTATCCTCAATGGTATGATGCTCATCCACATAGAGGTCGCCCTTGGTATGGATGGTGAGGTCCATCATGCCGTGCTTGCCTATCTGCTCCAGCATGTGGTCGAAGAAACCGAGACCGGTAGAAATTTCGCATTTTCCGCTGCCATCGAGATTTACCTTGATGTAGATATCCGTCTCCTTGGTGGTGCGCTTCACTTCTGCGATGCGGTCGCCGGCAAAGAGAATCTCGGCTATCTTATCCCAGTCCATGCCGTCTTTTCCGAGAATCAGACTCTTGCAACCCAGGTTTTCGGCAAGTTGGGCATCGGTTTCACGGTCACCGATTACATAACTGTTTGCCAGGTCGTATGCCGGGTTGTCGATATATTCAGTCAGCATGCCTGTGCCCGGCTTTCTCATTGGTGAGTTATCCTCAGGGAAGTGGCGGTCGATGTGCTGCTTGGCAAAGTGGATGCCTTCGCTCTCCAGGGTCTGGATGATGAAGTTGTGGACTGGCCAGAAGGTATCTTCCGGGAAGGAGTCGGTACCCAGTCCGTCCTGGTTGCTCACCATCACCAGCTCGTAGTCGGTGTGCTGGGCAATGAAGGCGAGATTGCGGAACACGCCCTTGGTGAATACCAGCTTCTCGAAGCTGTCAATCTGTTCGTCCTCTGGTTCCTGAATCAGAGTTCCATCGCGGTCGATGAAGAGTAATCTTGTCTGTTTCATGTCTCTTATATATTATGTTAATACGATTAATATTTTTCAATCTCTGTAGTTGCCATTTTCTGGCTTTCCTTCATTCTCTGTTTCTCTTCGTCTTGCACCTTGTAAGAGCCGAATTGATAGGCAAGTGAAATGCCAAGCCAGCTCAGGGCATAGATGATGAGCAGGAAGGTGATGGTGAACACCAGGAAGAGGAGTGGGGTGAAATAACCCGGCACACCGAGCGGGTCGCCATCAAGTGCACCGAGCTGTGAATAGAACTGTGCGATGATGAGGATGATGGAAGGCAGGGCTGCGATAAAGGTAGCGATGCCTACGATAATCATGCCGAGAAAACTGGTCAGAAAGAAACCTCCGAAGTGGCGGAGAATGCGGAGGAGGGATTTTCCTATCTTGCGTTTTTTGCCCTTAGGACACAGTTGCTTTCTTGGCAGAAGATGCCAGAATGATACGATAGCCATTACGATAGTGGCTCCGTAAATGATGGTTTGCAGAATGAACGAAGCCATCGGATTCACGGCTCCCCAATCGTGAAGCGGTTTGTTGGGGAGGAGGAAATAGAGTACGATAGCCAGCAATACTGCAAATGGAACATGGGTAGTCCATGTCTGTTTTACGAGTGATCTGAAGTCACTTGTTATGGTATCGTATGATGCTCTCATGCAGGAAGTTATACTTCGGTGCTTAAATAATTCATTTACTTCCATAACTATCTTGTTTTAATTTCTAATTATCGCTTTTTTATTTTTTTACCTTTTTACCCTTTTACTTTTTTACCTTTAAAAGTTTTTTTACCCTTTTACCTTTAAAAGTTTCTTCTGAATTCTGAGCAGGTAATGGCGGTAGCGATAGCCACATTCAGACTATCGGCTGTAGCTCTACCTTCCGGAAAGTTAGGGATGAGCAGCTTGTGGTTCACCTTCTTTGCCAGTTCTGGCGAGATGCCTTTTCCTTCGTTTCCCATCACGATGAGTCCTCGGTTTTCGAGCTTTTGCTGATAGATGTTGTCGCCATCGAGCAGGGTGCCGTAAACGGGAACATCAGCAGGAAGTGATTCTACCAGTCCCAGCAGGTCACCATATTCTACCTTCACTCTTGCTATGCTGCCCATCGTAGCCTGAACCACCTTCGGATTGTATACGTCGGCAGTATCCTGACTGCAGTAGATATGGGTGATGCCAAACCAGTCGGCGATGCGGATGATGGTGCCCAGGTTGCCCGGGTCCTGAACGCCGTCGAGCGCCAGACTCAGTTCGCTGGTATTAATAGAGTAATCTCCTGATGTTGCCTGTCTGAATACGGCAAGCACCTGTTGCGGATGTTGCAGGAAACTCACCTTCTTCAGTTCTTCATCAGTAACCTCTATCACTTCGGTTTCAGCCCCGAAGTGTTTGCCCCGGAGCCATTCGCCGGTAGCCACAATCAGGTCGGCAGGTTGCAGAGCGAGCAGATCGTCTACCACCTTGAAACCTTCTGCCACGAACTTTCCTTCTTTATTTCTGTTCTTCTTCAGTTCGAGCGAACGTATGTACTTTATTTTATTCTTGCTAATCATTTATTTTTTGTCTATATGTGTGCAAAGGTAACATAAAATATAGACATTTCAAAATAAAAAGTGCTAAATATTTTGTATTTAATTTGTTTTGCATTATCTTTGCATATCAAAAACGATAGATATTTTGAAAAAAGAAACGATTTCATTACTTGCCTTGCCGCTGCTCATAGCATCTTGTTCTTCAAGCAAAATGGTGCCGGAAGGGGAGTATATATTAAATAAGGTAGAAGTGAAGAGCGACTCGGCAGGGTATAATGCCGGGGCGCTCAAGCAGTATGTGCGCCAGAAAGAGAAACCGAAACTCTTCTCGCTCTTCAAGAATCCTTTCAGCAAGAAGCCTGTCATCTACGATACTTTGCAGGCGCGGCTCTCCTGTCAGGATCTGCTTACCGCCATGCAGAACCAGGGCTTCATGCATGCCGGGGTGTCGCTCTATACCACCAAGAAGGGAAAGAAACTGGATGCTACCTATCTGTTGCATCCCGGAGAACCTTTTGTGATAGGTAAGGTGAAATATGAAGTGGAAGATGAACATATTCAGCAACTTCTGCATCTCGATAACCCCGATAATCAGCAGATTAAGCCGGGTATGAGATTTACGGTAGAAACATTGGATAATGAACGCAGGCGTATCTCCAGCCTTCTGACCAATGATGGCTATTTCCGCTTTCATAAAGATTTTATCCAGTTTTCTGCCGATACGATTGCGGGACAGAAGGATATCGCCCTGACGCTACACCTGATGAAGTATAAGGCAAACAGTAATGCTCCTGAGGTTGATCATCCCCGATATGAAATCAGAAACATCAACTATCTGAGTAATGACAGCGACCGAATCCATCTGCGCCATCAGGTTTTGCTCAATGCCACTGCCCTCAGAGAAGGTCGTCCCTACAGCGCCGCTGCCTTGCAGCGCACCTATAACAACTTTGCCCGTCTGCAGGCGGTGAAGTATACCAACATCAGTTTCTCTGAAGTTCCTGACAGCAACCAGGTTACGGAGAACGGAATGGAGAGGGACAGCATCAGCCGGCAGATGGATTGCAATATCCAGATCAGTACCAACAAGCCTTCTACCATCGCCTTCCAGCCGGAGGGAACCAATACGGCGGGCGACTTGGGAGCTGCTGCATCGCTCACTTATACCAACCGAAATCTCTTCAGAGGTAGTGAGCAGCTGAGCATAGAACTTCGTGGAGCCTACGAGGCTATTACCGGTCTGGAGGGTTATCAGGATCAGAACTATACTGAATATTCGGTTGAAGGCAAACTGGTTTTCCCTCGTTTCTTGGCGCCTTTCCTTTCAAGAAATTTCAGAAGAAGACAGACGGCAAACAGCGAGTTGTCGGCAAGTTGGAATCTTCAGAACCGTCCGGAGTTTCATCGCCGCGTATTCTCTACTGCCTGGCGTTATCGCTGGACAGAACCGCGCCATCACCTGGCCTGGCGTTTCGACCTGCTCGATCTCAACTATGTGTACATGCCATGGATATCCGAGACTTTCAAGAGAGACTATCTCGATAATGCAGAAAACAGAAATGCCATTCTCCGCTACAATTACGAAGACCTGTTTATCATGAAGATGGGTTTCGGTTTGAGTTATAGCGATGGGGTAGATGCTGTGCGAGTGAATGTAGAGAGTTCGGGCAATCTGCTGAACGGTGTTTCCAAGGCTTTCGGTTTCAAGGTGAACAGCCAGGGGCAGCGTACATTATTTAATATAGCTTATGCCCAGTATGCCAAGTTTGATGTAGATTATACCCATCTGATGCAGTTTGATAAGCGCAATGCTCTGGCGCTGCATGCGGGCATCGGTGTGGCTTATCCTTACGGCAACAGTACGGTGCTGCCTTTCGAAAAGCGTTATTTCTCGGGTGGTGCCAACTCGGTAAGAGGTTGGGGCGTAAGAGAATTAGGTCCGGGCAAGTTTAAGGGAACTGACGGCAGAATAGATTTCATCAACCAGACGGGTGATGTGAAGCTCGACTTGAATGCAGAATACCGCACTTCGCTCTTCTGGAAGTTTGAGGGTGCAGCGTTTATCGATGCCGGTAATATCTGGACACTTCGCAATTATGAGGATCAGCCTGGCGGCCAGTTCAAGATAGATGAATTCTACAAACAGATAGCTGTAGCCTATGGCTTAGGTCTCAGGTTGAATTTCGATTACTTCATCCTCCGTCTGGATATGGGTATGAAGGCAATCAATCCAGCCTACGGAACGAAGGAAGAGCATTGGGCGATTATCCATCCGAAACTAGACCGCGATTTCGCCTTCCATTTCGCAGTAGGTTTGCCGTTCTAAATGCAGCTAATAGTTGATAGTTTATAGTTAACAGTTTATAGTTAACAGTTTATAGCCAGGAGTTTCTGTAGGGCATCTTTTTGATTATGATGCCCCTCAGAAACTCCTTACTTTTAAGGCAATTTATCCAACTTAATCTTCCAGAGCCCCTTTTCCATACACATCGGCAGTTGGAAATCGGCCTGTTCTATGAGCTGCGGATCCTGCCCGATGCTGTCCATCTGCAGAAAATTATGAACCGTAAGGGTTATGGTAGCACTTGTTTCATCGTCACCGAAATCAATATCCGTAATCTCGATGCTGGCATCCTCCGGTTTCTGGCGCAGCTGTTCCACGTCGGTCTCGTTCACATTACTTGCAGCATAACGCAGCCAGCGCTCCGATTCCTGGGTGCAATACTTCACGGCTTTCGGGAAATGCCAGTTGAAATAATAGTTGGCAAACGAATCAACATCAGCCTTCAGCTGGTCCTCGCTGCCTTCGTGAGGTTCACAGCCCGAAAGGCTGAATATACTTGCGGTCATGCATGCCACAGCTATGCATAAACCTATCATTGACTTCTTTATCATGATTCTCAAATCTTAAAAATTCTATTTTTTTGCGATATTTCGGCACAAAGATAGTAAAAAACTTTGTAATAAGAATCTTTTTTGCTAACTTTGCATGGAAAATAACAATTAAAATGCTGAAATTTATATCCTTTGGCAGTGGAAGTAGTGGCAATTGCTATTATCTTTACACTGATACGGATTCGATACTGATAGACGTAGGAGTAGGAATAAGAATATTGAAGAAGCATTTCCATAACTATGGACTTCGCTTCGAGGATGTGCATCACGTCCTCATCACCCATGACCACGCCGACCATGTAAAGTCGGTGGGGAGTCTGAGTACTGACTATCATCTACCGGTATATACGACCCGTAAAGTACATCAAGGCATCGAGCGCAACTATTGTGTTCGAAAGAAGATAGAGCCTAACCATGCCCGTGTGATAGAGAAGAACGTAACTTTCACACTGGGCGAGTTTAAGATTACTCCGTTCGGCGTACCCCATGACAGTACCGACAATGTTGGCTATTTCGTGGAGTGCGGAGGTGTGAACTTCTGCCTCATCACCGATGTGGGCCATATTACCGAAGAGATGCACGACTTTATCGGCCGTGCCAACTATCTTGTACTCGAGGCGAACCATAGTGTAGAGATGCTCCAGCAGGGTCATTATCCCCAGTATCTGAAGGATCGCATTCTGGGAGATAACGGTCATCTGAGCAACGACGATTGTGGCGAGGCGCTTGCCAATTATGCTACACCGGAGCTTCATCACGTCTGGCTCTGTCATCTCAGCGAGGAGAACAACCATCCTGAGCTGGCACGCAAAACCGTGGAGCAGATCCTGCGCAGCAAAGGCATCATAGCCGGCAAGGACTTCCAGCTGGAAGTATTGAAGCGCAAGACGCCGAGCGAAATCTATAAGCTGGTGTAGGGCAGGTGTAAAACTAAAAAGGTAGCCGGATAAGGAGTTATATTGAGTTAACTCCTTATCCGGCTATTTCATGAATACGAAATAAACGGCTGCAATCAGGCAGCAGAAGGCTGCGAAATGATTCCAGTGCAATCCCTGTCCCTGGAAGAGGATATTGGCGATGATGGCGAAGACGATGAGCGATACGCATTCCTGAATCACCTTGAGCTGGACCAGATTAAACGGTCCGCCATTATCCACGAAACCGATGCGGTTGGCTGGTACCTGACAGCAATATTCGAAGAAGGCGATGGCCCAACTGAAGGCGATGACACCGATAAGAGGCCAGTTGCTGCTCACGCCCGTTTGTTGCAACTTGAGGTGTCCGTACCAAGCCAGCGTCATGAAGATGTTGCTCAGCACCAATAATAATATAGTATACAATCCGTTCATAATCTTATCTTTTTTGCGGGTGCAAAGGTAATATATTTTTTTAAACTCTCCAAATTTCAGGGAAGTTTCATTTCGTTTTTGTTTTGATATGGCTGTTTTGGGCAGATAAATCTCCGATGTTCTGATATTTATATCCGAAAGATAAGTGTGCTGTTTGCGTATGCCCAGTAGGCTGTTTGGGGCGAACAGCCGACTAGCGGAATAGAGAACAGTCGGCTGTTCCTATGAGACAGTCATCTCAGACGGGGAAACCAGATTTCCCAATCCTATCAATATGATTTATGTTTAGCATTCTGCAAAAATCTCTTCACTCTTCACCTTTCTTCCCAAATCCCCTGTGTTTATCGGCATTTCGGGAGGTGAAGAGTCATCAGCAACTCTTCACCCGCTCTTCACCACTCTTCACCTGGACTTAAAATCGATAGGTAGATGTGTATTCTCCTTTATGCGTTGATGTGTTGAAGTATATGGGTGAAGAGTGGTGAAGAGTGGGTGAAGAGCTGCTGCGATCTCTTCACCCCCGCCAACCTCTCTGTTTATCGGTGTTTCCAGGGGTAAGGTGAAGAGTGAAGAGTATTTCCGTGTTTGCTTTTGCTCATTTTAATATTATCTCTCGAAATATGTGTCAATGATGAAAAGAGTTTTAATTAATTGGCACCAAGATTTCGGTATAATCTGGCAAACTCTTCTAATCGAACTACAAGTACTCTTGGAAAATCGATATTTTCTAATTCTTTGAAATGTTTATCATCAGATACAATGAAATCGGCATTGGCAAAGACTGCACAATCCACAAACTTATTATCATCGGGATCCTGTGTGATAAGATTCCAATGATAATGAGCATCAACTCTTTGGGTATTCGGAGCTTGAGTTATAATCTCCAATACCATAGTTGCTATTAATCGATTCGTTTTTAAACAAAGTATTTCTTCGTATTCTTCTAGAATTTCAGTTGTATAGCAAAGACAATAGTCACCATTCAAGAATCCTTCCCATAAGAAATAATTCTTGCTTTTCCTTGCAATTATCTGCAAGAGACAGTTGGTATCTAAGACGATGTTTCTCTGCATAGTCAGTTTATTTATAAGCCGTGCGCAAATGTTCTGACTGCATTTCCTGCAACTTTTCATTGCTCATTTCGCCAGATTCCCAAAGCTTATCCATTTCTCGCTGCAAGCGATCATTCATGAACTTAACTAATGTTCGTTTCAAGTCTGCCAAGTCCTGTTCTGACTGTAAACAAGAGATAACATTGAGCACCGCCTGTTGAGCCTGATTGAATTGTAATACTTGTGTTGCCATAATTGTAATTTTTAAACATTTCACTCTGCAAAGATACAGATAATTATTGATACTCCAAAGATTTTGAGAAGAATATTTTGATTTTGCAAGAAAAAATGGGGGATAATATAAAAAAGGTGGCGAATCATTTTGTTATCTTTGATTTTTGCAGTATCTTTGCAGAAGCAAAGCTGCACTCGGCAATTTGAAAGCAAGCTTTCATTGCGCTCGTTTGCATTTACTTTGCATTTGGATGGATTCGCCCTAGGGCGATGACATCTGTCTTTGTGGATGAAATAGATTTCGTATCTAGTTCGATGAAGTTCTAAACTCAAATAGTCCGACCAGACAATAGCAACGAACTTCTGAGGATGAGGATGCGCCTAGCTATAGGCGTACCCCTTCCTTTCGTTTCGTTGCATGGGTAAATCTTTGGTCGGACAACCCCGAGTTTAGGAATGAATAGGATGTGGGTGCGCCTTTTTCTTTCCACAATATTTAGATAAGACTTCATACGATAAGTCTTTGAAAAACAAGTCTTTCATGTGTTATTGATTTTTAAATGTCCGACCAAAACATGATAAATAATCAAGATTCTGATAATGAGAGACAGGTGGTTTCGCGTGAGCGAGTGGCGGAGCATGGAGAAGTTTATACCGCCAAGCGTGAGGTGAATGCTATGCTCGACCTGGTGAAGGAAGAGACGGAGCGTATCGACTCCCGATTCCTGGAACCGGCTTGCGGCAACGGCAATTTCCTCATCGAAATTCAGCGCCGTAAACTCGAGGTGGTGGAGTGCCAGTATGGTAAGAGCCGATACGACTACGAACTGTATGCTGCCCTCGCCATCAGTTCGATGTACGGCGTGGAGCTGCTGCCCGACAATGTGGCTGCCTGTCAGAAGAGGCTCTATGATGATTTCATGGAGCGCTATCAACGTGTGTTTCATCAGGAATGCAGTGCCCCTTATGAGCGTTGCATTCAGTTTCTTTATGCCAAAAACATTCTTTGTGGTGATGCCCTCACCATGGAAACGTCTTCTGGGAAACCTATCGTCTTCTCGGAATGGGGCTTCGTGGGCGGTGGCAAAGTGAAGCGTCGTGACTTCCGTCTTGATGATTTGCTCAAAAACGTGGAGTATGACAAGCCGAAACCGGAGGAGGAGGGGTTGCTCTTTGCCGATACGGGCGAGCCAACCTTCGTGCATGAGCCTATCAAGGAATATCCGTTGACCCATTATCTTAATCTTCCTGACCATGATCAATTATAATCCCGATGTGCTCAGTTGCCTGGCCAATCTGAGCAACGATGAGGTATTCACGCCTCCTGAGATAGCCAACCGTATGCTCGATCTTTTGCCAAGGGAAATTTGGAGCGATAGTAAAGTTAAGTTTCTCGACCCTTTTTGTAAGAGCGGTGTGTTTCTTCGTGAGATAACCAAGCGTCTGCTGGATGGTCTCTCTGAAGAGATTCCTGATATGCAGAAGCGCCTTGACCATATCCTGCATCATCAGGTGTATGGCATGGCGATAACGGAGCTTACTTCCCTGGTTAGCCGCCGTTCGCTCTATTGCAGCAAGGATGCCAGCAGCGAGTATAGCATCAGTCGCTTTGATGAGGCTGCCGGCAACATCGCCTTCCACGAGATTCCGCATACCTGGAATGAATCTACAGGCAAGTGTATCTATTGCGGCGCAAGCCGAGAAGTGTACGAGCGTGGCGAGGATAAGGAAAGCCATGCTTATCAGTTTATTCATACAGACAATCCAAAAGAACTATTCAACAATATGAAATTCGATGTAATTATCGGCAATCCACCGTATCAGCTGGATGATGGAGGCAATAATGCAAGTGCTACACCTATTTATAACTTGTTTGTAGAACAAGCCAAGAAACTATCTCCAGCTTATTTGATTATGATAATCCCTTCGCGCTGGTATTGTGGAGGAAGAGGGTTGGATTCCTTCAGAGAAGCGATGTTGACAGATGTTCATTTGAAGCTGATATATGATTTCCAAAGAGCAAAGGATTGTTTTCCGGGTATTCGCAATGGTGGCGGTATCTGCTATTTCTTGTTGGATTCGCATTATAATTCCTCTGATGTTTGTATTATCAATCATGGTAATGATAAAAACATAGAGATGATACGCCCGAAATTAGAGTTTGGTTTTGACTTTTTTATCAGAGATTCAAGGGTAAGAAATATCGTTAGTAAAATAATGCAGCAGAATGAGGATAAGGTTGCTTCAAGAGTCTTTCGGCAGAAGCCTTATGGCTTCAGAACCAATTTTACGGGTTATACCAAGAAAGGCGAGGTTAAGCTATACACAAAAAAGGAAAAGTGTGGTTATGGATATGTGAAGCTAGAGGAAATCTTGAAAAATGAGGAAACGATAGACAAATGGAAAGTTGTTACTTCTAGATCTACATCTGTGCCCGAGGAAGATAATGGACAGGTATTGCGCATGTCACAAACTTTTATCGTGGAGCCAAACGCTGTAGTAACGGAATCTTATATAGTTATAGATGTATTTGATGACAGAGCGGAAGCAGAGAACTTTATGTCTTATGTGAAGACAAAGTTTTTTAGAATCCTATGTCAGGTTATGATCGTTTCGCCTGATGTATCGAAAAGGACGTTTAACCTCGTCCCCCTCCAAGACTTCTCTCATCCTTGGACCGACGAGATGCTCTATCGCAAGTACAAACTCTCATCTGATGAAATCGCCTTCATCGAGTCGATGATTCGTCCGATGGAATAATCTTGAAACAAGATCAGAGTAGGGTAAGGGAGCAGGAGAGCATTCTCCTGCTTCCACCTTATTATATATAACAACATAACATCATGGATTATGACGCAGAATTTATTTCCCGAAAAATCGGAGTCGCAGCCTAAAATCTATGCTTACAGAGATAAGCATAACCCCGACTTGAATGGATTGCTCAAGGTGGGCTATACCACCCAGGATACGATTACCCGAATTCATCAACAATATCAGATACTGAAGCCAAGCGGCGACCCTGTGAACATCGTCTTCGAAGAATCGGCGATGCGGCAGGATGGTACTGTCTTCACCGATCATGAGGTGCACCGCATGCTGCTCAGAATGGGTTGTCAGAAAGTGGCTGGCGAATGGTTCCGCTGCACCCCGGAGGATGTGAAGAAGGCATGGCTTGCCGTGAGAGACAGAAGCGAAACCATCTACGACCGCACCGAAACTTTCCCGATGCGACCTGAGCAGCAGGAAGCCGTGAACAAGACTGCCGAATATTTCAATCGCTTCCAGCATGACCATGAGCATACTCCTCATTTCCTCTGGAATTGCAAGATGCGATTCGGCAAGACTTTTACTACCTATCAGTTGGCGCTTCGCATGAAGTGGCGCCGACTGCTGGTGCTTACCTTCAAGCCTGCCGTGGTACAAGCTTGGGAGGAAGACCTGATGCGCCATCAGGATTTCGAGGGTTGGCAATTCATCAATGCCAAGACTCAAACCGATGAGGACATCGACATCAACAAGCCATTCGTCTGCTTCGGTTCCTTCCAGGATTTCCTGGGCAAGAGCAAGAGCGGAGGCATGAAGGCGAAACACGAATGGACGCGAGCCTTCAACTGGGATTGCGTGGTGCTGGATGAATATCATTTTGGTGCATGGCGAGAGGAAGCGCAGGAACTGATTGGCTCCAGGGAAGACATCAAGATGCAGAAGAAAGCCATGGTTGAATCGGAGAAGGAACTGAGTCAGGAGATAGAAAATCCTGATTATTTTGATGAGGACATGATGCCAATCACGGCTCGTCATTATCTCTATCTTTCGGGCACGCCATTCCGTGCACTTGCTTCGGGCGACTTTATCGAGGATGAAATCTACAACTGGACTTATTCTGACGAGCAGCGTGCCAAGGAGGATTGGGAGAATGCGCATCCTAAGATTTCTCATCCGCAATCTTCTTATCACCTATCATCTCAAACTCAGACATTACCCTTGCAGGGGTATGCTGCGGAGGATACATCGCTGCCCGAGAGGATGAACCCCTATGCCTCGCTCCCGAGAATGGTGCTGATGACCTATCAGTTGCCACCTTCCATTGCCGCCGTAGCGAATGATGGAGAGTTTGACGAATTCGACCTCAATACGTTCTTCCTGGCAGATGGAGAAGGCGAGGAGGCATGCTTCCATTTTCATGATGATGTGCAGAAATGGCTCGACTTGTTGCGTGGCAACTATCTGCCTGCATCTATCGACCATTTGAAGCAAAACAACAGAAAACCGCCTCTTCCTTTCTATGATTCAAGACTTTACGGTGTGCTGGCACATACGCTGTGGTTTCTTCCCAACGTGGCTTCCTGCTATGCTATGAGGAATCTGCTGGCAGAATCGCAGAATACTTTCTATCATGAATATCAGGTGATTGTTTGTGCTGGAACCAAGGCTGGAATCGGACTTGATGCCCTTGCGCCTGTAGAGCGGGCGATGGAGAATCCAGATCCTCTGCATTGCAAATCCATCACTTTGAGTTGTGGTAAACTGACCACGGGGGTAACCATGAAACCATGGACTGGTATCTTTATGCTTCGTGATACGTCGAGTCCGGAAACATACTTCCAGGCTGCCTTCCGAGTGCAGTCGCCATGGACCATTACCAATCGTGATGGGTTGCATCCCAACCAGACGGAGATTTTGAAGCAGGAGTGTTACGTTTTCGATTTCTCGCCAAATAGGGCTTTGAGAAAGTTGTCGGAATATAGCAGTCAGCTGAATGTGGATGCCGACAAGACTCCGGAGCAGAAGGTGGATGATCTGATTCATTTCTTGCCCGTAATCTGCTATCAGGATGGAGCGATGAAGATATTGAATGCTGGTGAGGTGCTTGATATGGCAACGAGCAATACTTCTGCCACCTTGCTGGCTAGAAGATGGGAGAGTGCCACGCTGGTGAATGTAACCAATGGTGTGTTGGAAAAGCTGCTGAATAACGAGCAGGCGATGCAAGCTCTGATGAACATTGAGGGATTCAGAAGTTTGAATGAGGACATTCAGACCATCATTACCAAGACCGACCACATCAAAAAGACTAAGAAAGTGGCTTCAGACTCGGATGATGGTCTTTCGAAAAAGGAGAAGAAGGAATTAAGCGAAGAGGAGAAGGAAGTAAAGAGCAAGCGCAAGATGATACAGGAGAAACTCATCAAGTTTGCCACTCGTATTCCTATCTTTATGTATCTTACGGATTATCGTGAGCGCAGTCTTCGGGATGTCATCATGCAGTTGGAGCCGGGGCTTTTTGCCAAGGTTACGGGTCTGACCAAGAAGGATTTTGAGTTGCTGGTGAACCTGGGAGTATTTAATGAGGCGTTGATGAACGATGCCGTCTTCAAGTTCAAGCGCTACGAGGACAGCAGTCTTACCTATACGGGCATCAACCGTCATAAGGAGGATGAGAAAGTGGGCTTGTGGAGCACCACGATTTCCAGGGAAGAACTTTATAGTGAATGAATCTAGATGATAAAAAAAGCCAGCCTTTTCGCATGAGAAGGCTGGCTTTCTTGTTCTTTACGTGGGGATTTTATCCGCATAATCCTTTAAATTTCAGCGTTCTCTGCCATTTTCTATAAGTTTTTCTTGCGAGTTCCAATCTTTCTTCGTATTTTTGCACCAATAAGTAACGTGGAACTTTAAAAGCGAAAGAAATATGGAGGAAAAGAAATATCATATCGATGAATCGGAGATTGCGGGGGATAAGGTTTGTGAGCCATCACCTGCTTATCGTTCGGCAACATCAGCATCATCCGTATCATGGGATGAGGCTTATGATACCGATTCCTATCCTATGGGGCGCTCGCTGGAGCAGGTGATGGAGCATTGTGAAGAGGTAGAGAAATACTTGGATGATCCTGACCATTGGATTTCCATAGATGAATTTGAAGCGCAGATGCGAAAGGCAATACCGGGATGGAAATAGTAGAAATAAAAGTTGAAAGGCTTTTTCTTGCAGAATTTCAAAAGTGTGTGGCATATGCACTTTCTGAATTTGGAAGGAAAACGGTGAAGAATTGGAATGCTGAGTATGAGAAGATTAGGCATCGTTTGGAAATTATGCCGACCGGCTATCCTTTTGTTCCAGAATTGCAGAAATGGCAAAAGTATCGTGGCGCCATCATCATGAAGAACTTCAAGATTATCTATTTCTATGATGAAGATTCAAATCTTGTACGAATTGTGGATCTCTGGTATATGCGCCAAGACCCTAGTAAGCTGAACCTGCGAGCCAGAAAGATAGAAAGAAAGGAATATCATTAGAATTATAAACACGAAAGAAATATGGAGGAAAAGAAATATCATTCTTCTCTTTTCTGTCGGATTCTTGAAAAAGTATTTAGGTGAAGAGTGGTGAAGAGTGGGTGAAGAGCTTCTGAGAACTCTTCACCTCCGCCAACCGCCCTGTTTATCGGTATTCCGGAGGGGTTGGTGAAGAGTGAAGAGTATTTGCTGTGTCAGTTATTCATTTTAATAAGGAGCAATATGATGGTACATCGAGATAAGATATTATGTTTTTGGGTTTTATTCTGCTGCTTCTTTGCTCATACTCCTCTGCAAGCCCAGCAGCCACGCAAGAAGGTGGGATTGGTGTTGGGTGGAGGTGGTGCCAAGGGCGCGGCTGAAGTAGGTGTGCTCAAGGTGCTGGAAGAGGCTGATATTCCTGTAGATTATATTGCCGGAACCAGTATCGGTGCCATCGTGGGCGGACTCTATGCCATCGGCTACGATGCTGCGGATATTGATAGCCTCTACCGTAACCAGAACTGGCTTTTCCTTTTGAGCGACCAGGTGAAACGTGAATCGGAGACTTTTCTTTCTAAAGAAGAAAGGGAGAAATATATCGTTCATATTCCTCTTTCCAAAGAGAGGAAGTTTTCGTTGCCTACCGGTTATGTGAAGGGGCAGAATATCTTTAACCTTTTCTCTAAACTTACCGTGGGGTATCATCAGGTGGATGATTTCTCCAACCTACCTATTCCTTTCCGTTGCGTGGCGGTAGATCTGGTAGAAGGCAAGGAGGTGGTGTTTTCATCGGGCTCGTTGCCATTGGCGATGCGTGCCAGCATGTCGATACCGGGCGTTTTTGCTCCGGTAGAATGGAAAGGGAAGATGCTGGTGGATGGTGGCGCCTTGAACAATCTGCCGGTTGATGTGGCAAAGGAAATGGGAGCGGATGTGATTATCTGTGTAGATTTGAGTACCGGTTGGAAGAAGAAGGAAGAGCTGAAATCGGCTTCTTCTGTTGTTGAACAGCTCATAAGTATGATGGGGCAGAACAAATACCGGAAGAATATGGCTGAAGCCGATCTTTATATCAATCCTTCTCTGAAAGGTTATTCGGCAGCCAGTTTCCAATCTGAAGCCATTGATACCATGATACAGCGGGGAGAACAGGCTGCCCGTCAGAAATGGGATGAGCTGATGGCTCTGAGAAAGTATATCTATGCTGATGCTTGTGATTCAGTAGCCTCTGATGATACATTACAGGATAAACGCCTCAAACAGCCGAAACCTTCTCAGACGGAAGCTTATCATATAGGAAGCATCCGGATAGAAGGCATCAGCGGAGAGGAGGAAAAGTGGATTAGAAAGAAAATTGCTTTACGGGAGAATTCGGAAGTCAGTCCTGAGGAGATAGATGGCACACTTGCCATGCTCAGGGGACTGAATATCTTTTCGCGTGTAGAATACAGACAGTCTAACGAGGAACCTTATGACCTGGTATTCATGCTGGAACCCAACGAATCGAGAAGAATCAGTGTAGGTGCACGTTTTGATACGCAGGATTTGGCGAGCGTCATTGCTCAGATATCCAATAACCAGCAGTTTTCTACCCGTCATCACTATGCCTTTACAGGACGCATTTCCCGTAATCCCTATCTGGAAATGAAATATGCCTATGGCAACCTTTTCGGAGCGAAAATTGGCTTTTCCTATCGTATGGCTCATTATGATTTCGACCTTTATGCGGATAAGCATAAGTTGGATGCCCTGGAGTTTCTTTCGCATTCTTTCGCTGGATTCTATACCCGCGATATCGGTAATTTCAGATTGAAATCGGGAGTGCAGTTTGATTATTACCATTATCATTCTGATATGTTCGAACGCGACGGAAGCATCCAGACACGTTCGTCAGACCATTTTCTGAACTACTTTGCATCTGTTGTGATGGATACTTACGACCGCCGCTATTTCCCGACCCGTGGCAGCCGCATTCAGGTTCAGGGCATTCTGCATACGGATGACGGAATACATTATGCTGATGGTAATCCTTTCGGTGAAGCTGTTTTTCAAGGAGAATGTGCCGTACGTCTCAATTCCAGATTCTATCTGCTTCCTAAGCTCAAGAGCCGCTTCTTGTTTGGCAGTTCCGTACCTGCCATTTATCAGAATTATGCAGGTGGAGTAGCTGACGGTTACTATCTGCCTTGGCAAGTGGCATGGGAGAGTGCGCAGCATGTTCATCTGCTGGAGCGCAATGTGGTGACTGGTCAGCTTGGTTTCCGCTATCGGGTGAAAGGAAAGTTCTATCTTACCGCTCTGGGAGAGTATGGCAAGGAAGCCCGCAAGTTTTCTCATATTCTCATCGGTGATGATTTGTGGGGAGGAGCCTTGAGAGCATCCTATGATTTCGTATTGGGTCCGGTAAGCATTCAGGCTAATTATTCTAGTTTGGGTAAGAATGTAGGATTCTATATCAATGCAGGATTCTTGTTCTGATTTCCTTAAATGCTGCCCATATAATAAATAAGGTGGGGTTTCTCTTTGCCGAACAAGAATAAATCATTACCTTTGCAGCTGTTTAGAAAACATATAGAATGTATTTTGCAATCTTGAATTTTAGAATATATTAAATAAAAAGAGAGAATAAGATGAAACTGAGATTTTTGAAATTGATGCTGCTGCTCTTCATCCTGCCATTGCAGATGCTGGCGGCAGAACTGGGCGTGGCTGGTAAGCAACTGGCTGCTTTGCCTGGAGTAAGTAACGTGGAAACGCTGAAAAGTACGCATTTCCCGGAAAAGTATGTGTTCTTTATCAAGCAACAGCTCGATGCCAAGGATGCATCCAAGGGCTATTTCGAACAGAGGGTGGTGCTATGCCATAGAGGATTCGACCGTCCTACCGTGCTCGTGACAGAAGGATATAATGCCAACTATGCGTTGCGTGAAGGATATATTGAAGAACTTTCCAAACTCTTCGATACGAATATCATTACCGTAGAGTACCGTTATTTCGACAAGTCGATGCCTAGTCCTTGCAACTGGGATTATCTTACCGTTGAGAATTCGCTCTATGACCTGCATCATGTAAACCAGACCCTGCATGCGATGTACAAGGGAAAATGGATTGCTACCGGCATCAGCAAGGGCGGACAGACTACGATGTTCTACCGTTCTTACTTCCCTGATGATGTAGATATTTCTGTGCCATACGTAGCTCCGCTCAACAAGGGTGTGGAGGATGGACGACATGAGAAGTTCCTGCAATATCAGGTATCAACCAAGGAAAACCGACAGAAGGTGCTCGATTTCCAGTTGCTCCTCTTCAAGCGAAAGGCTGCGTTGCTGCCAATGTTCGAGAAATATTGCAACGATAAGAAATATGTATTCAATGCTCCGCTGGCAGAGATTTTTGATTTCTCTGTATTTGAATACGCCTTTGCTTTCTGGCAGTGGGGAGAAGACATCAACAAGATTCCTGCAAGAGAGGCAGATGACAAGACGGTGTTTGATTACTGGATCAACATGTGTGAACCTGACTATTTCACCAACTATAATGCCACAGCCTCATTTGATGTGCAGGCAGCCCGGGAGTTGGGTTATTACGGCTATTATACCAAACCATTCAAGAAATATCTCAGTATCAAGACAGCTAAGGGCTATCTGAAGAAACTGATGGTGCCAAAGGGGGCGGAAAACGTGAAGTTCTCGCCAGCACTCTATAATCATACGGTAGAGTTCTTGACCAAGAATGATCCGAAGATGGTTTATATTTATGGCGATATCGATCCTTGGGGAGCTTCGGGCATTTACGGCTTGCCTTTCACCAAGAACAAGAAGAACCTGCATGTTTATATGTGTCATGGCGGTTCGCACAAAACTCGCATCTTGTCGTTCCCAGAGCCTACAAGACAGGAAATCATCAGTCTGATAGGTGGTTGGCTGAAGGAATAATGCTTTCATCAACCAACCATGATGGATAAAATGAAAGATTTTTTCAAAAAATATCCATAAAAGTTTGGTGGTTTCAGAAAAATGTATTACCTTTGCACTCGCTTTTGAAAACAAAGCTTTTAGCAGAGGCACCCTTAGCTCAGTTGGTAGAGCAACTGACTCTTAATCAGTGGGTCTAGGGTTCGAATCCCTAAGGGTGTACAAAAAACTCCGAAGAATCAATCTTGGTTCTTCGGAGTTTTTTTGTATCTATGCCCGGCATGGAGTAACTCTCTTTTTATCGTATCTTTGCAACCGATGAATAGAACAGACTTGACACAAGGTAGCATTTTGGGGAATATCACGACCTTTCTGTTACCTTATATTCTGGCTTATTTCCTACAGAATCTCTATGGTTTGGCCGATCTTTTCGTGATAGGTAGATATTGTGGTGTAGATAGTACTACGGCTGTATCTAATGGTGCGCAGGTAATTATGGGCTATCATTTTGGACTTTGTTCTGGAAGCAGCAGAGCGTTACTCTATAGATGCTACAGAGTTGCTGGCAGATTTCATCGAAAGTAATCCTGTTTCCCATACGCTACGTAATATGTATATTTATAAACAAGCAAGTTGATATTTATTCACTTGCGAAACTTTAGTAATTTACAATTAATAGTTTATAGTTTGCTGTTTACTGATGATTTTGGGGGAATTGGCTGATAAGTTGCTGATGGGCTGGGGGCGATATAGGGGCGTCAGTCTGAGAATATTAACAAAAAAGAGTGTGTCATGAATTTATGATACACTCTTTTTTTATTCTGTTTAATTACATCTTCTTTATCCGTTTGCGATATTTCCGAAGAAATCGAATGAGGCATCCCAATCCTTCCAGACTGGCTCTCTGCCCAATTCCTTCAATCTCGCATTGATTACCTTGGCGGTACGCTCATCGCTTACGGTGAACTGCTCCAATGCCTGAGGATAGGTATGGTAACCGCCAGGATTTACCTTTGATTCTGCCGACATGGTGGTGACACCCAGTGTTGCCATGTTGTCACGGATGTAGGCAGGCTCACGGGTAGAGTAGGAGATATCTACATCGTGGTCGAAGATACGCATGGCGAAAGTTGCCTGGGCCAACTGCTTATCGGTCATGAAGCAGTTTGGCTGGAAACCTTCGTTCTGTGCAGGGCGCATACGAGGGAAGTTCACGCTGTACTTGGTCTTCCAGTAATGCTTCTGCAGGTAGCGCAGGTGATGAGCCATCATCACTACATCCGTGCGCCATTCCTTCTCCAAGCCGATGAGCACACCCATACCGATGGAATGAACGCCTGCCATACCCATGCGGTCGAAACCATCGCAGCGCCACTCAAACTTGCTCTTCATGCCACGTGGGTGGTAGAGCTTGTAGTGCTCGTGGTTGTAGGTCTCCTGGAAACAGATGACACCGTTCATACCATGGTCGGCGAGGGTCTTGTAATCCTCAGTAGAGAGCGGCATCACCTCAATCTTCACGTTAGAGAAATACTTCTTGGCAATGTCGATGGCCTTGGCAAGATAAGGGGTACCAGCCTTTGCCGGGTTCTCGCCCGTTACGAGAAGGATGTTCTCGAATGGAGCCAACTGCTTGATGGCCTTGTACTCGTTCTCAATCTGCTCTGGGGTGAGGATGGTGCGGGCCATCGGATTCTCACGATGGAAACCGCAATACACGCAGGAGTTGGAGCATGAATTGGTGATATAGAGAGGGATGAACATCGACATGGTCTTGCCGAAACGCTCCTCGGTATATTTGCGGGAAAGACGCGCCATTACCTCCAGGTATGGCTCGGCTGCCGGTGAAATCAGCGCCATGAAGTCGTTCACATCGCAATGGTCCTTGGCGAGGGCACGGCGCACATCGTTATCGGTCATTCGAGCAATGCGCTCCGTGGTCTCCTCCCAACTGATATTCTTTAATTCGTCTGAAAACATTTTCTTACTTTTTAAACTTTCTCAAATCGTGTGTCAACTTGGCTGCGCAGAAGTTTGGACCACACATGGTGCAGTACTCACCGTCTGTATGACCTGCCTCCTCGAAATACTTCAAGGCAAGCTCTGGGTCGAGAGAGAGGTGGAACTGGTCTCTCCAGCGGAACTCGAAACGTGCCTTGGAGAGGGCGTTGTCGCGGATGGTTGCACCTGGATGACCCTTTGCCAAATCGGCTGCATGAGCGGCAATCTTATAGGTTACCACACCTGTGCGCACATCTTCCTTGTTAGGCAAGGCGAGGTGCTCCTTTGGTGTTACATAGCAGAGCATGGCAGTGCCGAGCCATGCTATCTGGGCGCCACCGATAGCTGATGTGATGTGGTCGTAACCTGGAGCGATATCGGTAACCAATGGGCCGAGGGTGTAGAATGGTGCCTCGTGACAGTGGTCGAGCTGGCGCTCCATGTTCTCCTTGATCTTCTGCAATGGCACATGACCAGGACCCTCGATGAATGCCTGTACGTTCTTGTCCCAGGCACGGGTAACAAGCTCGCCCATGGTATCCAACTCGGCAAACTGGGCTGCATCGTTGGCATCGGCTATACAGCCTGGGCGCAGACCATCGCCCAAAGAGAGGGCTACGTCATATTGTGCCACGATGTCGCAGATGTCGTCGAAGTGCTCATAGAGGAAGCTCTCCTGGTCGTGGTAGAGACACCACTTGCTCATGATACTACCGCCACGGCTCACGATACCGCAGAGACGGCTATCGGCGAGATGCACGTTGTGGCGACGGATGCCGGCATGGATGGTGAAGTAGTCAACACCCTGCTCACACTGCTCGATGAGGGTATCACGGAATACCTCCCAGTTCAGATCCTCTACCTTGCCGTTTACCTTCTCCAAAGCCTGGTAGATAGGTACGGTTCCTACTGGTACAGGGCTGTTGCGTACAATCCATTCACGGGTCTCGTGGATATTGTCGCCGGTAGAGAGGTCCATCAAGGTATCGCCTCCCCACTTGCAAGACCATACAGCCTTATCCACCTCTTCCTCGATGCTGGAGGTAGTGGCAGAGTTACCGATGTTGGTATTGATCTTCACGAGGAAGTTGCGGCCGATGATCATCGGTTCGCTCTCCGGGTGGTTGATGTTGGCAGGAAGAACGGCACGTCCGCGTGCAATCTCATCACGCACATACTCAGGAGTGATATGGGTATCGATGCCCAACTCCTGGCAGTTCATGTTCTCGCGGATAGCCACGTACTCCATCTCTGGAGTTATGATGCCCGCCTTGGCGTAAGCCATCTGGGTGATGTGCTTGCCTGCCTGTGCACGGCGAGGCAACTGGATGTGCTCGAAGCGGAGGTGGTCGAGGCTATGGTCAGCAAGGCGCTGCTTGCCATACTCGCTGGTAACTTCCTTGAGCTGCTCGGTATCGTTGCGGTCGATAATCCACTGCTCGCGCATTCTTGGCAAGCCTTTCTTCAAATCTACCTGATAGTTAGGGTCGCTGTAAGGACCGCTGGTATCGTAGATGTAAACCGGAGCGTTTGGCTCTGTATGAGGAATGCCGCGCTCATCCTTCACAACAGTAGGAGTGAGGTTTACCTTGGTCATTCCAACCTTGATCTGTGGGAAAAGTTTTCCCTGCATATACGCCTTTTCTCTCTGGGCGTAAGCTTTCTTATCGTTTGGCATAATTTTTTAAAGGTAAAAAGGTAAAAAGGTAAAAGGGTAAAAAGAGCGTTCTTGCTTCTTTGCCTTCATCCTTCATGCCTTTTATTATCTATAATTATAATTAGTCGTTGAGGAATGCGGTGAGAGGAGAACTTGCCTCAGCACAATCGCTGATGGCTCCGAGACCTGCCTCGTAAGCACGGCGACCGCATACTACTGCTTCCTTGAATGCCTTAGCCATCTCTACAGGATCACCGGCAACGGCGATGGCTGTGTTAACCAAGCAAGCGCTGGCACCCATCTCCATAGCCTCGGCAGCGTGGCTAGGTGCACCGATACCTGCATCTACTACAACTGGAACAGTAGCCTGCTCGATGATGATCTGCAGGAAGTCCTTCATTCTCAATCCCTTGTTGGTACCGATAGGTGCAGCAAGTGGCATCACGGTAGCAGCACCAGCCTCTTCGAGGTGCTTGCAGAGGGTTGGGTCTGCCTGGCAATATGGCAATACCACGAAACCGAGCTTTACCAGTTTCTCGGTAGCCTTCAGCGTCTCGATAGAGTCAGGAAGAAGATAGCGAGGGTCTGGGTGGATTTCGAGTTTGAGCCAGTTGGTTCCGAAAGCCTCGCGAGCCATCTGTGCAGCGAAGACAGCCTCCTCGGCGTTGCGCACGCCACTGGTGTTAGGAAGGAGCTGGATATTTGGATTCTGCACGATATGAGAGAGCAGGTCGTCCTGCTTGTCTTCGAGTTCGATACGTTTCATAGCAACAGTAACCATTTCTGTTTCTGATGCTTTGATGGCTTCAGCCATGAGGGCATTGTTGTTAAACTTTCCTGTACCCAAGAAGAGGCGGGAGTTAAACTCTCTGCCTGCGATTACTAATTTTTCCATTGTTTTATTATAGAGTTGTTATTTTTGTTTTCATTTCTGTAGGAAAAGTACTTTTGGATGATTCTTTTCCGCAGTATTCTGGGACCGTTATCCTCCGCAGAACGCTTTTACGATAACGATGTCTGCTCCTTCGGCGATGATTGTGTTTTCCCATTCATCACGAGGCACCATTTCGTTACTGATAGCTACAGCAACTCCTGTAGCTGGCAAATCGAGTTCCTGGGCTAACTCCCTGATGGTTTTAGCCTGTGTCTCGGTCTCTTTGTTGTTGATAGTTACTTTCATATTCTGTTCGTTTTATATGATGAATAATCCGTTTGTTTACGCTTTTTCTATCGCCCGAAAGCGATGATAAGATAATATGTAATCAAACACGGTGAACTTCCAGATGAAAGCCTTAAGAGAAAGAATAAAGCGCTATCAAATATCCCTGCGACAGCATTACCTGCATCAGGTTCAATGGGTATCATCTCAGCCGAATCTTTCAGCACCCCGTGATAATCGCTTGCAAAAGTAATGATAATATCGGAAAAACAATAGAATTTCAAAAATATTTATGCTAAATTAACGCAGAATGTACCTTTCGCTTTACTGGTGTTTCTTTCTGCAATCCGGGCATTCGCCTTTGATGACAAAGGAAATAGAGTGGGGGTAAAAGCCTTCGGGCAGCTCGAAACTTGGAATATGGATATCCTCCATACAGAAGGAACGCTGGCAAGATTCGCAGTAGAAATGAATATGCCCGTCGTGATGATCGCAAGCTCCTTTTTCTTCGCAGAGTTCGTAGCAGAGTACGCCTCGCCCATCTTCGAAGGCATGTACCACATCATGTTCCAGGAAGAGGGTAAGGGTACGGAAGATGCTCGACTTGTCCATCGAAACCATCTTTCGTTCCAGATTGCTCAGACTCTGCGGGTTCTGTTCGCCCATCAGGGTCTTCATTACGAGTATGCGGTTGGCGGTTGGTCGGATGCCTTTCGATTCCAGCCTGCTGATCATATCTTGTGAATTCATCGTTTCTTCTTTTTAAAATTTTTACTAACCGGTTGCAAAGATACAAAAAAAGCGTGTAAGTATGGTAACTTACACGCTTTTTCTTTATTTAAACGTAATTACTTTTTGCTTTCAATCTAGTTTATGCCGCAGCATGAAGGGATTGGAACCCTTATGCGCAAGCACAGCCACGGCTTCTGTTCAAAGCCTCACCATACATTTCCATTGCGGTCATGTAATTTGCAAGAATAGCCTTCAAGGCCTTCTTGATGTTTGCATACATTGTTTTCATAATCGTTATCCTTTTTTTAAAAATTAATACTCGGCATTCCTGCCATTTCCTTTTTTCTTTTGTTCATGAACGGTGGTCAATTTTACTTGCCCATCTCCATGTTGTTGTTTACATTCACAGCCTTGGCAATCATTGCTGCCACAACTGTAAGAATCATTACTGTCGTCATCATAATTTGTTTCCTTTCTTTCTTTGTGGAGCCTCCATGTGAGGTCTCCTGTTTTACATTATCCTTATTACAATCTCACTGTTTTCTGGTGCAAAGGTAATGCCTTTTTCTTGAATATCTGTCACAAAGACATGACAAAATGATGAAAAAGGGGCTTTTTTTGATACACGTCAACTAAACAGCAATGGCGGCTTGATATACGTCAAGCCGCCATGCTGTCATATTGAGAAATGTGTCATATTTCTTATGTTTCTTCGGTTTTCTGATGCTAGATCAGTTCCAGAATCTTGTCGAGAATCTTTTCTACGGTTGAAGAATCGGTTGCTTCATCGAGTTTCTTGTTGATTTTCTCTTCCAGTTTCTTGCTTACCTTGTCGGCAGCCTGATCCATGGTCTGGTTTGCCTTGTCTTCCAGTTTCTTCTGAACGGAAGCGCCCAGTCCGTCTTCTTCTGAACCATCGCTGTTATTATCGCTTACCGAAGGGGATTCATCGGTTGATGAGCTGGTGGTTTCTTCTATCTGCAGATTGTCGGCACCTTCCAGCGCTTTCACCATATCATCAGCATTCATCGTGTAAACGCTGCCAAGAATTCCGAAGCTTACGGTGTGCTGCTTGCCATTAAACTCAACGGTTCCCTTAGAGCATACGATATAGTTGTGGTATTCGAAGAGCTGGTTCATCACTTCATCGATAGCGCTTCCTGCCATCATTTTGGCAATGGAACGGATGCTTTGGGTGAAGAAGTTGTTATCACTGGTTTCTGTAGCCTTGTCGATAGCCTTGGCTGCCTCAGTCTTTACCTTTTCTTTGTGGGCATCAGGTCCTGGATTGGTTATGGCGAAAACCAGGAAGAGAAGTACGATAAGACCTAAGATGATTTTCCAGAGGGTCTTGCTCGATTTTTTCTTTTCCGGTTCCTGTCTGTAGCCCTGGTTCATGGCAGCGCCGTGCTGAAAGCCTTGCTGGTAAGCCTCCTGCTGTGCCTGCTGGAAACCCTGCTGGTTTGCAGCCTGAAAGTTTGCTGCTTCTGTCCCGTTGTTGCCGGCTGCATCTGCAGATGTTCCTTCTGCATTTTCTTTGTTGGCTGTATTAGCTTTGATTGCTTCTATAGTTTCTAGAACTGTCTTCAGTTCTGCTATTTTCCAAGCAGGAGTCCAGTCTTTCATGCCCTGTGCCCAAACAAGGGTTTCGGGTGTGATAGCCTTCTGGACGAGTTGCTCCAGGCTGAATGGACCCGCTTGCTGTCCGTTATTCTCAATGATAAAATATTCCATCATGTATTCTTTTATATAATATTTTTCTTAAAAGCCAATAAGGAGTTTCTTTCACTCTTCATTGCTTATTAGTGTGTAGCTTTCCACCAACCGGTTTTCTCTCTGCCCTTGATAGCTACGCTGTGCTGGCTAGGGTCGGAGATAGAAAGACCGCAATAGTTCTTCACCTTGAAGGTCTTGCCATAAAAACTCTTTAAGGCAGTATAGGCTTCATCCGTATGTTCTGCTGCCCTGACGGTGAGCTTTAATTGTGATGTGAACTGGTCTTTCAAATAGCCGCTAGGGTAGAGGCTGTCTACGTATACCGAGAGATCGTAGAAAAGGTTTGGCGAGAAACCATCCAGTGGCTGGATAGAGTCAAGTGGCACTGTCGAAGCTAATGTATACTTGCTGTTAATCTCCTTCATGATACTTGCCAGTTTGTCTATCTGTCGGCAGTCTATTGCAGCCATGTTGCAGTATGGAATATCGGAATTCCTATAGAAGTTGACGATGCCTGATACTGCGCTGGAATAGTTAGGGGCTGATGAGCAGAGATAACTCCATATCGTCTTGTATGGGATGCCTTCGCCCATCACTTCGCTACTTGAACTGATCAGAAAATTGGTTACATCTTTCAGCTCGTAAGCCGTCTCCACATTGCCCATGTAACAGGCATCAAAGAGGATGTATTGCATCTTGAGTCCGCTGAGCTTGATGCCTTCGACCAAGGTGGAAATATCGATGGCGTTGTCTGACAAACTGACACTTCCGAAGAAACGAGTGGCAGGTCTGTTTGGATCATTGCCAAATTGAATGCCACTGAAATGATCAGAAGTTGTTGTGGATACAATGGTATTTTTATCATTTCCCTTTTCGGTAGAACCAGCCTTCGGTCTTGCCATATATGGATAGTTTACCCAATCGTTGGCGTATGTCCAGCCGCAACCATGTGCTCCGATAATCAGAGAATAGTTGAGGGCTTCTGCGTTTTGTCTTACATCGTTCAGTAAATCTGCAAATCCTTCTGCTGTACAATGACTGTTGCCTTCGTATTTCTTGATAGGAACACGTTTCACGGTTTTGGTTGCTGCATCATACTGAAGATCGTAGAGCGTACTTTCATTGTATTTTTCGGTGAAGAAAACTAATACTCTGGCATTGGTAAGGCCCTTTTTGTCTACGATGCCAGCGCACATGCTATCTACATTGTTTTCCAGGAAATATTTCAGACCAGTAGAGCTGGTTCCACCCGTCCAAGGATAGAAGACGAAGATAGTCTGCTTATTGACGCTTTCTACATCAATAGCTTCATCGCCACAACTGGTGAAAGTTGCTGCTAGAGATAGCGTACATATAAATAAGGTGAAAAGCTTCTTGATCATAATTAAAAATGTTGAATGTTGAATGTTGAATGTTGAGTTGCAATCTTGCTAACGAATCAGCTTGACTAATTCAACATTCTACACTCAACATTCAACATTAAATATAATACTATTATTTCTTCTTGAGTTCCTCGATGGTTGCCTTGAGGGCAGCAATCTTCTCAACAGAGTCGCTTTCCTTCTTGCGCTCCAGGGCTACTACCTTCTCAGGTGCGTGAGCTACGAAGTTCTCGTTGCTGAGCTTCTTGCGTACGCCCATCAGGAAGCCTTCCAAGTGCTTGAGCTGAGCCTCTGCCTTCTCAATCTCGGCTGCTACGTCGATGAGGTCGCCCAATGGTACGGCAAACTCGTCGGTACCTACCATGA
>CATXJC010000025.1 GCA_958369755.1 uncultured Prevotella sp.
TTATAACAGTATAACACAGATATTAACGAATAAAATATTTAATGCGTCTGCCCTGATGACTCGGGTCATCTATATGGCTCACTACCGTCATCTATATGGATGACCCGGGTCATCCGATACAAAGAAGCCTTTTCTATTCCTTTTGTGATAGTTGCTTTCTCCCTTAGACTAAGTTGCTTTCTCCTTATATGAATAGTCCTATCTACTGATTATTATTGTTGTTTCAGAGAATTCTCCTTTCACACTTAAGTAACTGATTATAAGTATATTCTGATGATTGTGAAAGGAGAATGAAATTTTAATTGTTATTTTTGAGAAGCTATTTCTGAAGGTAACTTTATGTTGAAACCCTCATTTTCATTATCATCATCCCTACATTTTTCCCAAAAACCTTGGAAGTTACGAGGAAAAGTCGTATCTTTGCACCGAATAAGTACAACATTTATATTTTTATGATTATGAGAACAGGCGACAAAGTATTAATATCTCCAGACTTGACACATGCCAAAGACTGGACACAGGGCGAAGTGATTGAAGTTGAGAACAATCCTTTCGTAGGAATTGTCATCTCCGCAAAAACCGCAGATGGAAACATATTCTTTGGATATAAAGACTTATTTGAGCCAGCAAAGGAGGCAGTATGTACGCACTAGCATTTGATATGGTAATTTCTGATTTACAGAAATACTATGGCGAACCTTACAACAAGGCTTACTACGAAATAAAAGAGCTTCTAAAGAAGAATGGTTTCGAGTGGGTGCAAGGCAGTACATACATGACGATGAATGATGATTTGACTGCACTTGTAAAAACAGTTATGGAGCTTTCTAAAATAGAGTGGTTTAAGAAATCCGTCAGAGATCTAAGAGGATTCAAAGTTGAAAGTTGGTCGAACTTTACTGATTTGGTTAAAAACTCATAGAATAGGCGACTCTCCTCCAATCCGGGAGTCGCCTATTTTCTTTTTCTCCTCCCCCTTTTCAAGTATTTTTTCCCTAAAACCTTGGAAGTTACGAGGAAAAGTCGTATCTTTGCAGAAGAAAAGCTGCACTCGGCAAATTGAAAGCAAGCTTTCTTTGCGCTCGTTTGCATTTTCTTTGCCACCGAATAGCAATATTGCGTTCACGACCTTATAAAACATAAGATTAGTAATAAAAATAGCTTTACAAGTAAAGTCTGGTGAAAAAAATCTCTTAAGGGAAGATTTTATTTCCCTTAAGGAAAAAACCATTTTCCCTTAAGGAAAAAAATAAATATCCTTAAGGGAAAATTTTCAATCTCTTCTTTCCCCATTTTCCGGGAGTTTCTCCTTGACTGTCTCTTTCTGAAATATTATTTGCATATCGTAATCTATATGCCAGCAGAATTATGACTGGACTATAATGTGATTCCTCCCCTCACCAGCCACTTCGCAAAGAAGCGGTCACTTACCAAATAGCCGTTTGGGGTCTTGCTTACCAGCTGCTTATCCACCAATGCCTTCAATGCCGTCTTCACGCTGCTCGTGGCAGGAAGATGGTGGGTGCTGATAAACTGCTGGCTCAAAGGCGAAGATACCAGGTTACACTGCCCGACTGCTGATAGATATAAGAAAAGACGGATTCGTCTATCACCCTATGCTGAGATGACAACAGACGATTGGCAAACTTACGATAAACCGGTTCTTCGATGCGAGGCAATGACAACACCAGCGAACTCTGGAAGAAAGGATAGAAATCATCTTTCAGTTGATGTAAGTATTTATATCCATATTTTGTCTATTGATCAGTGGGTAATCTAGAAGCGAAAAAATGACTTCAACATACATCACTCCCCTATTTCATAAATAAAAAACTGCAGTTGTACGACAAAAACACCTATAGTTGTACGACTATAAAGTTACAGTTGTACGACTATATAGGCTATAGTTGTACAACCATAGAGCTATAGTCGTACAACTATAGGGGTTATAGTCGTACAACTATAGAAATCTCAAAAAACGCCCTTGAAGGACAAAAACATAACCATCTGATTTTCAACACATTCACATTACGCCTCATATTTTCAATATTCATAAACAAATAAGAATCAGATAAAAATACGAAAATCTCAGCAAAGGAAAGCTAAAGAAAAATCGTCACAGATGCAAACGTTTGCGCATTTCTTTTGCTCAATTTACACCAGTTGGAGAAACAACTCACCGATTTTCATCGTAACTTTGCAACAGTTATCAAAGCAACAACTCTAACTGAATAAATATGAAGAAAATCTACTTAACACTCGTTGCCCTACTGGCAACCATCAATATGTTCGCACAGGGTTGGCCTGCCAACTATAGCGGCGTGATGCTGCAGGGATTCTACTGGGATTCCTTCAGCGAATCCAAATGGACCAAACTCGAAGCGCAGGCTCCGGAACTGGGTCAGTACTTCAACCTCGTATGGATTCCACAGAGCGCCTACTGCGGCAACAAGTCAATGGGTTACGACGACCTCTACTGGTTTTCCGACTACGAAAGTTCTTTCGGAAGTGAAAGCGAACTCCGCTCTCTCATCAAGACCTTCAAGAATAACGGCATCGGAACCATCGCCGACGTGGTGATCAATCACCGCAAGAACGTATCAACCTGGTTTGACTTCCCGGTAGAAAACTACAAGGGAGTGACCTACGAGATGAAATCTACCGATATCTGCGCCAACGATGATGGCGGTAAGACCAAGAAAGAGGCAGACAAGCAAGGCGTAAAGCTCAGCAGCAATAATGACACGGGCGACGACTGGGACGGAATGCGCGACCTCGACCACAGCAGCGAGAATGTGCAGACCATCGTAAAGGCTTATCTCGATATGCTCCTCAACGACTTCGGCTATGCCGGATTCCGCTATGATATGGTGAAAGGATACAGCGGAAAGTTTACTGGTATCTACAATACCGCTACCAAGCCTTCCTATTCCGTAGGAGAATATTGGGATGGTGATGTCAGCAAGGTGAAGAACTGGCTCGAAAGCACCAAGGTGAACGAAGAGATTACCAGTGCTGTCTTCGACTACCCTATCCGCTACGTGGTACGCGATGCCATCAAAGGCAAATGGTCAGACGTAAAGACAAATGGCTTGGCTAACGACAACAGCTATAAGCAGTATGCCATCACCTTCGTAGAGAATCACGATACAGAATACCGCTCATCCAGCGAACAGCAGGACCCTATCCGCAAGGATACCCTGGCAGCCAATGCATACATCCTGGCATCTTGCGGTACCCCATGCGTATTCTACAAGCACTGGATTGACTGCAAGCAGGATATCAAGGCGATGATCAATGCCCGTCAACTGGCTGGCATCACCAATACCAGCAATACTACCTTCAATGCTTATAAGGGCGAGGGATATAATGGTATTATGACCACCGGCACAAAGACTTCGCTCCTTGCCATCGTGGGCCCTAACGCCAACAAGTTTGAAGTGTCTAACGCATACGCAGAAATTCTCAACGGCTATCACTATCGCTATTTCATGTCCAAGAAGGCAAACGTAGCTTGGGTAAATCTGGCATCAGGCGAATACGAGGGCGTACAGAAGGCAAAGCTCGTGGCAGTAAGCAACGCAGACGATGCACAGTTGGTTTATACCACCGATGGCACCGAACCTACAGCCAGCAGCAAGAAGGCAAAAAGCGGCGAAGAACTGGAGATTCCTTTCGGCGAGACAACCCTGAAGGTGGGCTTACTGATAGATGGCGTTGTGAGCGGCGTGCTGACCCGTACTTACAAGGTAGAAAAGCCTGCAGACTTCGAACCATACGATATCACCGTATATGCCAACGCAGACCAGGTAGGATGGAAAGATGGCTTCAACTTCTGGGCTTGGTGCGAGAAACCAGATGAGAATCTGACCGCCACTAATAAATGGCCTGGCGACAAGGTTACCCAGTGCAAGGAGATTGAAGGCAAGAAATGGTATTATCAGACTTACAAGATCAAGAGCAAGGACTATAAGATTTCATTCGTATTCAGTACAGGAACAGGAACTCCACAGACCGTAGATTTTACGGATATCAACAAGGATACCTACCTGGAGGTTCTGAATGAGAAGAATAATGAAGGTCACTATAAGATCAAGGATGTAACTGCCGACATGCCAACAACAGGCATCACCGATGCACCGGTCATCGACAAGACAACAAGCACCAACAATGCCTGGTACACCCTGGATGGAATGAAGATGAATCAGAAGCCACAGCAAACTGGCATCTATATTCATCAGGGCAAGAAGATCGTTATCAGATAAAGTCGTTCAAGACTTTGTAAAATATAAGATATAGGTTTCAAAAAGGTTTAGATTTATTTTAAAAAAGGTTTAAGATTGTTGATGAAAGATGTAGGTTCTAGTTTGAATAAGGTTTAAAGATTGTAGGGTATAGTTTTGGTTTGAATAAGGTTTAAGATTGTTGATAACAAGGTTTAGATTATTTAAAAACATAGGTTTAGTTTTCAGGGTAAACATCAAAAAGAAACGCCTGGCGTAGCAATTCTGAAAAAGCTACACCAGGCGTTATTCTTTTTATATTACTATCTCTGCCTCTGATCAGCTCCCCACATCAGCTTTTCTCTCAGCGTAGAGAAATATCGCTGGTTGCGCTGCTTCACAATCTTGATAGAGTGCGGCGCCTTGCGGATAATCAGGCGGGTCTGCTCGGTCATACGTTCGCTTCTGCCATCAATCGCCACGAGATAATTATGGCTTCGGCTCTCCACATCCAGCACGATCTCTGCCGTATCATTGATTACGATAGGGCGGATGTTCAAGCTATGAGGTGCCACAGGAGTAAGACAGAGACTGCCACTCTGCGGAATGATGATAGGTCCGCCATTAGAGAGATTATAAGCCGTAGAACCCGTAGGCGTGGTCACGATAAGACCATCCGCCTGATAGGTAACCAGAAACTCGCCATCCACCTGCGTACGGATGGATATCATCGAAGCATCATCACGTTTCAGCACGGCGATGTCATTCAGGGCAAAAGGATAGCCCGCCAGGATGCCGCCCTCAGCCTTCACCTCGATGATGGCATGCTCCTCTATCCTACATTCACCAGCATAGAGACTATCCAGCGCTGAATCTATCTCGCCAGGCAGCACATCGGCAAGGAATCCCAGTCGGCCCATATTCACGCCGAGGATAGGCGTTCCCTTGGCTCCCACACGGCTCGCCGCCTTGAGGAAGGTACCGTCACCACCCATCGAAATAACATAATCTACATCAAAATTGTAATCCTCGAATACACCTGCTGCCTGCACTTCAAGGTGCTCCACCTTGGTAAGAAAGTCGTAGAAGAGACTTTCGATATACACTTCAGCCTCTCTTTTCTCCAGATAAGAGAGGATTCGCATGATGGAAGCACTCTTCTTGGCCTGATATTCATTGCCAAATATAGCAAATTTCAAATGTTGTTGTGCCATTATTTTGTTATTTCAATTATTATTCTTACATTTGCAGTTGCAAAAATAGCATTAATTATTGAATTACGCAATAAAAAAGATAAAATTATGGCTAAGGTATATGAATTTCTTGCCAACGGCTTCGAGGAAATCGAAGGATTGGCTCCTGTTGACATCCTGCGCAGAGGTGGCGTGGATATCAAAACTGTTAGTGTCACTGGAACAGAATGGGTAGAGACTTCCCACGGCATCACCATCAAGGCTGACCTCAAGTTTGAGGACATCCAGAGTTTCGAGGATGCCGATATGCTCCTCCTGCCTGGCGGAATGCCTGGCAGCAGTCATCTCAACGAGCACGCGGGTGTACGCCAGGCTCTCATCGCCCAGCACAAGGCAGGCAAGCGAATCGGTGCCATCTGCGCTGCCCCTATGGTTCTGGCAAGCACAGGTATCCTGGATGGCAAGAAGGCAACCTGCTATCCTGGATTCGAGCAGTATTTCAGCGACAGTACCGAATATACCGCAACCCTCTTCCAGGAGGATGGCAACGTGATAACAGGCGAAGGTCCTGCAGCTACCCTCCCATACGCCTACAAGATATTGAGCTACTTCGCAGGCGATGGCATCACTGGCGAATTGCAGAAGGGTATGATGTACACCCACCTGATGGAAAGCAAGTAAAAGAACAAAAAACAAGAAATATGGATTATGTAATCATAGTAGCCGGAGGCAAGGGCCTCCGCATGGGAAGCGAGATTCCCAAGCAGTTTCTGCCAGTAGCAGGCAAGCCTATCCTGATGCGCACCATCGAGCGCTTCCACGAGTACAGCCCAGAGTTGAACATCATCCTGGTGCTCCCGGAAAGCCAGCAGGAATACTGGCACCAGCTCTGCCAGGAGCATCATTTCAGCATCAAGCATCAGATTGCCAACGGCGGCGATACCCGCTTCCAGTCATCCAAGAACGGACTGGCGCTGGTTCCTGATACCGAAGACGGCGTGGTAGGTTTCCACGATGGCGTGCGCCCATTCGTATCTACAGAGGTAATCAGCGAGTGCTACGAAACGGCACGCGAGGAGTATGCAGCCATCCCGGTATATGCCGTTACCGATACCCTGCGCTACATCGACCAGCACGGAGGCGGAAAGAATGTACTCCGCAGCGACTACCGTGTGGTTCAGACTCCCCAGGCCTTCGACATCGGTCTAGCCAAGCAGGCATTCAACCAGGAGTACAAGGAGCAGTTCACCGATGATGCATCGGTAGTAGAGAGCCTCGGCTGCCAGGTGGCAATGGTAGATGGCAATCGTGAGAACATCAAGATTACCACCCCCTTCGACATCAAGATTGCCGAAGCCCTCCTGAATCAATAGCCCGCCAGCGCAAGCGCAAGCCCGCTATCAGCAAGCCAGCCCCCGTTCCAGGCGATTCCATCGCCTGTCCCCCATATCAAAACCATCACAAACATGAGCAGTATTCTAGATCAAGACATCCAATTTCTACCTAGCGTAGGCCCCAAGACGAAAGAGATTCTGAGCAAAGAGCTCGGCATCCGCTCGTATGGTGACCTGCTGGAATACCACCCCTACAAATACGTAGATCGCTCAAAGATCTTTCATATCAGCGAGTTAACCTCAGATATGCCCTTCGTACAGCTTAAGGGAAAGATCCTGAGCTACGAGGAAGTCGATATCGGCAAGCGCAACAAGATGCTCGTGGCGCATTTCTCTGACGGCTACGGCGTGGTAGATCTGGTATGGTTCCGCAGCGCCCAGTACATCATCAAGAGCTACAAGGTAGGAACCGAATACATCGTCTTCGGCAAGCCGTCCGCCTATAACGGCAGATTCCAGTTTGCCCATCCCGACATAGATGATGCAAGCAAGCTGCAGATTTCCGAGATGGGAATGCAGCCCTTCTACGGGTTGACAGAAAACATGAAGAAGCGCGGTTATACCTCACGAAGCATCGAAAGGATAACCCGCAACCTGGTCAGCATCCTCCCTCCACTGCCCGAAACGCTCCCCGACTTCATCGTCAACCGCCTGCATCTCGTATCCCGCGATGCCGCCCTCCGGATGATCCACTATCCCCATTCCCACCAGGAAATGCAGAAGGCGCAGGTAAGACTGAAGTTCGAGGAGCTGTTCTACGTGCAGCTTAATATATTAAGGTACGCGAGCGACCAGCGACGCAAATACCGCGGCTACATCTTCAATCGCATCGGAGACATCTTCAACGGTTTCTACGCCCATCATCTTACGTTCGAACTCACGGGTGCCCAGAAACGGGTGATGCACGAGATCAGGGCCGATATGTGCAGCGGCAGACAGATGAACCGGCTCCTTCAGGGCGACGTAGGCTCGGGCAAGACGCTCGTAGCCCTGATGACTATGCTCATCGCTCTGGACAACGGCTATCAAGCCTGTCTGATGGCACCTACCGAAATCCTCGCAGAACAGCATCTGCAGACCATCCGCGATTTCCTGCAGGGCATGGACATCCGGGTGGAACTCCTCACCGGCATCGTCAAGGGCAAGAAACGGAAGGAGATACTCGACGGACTTGCCACCGGCGATATCCAGATACTGATAGGCACGCATGCCGTGATAGAAGACCCTGTGGCTTTCCATCGCCTTGGCGTAGCGGTAATCGACGAGCAGCACCGGTTTGGAGTGGCGCAGAGAGCCAAGCTCTGGGCGAAGAGCGAGAATCCGCCCCATGTGCTAGTGATGACCGCCACCCCTATCCCCCGCACGCTGGCGATGACCATCTATGGCGATCTGGACGTGAGCGTAATAGACGAGTTGCCGCCTGGCAGAAAACCGATTCAGACGCTGCATAAGTTTGATAATCAGCTCACCAGTCTCTATCAGAGCATCCGCCGGCAGATTAATCTGGGCAGACAGGTCTATATCGTTTTCCCGTTGATCAAGGAGAGCGAGAAGATGGATCTGAAGAATCTGGAAGAAGGTTATGAGACGCTGAAGCAGGCTTTTCCGGAGTTCCGCCTGAGCAAGATTCACGGCAGGATGAAATCTGCCGAAAAAGAGGCTGAGATGGAGCAGTTTGTGAAGGGAGAAACCCAGATACTCGTTGCCACCACCGTGATAGAGGTAGGCGTGAATGTGCCGAACGCCTCGGTGATGGTAATCCTGGATGCCCAGCGCTTCGGACTCTCGCAGCTGCATCAGCTCAGAGGACGAGTGGGACGTGGCTGCGACCAGAGTTACTGCATCCTGGTAACCGGCTACAAGCTTTCAGAAGAAACCCGCAAGCGAATAGACATCATGTGTGATACCAACGATGGATTCCGCATAGCCGAAGCCGATCTGAAGCTCCGTGGTCCGGGCGACCTGGAGGGCACCCAGCAGAGCGGAATGGCCTTCGACCTGAAAATAGCGAATATAGCCCGAGACGGCCAGCTGGTGCAGCTAGCCCGTACCGAGGCCCAGGCCATCATCGATGCCGATCCGCAATGCGAGCATCCTCAGAACTCTCTCCTCTGGAACCGCCTCCGGGAGCTCAAGAAAACCCATATCAATTGGGCAGCCATCAGCTAGCAGGAAGCTAAGCATTATCAAAAATAAAAAAGTAAAGAAATGGATAAAAGACGCAAACCAGCCATCCGGGAGCCTCGTCCCCACCTCACTATGGAGGAGATGAGATCCTATCTCACATCCCTAAAGGAAATAGAAAGCGTAACGGGCATCCGTTACATCAAACTCCACGTTACCGCTAAGATGATTATAGGTATCCGCGAAGCATCGGGCAAGGAATTCACCATCAATCTCGATGATCTTTTCCGTGCCTACAACGAGTGCCTGCGCTTTACAAGTCCCGAAGTAAAAAAGTACATCTTCATGGGCCATTCACCCGCCGTGGCGCTGCTCAGAAGACTGCAAAACCGGCAACCGGTTGATACAGAATCTTTCCACGAAGAAGAAAGGAAATGAAAAAATACCCTGTAAAGCCCTATTTGTCAAGAATACGAAAAACAAGTTGCTAACAAAAGTTAAAAACAAAAAGTCAGCGTTAAATATCAAGCAGATAGCGTTAACAACCTTGGTTTTTTGGAATATTCTTGTTATATTTGCAACGTCTATATAACAAAATCACATCTTAAGGCACTTGCTTTAGTGGTTTTGGCAGGATTTTTTGCTATATTACGTTCTGCACTTATTGACACAATGGACCTAAAAAAGAAAATAGAATTTAAAAGTAGTATGAGTTTTAGAAAGCAAATAAAGAAAATTTCGGTCGTGGCGTTGTTGGCGTTAACAACTGTACCCGTTTGCGGTCAGGACTTATTAGCCAGACAAGCTCCAGTTGACCATCGAATGAAATCATTGGATACTCTCGCAGTATCGCATTATCGACTGATGGAAGATCGAGAAAACCCTTCTGCAGAACTGTATGAGGATTTCTCCAACAAGTATGCCCACAAGGCAACCACATTGCCTGAGCGCTACCGTATCGACCTCCGTCACTTCTGTATGCCAACTTCTAGTCGTGTTGTCACAAGTAACTTCGGTTACCGTGCTAGCTTTGGCCGCCAACATAAAGGTATGGACATCAAGGTTTATATTGGCGACTCAATCCACGCAGCCTTCTCAGGCAAAGTTCGCATAGTAAGATATGACCGTGGTGGTTATGGTAAGTTCATCGTAATCCGTCACAACAATGGCTTGGAGACCATCTATGGCCATCTCTCTGAGCAGCTCGTTTCAGAGAACCAGGAGGTAAGAGCCGGAGAAGTAATCGGCTTGGGTGGTAATACCGGTAGAAGTACAGGTTCTCACCTCCACTTCGAGACACGTCTCTGCGGTGTAGCCCTGAACCCAGCCCTGTTCTTCGACTTCCGCAACCAGGACGTTACCGGTGACTTCTACAATTTCAACCGTGATACTTACGAGAGCGAGTATGCTGAGGCAAATGCAGCCCGTGGCAAGATTGGCAACGGCGGCTATACCCGAGAGCAGGTAAACGGTGGCGAAGTGGGCAGATATACCACAAGCGCATCTGGCGAGAAGCTTTACCACAAGGTAAAGGCTGGCGAGACTTTGACGAGCATTGCAGAAAAACGTGGCGTTAGCGTAGAGCAGATTTGCCGCCTCAATGGCTATCGCAAGGATAAGAAGCTGTCTCCAGGACAGATTATCCGCTACTCTTAAATTACCAGTAAGTTAATATACAAACAAAAAAGAGATAAGCACTTCGTGATGCTTATCTCTTTTTTTGTCTGTATCTATTATATTCTCCAGCGGCCATTACATCAAGCCGAAGAATCGCAATACATCATTCAGATTCGCTACAACAAGCAGCAGCAGGAGGATTCCGAATCCTACGTACTCTGCACGCTCCATGAACTTATCGCCAGGCTTACGACCTGTAATTACCTCGTAGAGGAGGAAGAATACATGACCGCCATCCAATGCCGGGATAGGCAGGATATTCATGAATGCCAAAATAATGCTCAGGAATGCTGTCATCATCCAGAAGGCGTGCCAATCCCACATAGAAGGGAAGAGACTGCCCAGGGCTCCGAAACCGCCCAGACTCTTGGCGCCCTCCTTGGTGAATACATATTTCATATCGCCTACATAACCCGAAAGCACATTCCAGCCATACTTCACACCAGCTGGGAAACTCTGGAAGAAGCCATAACTGATATGGGTTACCTTGTAATCAAGCATCACAGGATGATTATAGAAGCCGAACTTCACACCCTCATCGCCTGACTGAAGCAATACGCTGTTCTTCAGGGTATCGCCAGAAGCCTTCACATACTCAACACTGGCTGTGAGTGCCTTCACGCTGTCCTGATGAGAGGTAGCGGCGGTAAGCATATCGTTCACACGGCCCATCTCCAACTGGAAATCGTTGAAAGACTCCACCTTCTTGCCGTTTACGGTCAGGACCTTATCACCCTTCACCAATCCCAGTTTGCTGGCAGGCGAATCCTTCATCACACTGTCTATCTGCAATGGGATATACACCTCAACGAATCGAGGACTCTCCTTGATCATGCTCAGCATATCAAGATCGCCAGGCAGATTCAAGCTCATCGGCTTGCCGCCACGGATGATATTCACACGGGTGGCTGTAGAGAGATCGCGATACATATCGCCATCATAGGTCTTGAACTCGCCCTTGTCGGTACCAACCAGGATATCGTGATCCTGGAAGCCCAAAGCCTTGGCCTCTGTATTGAACTTCATTCCCTGGGTCATGTGCTTGGTAGCCACATAGTCGTCACCCCAATGGAAAAGAATCATGGAATAGATGAAGAGCGCCAGCAGAAAGTTGACCAGCACACCACCTATCATAATCAGCATTCGCTGCCATGCCGGTTTGCTTCGGAACTCGTATGGCTGCATAGGCTGCTTGAGCTGCTCGGTATCGAAACTCTCATCTATCATACCCGAAATCTTGCAATATCCACCCAATGGCAGCCATCCCAAACCATAAGTGGTATCAGAGTTCTTTGGCTTGAACTCGAAAAGGTGGAACCATGGATCGAAGAACAGATAGAACTTCTCCACTCTTACGCCAAAGAGCTTGGAGAAGAAAAAGTGTCCGCCCTCATGGAGCAGCACCAGGATGGAAAGCGATAGCATCAACTGCAACGCTTTGATCAAAAATACTTCCATTTATTTACTTTGAACTGTGAACCTTGAACTTTGAACTTGATGATTAGTCCTATATTCTGCGTTCATTTTTAACTATTAACTATTAATTATTAACCATTAACTTTCATCAACTCTGCGGCAATGCGGCGCGCCTCGGCATCAGTCTGCAGATAGACATCGAGATCAGGATTGCTATCGAAAGAGGCCTTTGCCATCGTCTTCTCGATGATATCCGCCATCTGCAGGAAACCGCATTCGCCCTTGCGGAAGCCGGCATTCACAATCTCATTGGCTGCATTCACGATGCACGACATATTGCCACCCTTCTTGATGGCATCAAAGGCAAGCTGCAGACACTTGAACTTCTTGTAATCAGGCTCAAAGAACTGCAAGTCTTGAGCCTTGAAGAGGTCGAGACGGTCGCCATTGAGATGCAGGCGCTGTGGGAAGGAGAAGGCATACTGGATAGGCAGACGCATATCTGGCACACCCAACTGAGCCTTCACGGCACCATCAGCAAACTGTACGGCACTGTGTACGATGCTCTGTGGATGAATCAGCACCTCAATCTTCTCGGCAGGAACGCCGAAGAGCCACTTAGCCTCTGTCACCTCGAAACCCTTGTTCATCAGCGATGCAGAATCGATGGTGATCTTGGCGCCCATATCCCAGGTAGGATGCTTCAGCGCATCGGCAGCGGTAACCTTCTCCAGCTGCTCGTGGGTAAAGTTGCGGAAAGGACCGCCAGAGCAGGTAAGGAGGAGCTTCTCTACCTCGTTATCGCCCTCGCCCACCAGACTCTGGAAGATGGCGCTGTGCTCGCTATCCACAGGAAGGATAGGCACATGGTATTCCTGGGCAAGATTGCAGATCAGCTCACCAGCCACCACCAGGGTCTCCTTGTTGGCAAGACAGATCTTCTTGCGAGCCTTGATGGCATGGATGGTTGGCTCCAGACCGGAAAAACCTACCATGGATGCAAGCACCATATCAATAGGCTCTGCCTGCACGATATCGCAGAGCGCCTGGGCACCGGCATAGACCTTGATATCAGGTTCATCGCTGAGCAGATTCTTCAACTCGTCGTAATGCGCCTCATTGGCAACCACTACAGCAGCAGGATGGAACTTATGCGCCTGCTCGGCAAGCTCCTTCACCCTGTTATTGGCGGTAAGGCAATATACCTCGTAAAGGTCGCTGTGCTGCTCGATGACATCCAGCGCCTGTGTGCCAATACTTCCCGTAGAACCGAGAATACATATTTGTTGTTTCTTCATCATTATATCATTTTATAAGTCAAGCAACCCTTCGGGGATTGCCATTCTGATTTCCTTCTTTTCTGCACTCACTTCCTCGATGAGGTCGTTGCTGGCAGGAATGAGAATATCATCGCCTTCCGGGGTTGTTACCTCGAAAAGGAGATTGAGCGTGGAATCATCTACACGGTCGAGTGTTCCAACCACCTTTCCGGTTACGGCATCCACCAGCTGGAAGCCGATGATTTCTGCCCAGGTCATGTTCTCTCCATCGCTATCCGAGAGGTGGCGAGGGAAAAAGACCTCACATCCGGTATAGTTGCGCGCCTGCTCCTGCGTATCGATATCCTCGAACTTCACGAGCACATTCTCATCGTTCTTGAAGCGATACTCCTCCAGATAGAAAGGCACCAGGATGCCATCGATATCAAGAACAAGATATTCTGCATCCACACGGTCGAAGACATCATCGGTGATGGCAAAGGTTATCTCGCCCTTCACTCCATGAGGCTTGCCCAGCTTACCTATCTTATATACTTCGTCACGTCTTATCATAATTTACTTGGAACTTTGAATTTTGTTACACCTAGTCGCTGACACGGGTAATCTTGGCACCCAACTGGTTCAGGCGCTGCTCGATATCCTCGTAGCCACGGTCTATCTGAGCGATATTGGCAATACGGCTGGTGCCGTTGGCGCTCATCGCAGCAATCAGCAGGGCAATACCGGCACGGATATCCGGACTCGTCATTCTGCCCGGACGCAGCTTCAGCTTGTGATCATGACCTACCACCACTGCACGGTGAGGATCGCAGAGGATGATCTGCGCACCCATATCTATCAGTTTATCCACGAAGAAGAGACGGCTCTCGAACATCTTCTGATGGAAAAGCACACTTCCGCGAGCCTGGGTTGCCACCACGAGGAGCACCGACAGGAGGTCTGGCGTAAGTCCTGGCCATGGTGCATCTGCCAGGGTCATGATGGTGCCATCAATGAACGAGTCGATCACATAGTGCTTCTGTTCCGGAATGAAGAGGTCATCGCCCTCTACCTTCACCTTCACACCGAGTCGGCGGAAGGCATCAGGAATGATACCCAGGTCCTTCACCGACACATCCTTGATGCGGATGCCGGCTCCACACATGGCAGCCATACCGATGAAGGAACCCACCTCGATCATATCAGGCAGGATGCGATGCACAGCGCCATGCAGCTTCTCCACACCCACGATGGTGAGCAGATTGCTGGCAATGCCACTGATCTGGGCACCCATAGAATTGAGCAGGTGACAGAGCTGCTGGATGTATGGTTCGCAGGCTGCATTATAGATGGTGGTGGTTCCCTTGGCAAGAACCGCCGCCATGATGATGTTGGCAGTACCGGTAACCGAAGCCTCATCAAGCAGCATATAGCATCCCTTCAGCTTCTTGGCCTGTATCTGATATACATTGCGCTCCTCATCGTGTACGAAGGCTGCACCCAGGTACTTGAATCCCAGGAAGTGGGTATCAAGACGGCGGCGGCCGATCTTATCGCCACCCGGCTTGGCGATGGTAGCCTTGCCGAATCTGCCGAGCAAGGGTCCGAACATCAGTACACTGCCACGCAGCGAAGAACACTTCTTCACGAACTCCAGACTGTCGAGATAATCCAGTTTCAGCTCATCACTCTGGAAGGTATAATCATGACGGCTGTTTCGGGTTACCTTCACACCGATTTCCTGGAGCAACTTGATCAGGTTGTTCACATCCAGGATGTCCGGCACATTGGTAATGCGCACTGGTTCATCGGTAAGAATGGTGGTACAGATCACCTGCAGCGCCTCATTCTTGGCCCCCTGCGGGGTGATGGTACCTTGGAGCGGATGACCGCCCTCTATGATGAAAGACTCCATAAGCTTGTCTAATTATTATAATCTGATTATCTAAATTACAAAAAGTGATTACTTTTTCTTCTTATTATTATTGTTATTGCTGCGAGCTGGGGTCTCCTTTACTTTCTCGAAGACGAAATGCTTGAGATCGAGTTTGATCTTGCCATCGGTAAATCTCGCCAGATCGGCAGCCACCTTCTGCTCATCGCAGGAACCATGGCTCCACTGCATCAGGTTGCGATGCATCTGGTTGGCTGTCAGCTTCACCAGTTCATCTCTTTCCTTGCCCGGCTCCATGTGCTTCAGCTTCTCGAAGATTTCGAAAAGCATGGCACCATAATGGCGCACAGGAATACGCAGGTTAGGATATTCCACGGTTTCGGGTTTCTTGGCAATCTTTGCAGCATTGCTTACATCGAAAGGATAATCGATGTCAAGTTGGAAATTGCTCATGATGGCGAGATGATCCCAGAGTTTCTGCTCATGGTTTTCCAAGCCTCTGTTTTCCGGAAACATGCGATCCATGATCTTGATGATAGACTCGGCACAGCGCTGGCGCTCCTTGCGGTCTTCCAACTCTACACAGTAATCCACCATCTGCTGAATCTCACGTCCGTATTCAGGCAGCACGAGCTTTTCTCGCGTTGTATTATAGTCTAATCCTATTTTATTCATATTTTCTTGCTTGTTTCTTTTATTATTCAGAGGATAACCCCACTATTCAAATCTGCGGATGCTCCCGCCATCCATCTCTCCTAGATAAGCTTCTTAGGCATCTTTGCCACGAAATCCTTGAGATAGAATGGTACGAAGTAAGCCACATCCTCAAACTTGCCCTCTACGAATCTCTTCTCGGCAAGCGGTGCCATATTCTTGGCAAGCGGCTCGATGCCCTCCACGAGATGCGCATGAGGATGGTTGATGGTCTCCATACACTTGGCTGCACCGTTTCCGAAGAAATATACATGATGCCCGTCCAGATATTCCTTGTAGGTTTCGGCATCCACGATATCAGCCTGGATAGGGCGAACCACCTTCAGGGAGCGGTCGAGCACTTCGGCATACACCTCCATGCGGCGTGCGTCGAGCATAGGTACGATGAGGGCATCTTCCTGTTCAGGATGTTCGCCAAGCAATACTGGCACAGCCATCAATTCGAGGGTTGGTACTGCGATGAGCTTCACCCCACGACCATAGCAGATGCCCTTAGCCATACTCACACCGATACGCAATCCGGTATAGGAGCCAGGACCACAACTTACAGCCACAGCCTCTAATGGAAGACCATGGGAATCGAGGAAATCAAGAGCCTCATCAACAAACACACCCAACTTAACTGCATGGTTAGGACCTGTGTGATCTTCCTGGTTGAAAATCACCTGTCCACTATCACTAATTGCCACTGAGCACACGTCCGTACTCGTCTCAATATTCAAAATACACGACATAATTAAAAAATATATTCTTAAATAAGTTGCAAATATACGCATTTTCTCGCTTTTTTTTGTACTTTTGCAGAAATTTAACGTGAAAGATTATATGATACAGTCAATGACAGGCTTCGGAAAAGCTACCGCGGCCTACAAAACAAAGAAGATTAATGTAGAGATAAAGTCATTAAACAGCAAGAATCTTGACCTCTCTACTCGTATAGCTCCTCTCTACAGAGAGAAGGAGATGGAGATTCGTCAGTATATAGCTAAGAGCCTGGAAAGAGGCAAGATTGACTTCTCCATCTGGATTGAGAAGGATGCAGCTACAGATGCTACCCCCATCAACAGTGCGCTTGTTCAGAATTATTATCAGCAGATCAAGAAAATATCTGCTGAAACAGGTATTCCTGAGCCTACCGATTGGTACAGCACCTTGTTGCGTCTTCCTGATGTAACAACCAAAACTGATGTGGAAGAATTGACCGACGAGGAGTGGGCAGTGGCAAAAAATGCAATTTGCGAGGCTATCGGCCATCTGAGCGACTTCCGCAAGCAGGAAGGAGCTGCCCTGCAGAAGAAATTCACCGAGAAAGTGGATAATATCCAGGCTCTCCTTGCCAGCATTGAACCATACGAGAAGGCACGCGTGGAGAAGATCCGCCAGAACATCGTAAACGGTCTGCAGCAGATTCCGAATGTGGATTATGACAAGAACCGTCTGGAGCAGGAGCTCATCTACTACATCGAGAAGCTCGACATCAGCGAGGAGAAGCAGCGCCTTGCCAACCACCTGAAGTATTTCCGCGAGACCATGAATGAGGAAGGTCATGGTGTGGGCAAGAAGCTCGGATTCATCGCCCAGGAAATGGGTCGCGAAATCAACACCACCGGTTCAAAGAGCAATCAGGCTGAAATGCAGAACATCGTGGTGAAGATGAAGGATGAGTTGGAACAGATTAAGGAACAAGTGCTGAATGCTCTTTAATTGAATGTGGAAAATAGATTTGCTTTACTAATCATAAAGTTCAATGTTCAAAATTCAAAGTTCAAAGTAAAATGAAGAACGGATTATTGATTTTCAGCGCCCCATCGGGCAGCGGCAAGAGTACCATCGTCAACTGGTTGATGAAAGAGCACCCTGAGTTGAAGTTGGCTTTCTCTATCAGTTGTACCTCTCGTGCCCCTCGCGGCACAGAGCAGAATGGAGTAGAGTATTTCTTCCTGTCTCCAGAGGAATTCAAGTCCAAGATTGAGGCTGATGAGTTCCTGGAGTATGAGGAAGTTTACCAGGATAGATTCTACGGCACCTTGAAGTCGCAGGTAGAAAACCAGCTTGCCAAGGGCGAGTCTGTGATTTTCGACGTAGATGTAAAGGGTGGCGTCAATATCAAGAAGTTCTATGGCGAACGTGCCCTGAGCATCTTCGTGCAACCTCCTTCGGTAGAGGAACTGCGCCGCCGTCTGGTAGGCCGCGACACAGATGCCCCTGAGGTAATCGAGCAGCGCCTTGCCAAGGCTAGCTACGAGTTGACCTTTGCTCCTCAGTTCGACCACGTAGTCGTAAACGATGACTTGGAAAAAGCCCAGCAGGAGGTTTATCAGCTAGTAAAAGACTTTTTGAGCGAATAATAGAAATGAAAAAGGTAGGAATCTTCGGAGGCAGCTTCAACCCCATCCATACCGGCCACATCGCATTGGCGAAAAGCCTCTGCGAGAAGGCGGGACTGGACGAAGTGTGGTTCATGGTCTCCCCCATGAACCCATTCAAGAAAGCTGCTACCGACCTGCTCGATGACCACCTGCGCCTGGAGATGGTAGAAAAGGCCCTGGAGAATGAACCCCAGCTGAAGGCATGCGACTATGAGTTCCGCTTGCCCAAGCCTTCCTATACCTGGCACACTCTGCAGGCCATCAGCAAGGATTATCCAGAATGTGAGTTTACATTATTAATAGGCGGCGACAACTGGGCAGCATTCGACAAGTGGTACCATCACGACGATATCCTTGCCCACTACCCTATCGTAGTCTATCCCCGCCAAGGCTCCTGCATAGGCGAAGTGCCTGCCGGCGTGACCATCGTAGAAACCCCGCTACTCAACATCAGCAGCACGGAGATACGCGAATGCATCAAGGCTGGAAAAAGCATCGAAGGTATGGTTCCCGAATGCATCGAGAACCTCGCCATCAAAAACTATCAGGCGCTCTGAGTCTAAAAGAGTGCCAAAACATCAATTCTCTAAAAATAGCAAACATCATCAATAGAAAGCTATGAGTTGGAAAGAAATCATCAAGAACTGTCTTAGTCTGGCATCAGCCCCAATCAGGCGCAATGCCAACTTCTTTGTGTCCATGTACATCCTGGGCATGGTTAGTTCACTCATCACGATTCCGAAGAACGGAACGCTCTACGAGAACATGTTCCTGGAGCTGTTCCTGGACCTCTATATCGTGAGCGCCATCCTCGCCGTATTCCCGAAGAAGGTGCGCAGGGGACTGCGTGCCATATTATACATTATATTATATGTCACGGCTGCCGCCGATACCTACTGCTTCGTGAATTTCGGTTCCACACTCAATCCTTCTATGCTGATGCTGGTGGGAGAGACCAACAGTTCCGAGGCAAGCAGCTTCCTCTCTGCCCTCATCTCTGTCGAAGTGCTCTTCAGCAGCGTAGGCTGGATTCTGCTCCTGGCGCTCCTGCAGATACTCATCGTCATCTTCCGAAAACGGCTCATCAAGATCTACGTCTTCCTCGTTACCGTACTCGAATTGGCATCGCTCAAGAAGCGACTGATGGCTATTCCGCGAATGACGGCAGCCATGCCAGCCACCTTCGGTATCCTCTGCCTGGCTATCCTCATCACTTCCATCTGCACTTCCTGGCACAACAAGGAGGCTTACCATAAGCTGATGTCGGGAAGAACCATCGGAGAGGTGGAGCACACCCTTACAGAGAAAGATCATGCCGTACTCTATCTGCCAATCTACCGCCTCCAATTCAGCATCTATGCAAACCAGCTGGCAGCGCATCAGATTACCCAACTGATTCATGCTGCCCACGAGGTGAAGGTAGATAGCTGCAGCTTCCGCTCGCCAAACATCGTGCTGATCATCGGCGAAAGCTACGGTCGCCATCATTCACAGCAATATGGCTACTTCATGAAAACCACCCCAAACCAATCGGCGCTGGAGAAATCGAAGAAACTCACCAAGTTTACAGATGTCGTGACCTGCTGGAACCTCACCAGCTTCGTATTCAAGCACATGCTCTCTACCTATGTGGTAGGCGACAAGGGAGAATGGTGCGACTATCCGCTCTTCCCGGAGGTATTCCGCAAGGCAGGATACAACGTAACCTTCATCACCAACGAATTCCTGCCTCAGGCTAAGGAGGCGGTATATGACTTCAGCGGCGGCTTCTTCCTGAACAATCCGGAACTGAGCAAGATGCAGTTCGACCACAGAAACACCCAGCTGCATGCACTGGACGATGGATTGCTGAAAGATTATGATGACAGTCTGAAACAATACAAGACCGACCATAATCTCACCATTTTCCATCTGATGGGTCAGCACGTGAACTACAAGCTGCGCTATCGCCAGAATCAGGCTAAGTTCTGGGCAAGCAGCTACGAAGACAAGCGCCCAGAGCTGACCGATGCCCAGCGCAAGGTATTGAGTCATTACGACAACGCCACCCTCTACAACGACTCCATCGTGGCAGAGATCGTGAAACGATTCCAGAAAGAAGATGCCGTCATCATCTATGTGCCCGACCATGGTGAGGAGTGCTACGAGGAAAACCGTGGCTTCATCTGCCGCAACCACTCCGCCAACATCGACTGGAAGCTGGCACACTATGAGTTTGAGATTCCTTTCTGGATCTACTGCTCAAAGAAATACATCCAGAAACACCGCGCCATCTACCGGCAGATACGTGCCGCCAAGGACAAGCGGATGATGACGGATGCCCTGCCGCACCTGCTGCTGTATCTTGCCGGCATAGAGACTCCGACCTACAAGGAGGAGAACAATATTCTGAGTCCGAAATACAACGAGATGCGCCCCCGCATCCTGAAGAACTCTGCCGACTACGACAAGCTGAGGGATGAATATCTCAAGACGCAGGCTAAGCAGGAAGAAAAGAAGCAAGACAAGAAAAAAGATAAGAAACAAGGTAAGAAACAAACAAAGAAAGGAGTCAGGAAATGAATCAGAACATACTTTCCAGAAGTGCATGCAATGCATTGAGAGGACTTGCCATCATCGGCATCTTCCTACACAACTATTGCCATTGGCTAGGTCCGATTGTCAAGGAGAATGAATATCAGTTCTTCCAGCACAACACCGACTGGCTGCTGCAGGTGATGGCGAATCCCGACATCAACCTGCCTGTCCATCTGCTGTCGTTCTTCGGTCATTACGGAGTGCCCGTATTCCTCTTCCTGAGTGCATACGGACTGGTGATGAAGTATGAAGCCAAGCCTCATCTTTCTGCCGACCAGCAGGCTCAGATGTACAACATTTCGGGCAGGAAGCAATCCTGGAGCATCAGCTGGCGCGAACCTCTGCGCTTCATCCGCTATCACTATCTGAAGCTCTTCAAGATGATGATCGTGGGTTTCATCGCTTTCACGATGATAGACTACATCACTCCGGGTCCACGCCATTACGAGGTGCTGGGCATCGTATCGATGCTGGGTATGTTTAACAATGTATTGCCCAACCCCGACAACATCATCTGGCCAGGACCTTACTGGTTTTTCGGTCTGATGCTGCAGCTTTACATCGTATATCGACTGCTGCTCTATCGCCGCCACTGGGGATGGACGGTAGGCTTGATGCTTCTCTGCATCGGCATCCAGCTGCTGCTGGGCTTTGACAATCCCGAGAGCGAGGCGATGAACCGCTACCGCTATAATTTCATGGGCGGTATGCTGCCATTCGGTCTGGGCATTCTGTACGCCCGCTATGGCGAGAAGATTCTGATGACCTTCCATTCGCCTGTTACCAATATCTTCGGCTGCGTATTCTGCATCTCGCTGATCTACAGTCTGAGTCTTAATATGATAGGATGGACCTTCGTACCATTCTTCATCTGTCTGCTCTGTGTGCTTGTAGCCGATTTGTTGCAGGAGGTAAGTTGGCTGTCGGGCATCTACAAGGTTCTGGAATGGATGGGCGTCATCTCAGCCGCCCTCTTCGTCACCCATCCTATCACCCGCAAGATATTCATCCCCATCAGCCGTCATGGAGACATCTATGCCGGACTGCTACTCTACATCATATCGAGCATCTGCCTGGCTTGGCTCTTCACCCAACTGATGAAGAAGATTCCAAACCCGAAATATTAAAAGAAAATCATGAAGATAAAAGATATAGAACTGGCGAATATCAGTAGATATCGCGGTGAATTGATGGGAGCCGCCATGCTTTTCATCATTCTCTTTCATGTAGCACTGCCTAGAGAGGACGCTTTCTTCGGATTGCGCCGCATGGGCAATGTAGGAGTAGATATGTTTCTGTTTCTCAGCGGCATCGGCCTGTGGTTTTCCTGGATGAAGAATCCTTCTGCCAAGCATTTCTTCATCCGCCGTTACCTGCGTATCTACCCGGCGTGGCTCATCATCGCCTGTCTCTATTACATTCCCCGATTCCGGGGAGGAGACCTCGAGGCGTGGATCAACCTGATAGGCGAGATTACCATCAACTGGAATTTCTGGCGATACGACGAGCTTACCTTCTGGTACATCCCAGCCACTATGATGCTCTATCTCTTCGCCCCAGCCTATATGGAACTCATCAAGCGCCACCCCATCTACAAATGGCTGCCGGTGGTGATGATCATGTGGTGCATCCTGGTGCAATACGTCACACCGATTCATCAGGCTGTAGGTCATCTGGAAATCTTCTGGAGCCGAGTACCTATCTTCTTCATCGGCATCAATATGGGCGAGATGGTGCGCCAGAAGCAGACACTTGATGGTGCCAGCATCTGGATGATATGGCTGATGTTCCTGATGACGCTGCTCGCAAGCATCTTCCTGGAACAGGAGAAGCACGGCATGTTTCCGCTCTTCCTGGAGCGCATGCTCTACATCCCGCTCACCATCACGAGCATCCTGCTCCTGAACCGCATTTTCCGCCGTACCCCAGGATGGTTTAACCGCAGCTTCATGCTGGTAGGAGCATTGAGTCTGGAATGCTATCTCATCCACATCCACTTCGTGCTCCATTATATCGAGCCTCATCACTTGGGATACTGGCCTACCTTCATCCTCTGCATCGCCATCACCCTGCCACTCTCCTGGATATTGAGCAAGATTGCAGAATGGATCTCAAGGGAACTATCTAAGATTATTAAATAAAAAGAATCATCTAAGATTAAATAAAAAGAAGTTTTTATGAACGAGAATGAAATAAAAGACAGCAAAGGCTTCGCTGCCTTGATGCGCCTGATCCGCCCGAAGCAGTGGATCAAGAATATGTTTATCTTCGTGCCCCTCTTCTTTGGCGGTGCCCTGTTTCATACAGATGCCCTGCTGGCGGGTCTGATCGCTTTCTTTGCCTACAGCTTTGCCGCATCGAGCATCTATTGCTTCAACGATATCCATGATGTGGAGGCAGACCGTCGCCACTCGGTGAAGTGTCACCGCCCTATCGCATCAGGAGCCGTAAGCATCAGGCAGGCTTACGCTTTGATGTTTCTGATGCTTATCCTCTCAATGGGGGTATGCAGTCTGCTCGATTCGTGGGAGACGATGGGAATCATCGCTTTCTATTGGGTCATGAACCTCTGCTATTGCGCCAAGCTCAAGCAGTATGCCATCATCGATGTGTGCATCGTGGCATTCGGATTTGTGCTCCGCTTGCTGGCGGGTGGCGTCGCTACGCACATCATACTTAGTAAATGGATAGTACTGATGACCTTCCTCATCACCCTCTTCATGAGTTTTGCCAAGCGCCGCGATGATGTGCTGCGTATGGAGAAGACCGGAGAGGCTCCACGCAAGAATACGAGCCGATACAACCTCACCTTCATCAATCAGGCTATCACCATCACGGCATCCGTTACCCTGGTTTGCTACATCATGTACACGGTGAGCCCTGAAGTAATAGAGAATTTCCATACCGAATACCTCTATCTTACCAGCGTATTCGTATTGGTTGGTTTGCTGCGATACATCCAGATTGCAGTGGTTGACCAGCAGAGCGGCGACCCGACCAAGATTATCCTGCGCGACAGAATCACGCAGTTTATCGTCCTTGCCTGGTTGCTCTCCTTCCTCTTCCTTATCTACATAGAATAAGGAGAGGATATCTTTATTAAGAGGATATCTTTATTAAAGAGAACAACTTAAACACAAAAGAAGAAATGAAGAAGAAATTATACTGTTTCGATTTCGACGGAACACTGACAACGAGTGATACCCTGCTCGAATTCATCAAGTATGCCAAAGGCAGAGGCCGCTTTCTGATGGTTTTTCTGATGTACAGTCCACTGCTGGTGCTGATGAAACTGCACCTGTATCCCAACTGGAAGGCGAAGCAGCAGATCTTCGCCCACCTCTTTGCCGGCATGCGCATCGAAAAATTTGATGCTCTCTGCCATGGGTTTGCAGAAGAAAACCAGCATCTGCTCCGTCCTAAGGGCATCACCCTGGTACATGAAGCATTGGTAGCTGGAGCTCAGGTCTTCATCGTAAGTGCCAGCATCGACAACTGGGTGCGCCCCTTCTTTGATATCCGCAATCTGAAAGGCGTTCAGGTTCTCGGCACCCAGATAGAAGTAGAAGACGGCAAGCTGACGGGACGCTTCAAGAGCAACAACTGCTATGGAGCAGAGAAAGTATGCCGAATCACGGAAGCCCTTTCTGCATCCCGAACAGCAGATACCGAAGACAGAACTTTTCCCGACCGCTCTCTCTATGAGATAGAAGCCTTCGGCGACAGCCGTGGCGATAAGGAGATGCTTGCCTTCGCCGACAAGGGGCACTACAAGCCTTTCAGAGAATAAAACATCCAGGGAATAAGCCTTTCGGAGAATAATCACTCCCGGAAGAAGTCTTCCAGAAAGATAAGTCACGGATATAGATACATATAAATCAAAAGGAATCAGATGAAAAGAAATACCGATCTCGATTTCATTCGAGCCATCCTCATTATCCTCATGATATTGATTCATATCGTGAGCTTCGGCAACGCATATCCTCATCTCAAGGCAGGCATCCTATCCTTCATGATGCCTACCTTCCTTATCATCACGGGCTATCTCGTAAACATCGAGAAGACCGGGAGACAGATGGGAAACTATCTGAAATGTCTCGCCCTGCCCTATGTCATCATGGTGACAGGATTTTCGGTTCTCTCCTACTATATGCCAGTGAGAGATGGCATCACAGAGCTCTCCCTCTCCCAGATAGGTGAGAAGATTTTCATCACTTCCATCGGTCCCTATTGGTTTATCCAGACTATGATTATCTGCGGAACGCTCTATTATTTCTGCTTCAGCGGAAGGAATTGGAATGATTTACGCAAGAATTATACGAAAAGAGATACCTATGCCAGCCTTTTCGTCTTCGCACTTACGCTGCTTCTGATATCAGAGACTCCAGCCCTATCGGCAAGTGCAGCTGCCTATTACTTCATCGGCGTGGTCATCCGACAGAGCAAGACGGAGTGGAACAAGCTGTTCCGCCACGAATTCTTCGCCATTTTCCTGTGGATTTATCTGCTCTACCGCGATGACTGGTACGACTGGGGCAACCTGGCCATCGTTTTCTCCTGCTGGTGCTGCATCAGCACCCTGCTGTTCCTGCAACACCTGCTCGATGCCCCAGAACGCTTCAAGGACATCAGTCCGAAGATAGGAAAAGTAGCAAAGGTGACTAACAGAATCAAGGACACCTTATTATATATAGGGCGCAACACGCTGCCTATCTATCTCTTCCATCCCATCTTTACGATGGCTGCGAAGTTCTACCATCCCCTCTTTGCCTGGGATCCGAGCGAGATCTCGTTTGCTGTCGTCACCATCATCCTTGCCATTACAGGCAGCCTGTTCATTGCCAAGATGATGGAGAAGACCAAACTGGCATATCTCTTCGGTAAAGGGAAACTATTAAGATAAATCCAGGCAGATTAATATTTTGTAGAAAGAATATTTGCTAGAAACAGGAAAAAAGCGTATTTTTGCACGCCGTAAAAGATAAAACAATGAATATCAAGAACAAGATTAATAATATGGATGATGCCAGACGGGAGAAGCTAGGCGAAGTCATCAGATTCGGAATCGTAGGCGGACTGGCTACGGTGCTGCAATATGTCATCTATCTGGCTATGATGCCGGTGCTGAACCATTTCATTCCACAAATGGGTGATCACAGTCTGGCTACCACAGCCAACACCATCGCCTACATCGTGAGCTTCATCTTCAATTTCATCGCCAGCACCCGATACACCTTCAAGGTGAAGGCAAACGCCAAGCGAGGTGCCGGCTTCACCCTCTCACATGTAGTAAACTATACGATGCAAACCGTCTGCCTCAACCTCTTTGTAGGTCTGGGACTCGCCAAACAGTGGGCGATGATTCCTACCCTCTGTATCTGTATCCCCGTTAATTTCCTATTAGTAAGATTCTTCCTGAAGAAATAAAAGAATCTCCGAAAACCCGAAAGAGAAAGACAGAGAAAGAAAAAGACTAAGAGAAGATTCCTCTCAAAACTTGAAAGAGAAAGAAATAGAAAGATATGAAAAAGATATTCGATATTTTCAAGATCAAGAAAGAAGAAAGATGGCTCGCCCTGGGCATTTTTCTAGCACTTGCCGTTCTGAATGGTGTAGTGATAGCCCGCTATGCCAGT
>CATXJC010000026.1 GCA_958369755.1 uncultured Prevotella sp.
TTATGTTTTGTCTGGAGTTTTAAAGCTTTTGCCCTTACAGACCGAAAAGATTTGCGTATTTTCTAAGATTTTAGCTAAAAAGATTTGCGTATTTTCTAATATTTCCGCTAAAAAAATTTGCGTATTTTCTAAGATCTTCCAGAGGATTATCTCCCTACCGAAGATTCTTATTATGAATTTGAGCCAGAAGATGTGAACAAAGAGAACTTATCCATAGCAGAAATGAGCGGCAAGAAACTCGACTGGTTCCGCAAGGTCTGTGCAGCGGTACTTTAGATACCTTGCGCCCCACATGACCATCATGCTGTTGTCGTATTTCTCCTGTTCCTCTTTGGTCAGAGTCTTGGAGTCGGCGATTTCTGCCAGTCTCTTGAATATCTTATGCTGAGCCTCGAAAGGCATTTTTTCCAATGTCTCCATATGCTTCAAATTATAAATCCAACAATCTAAAAACGTAGTACACTCTTCCTTATGTACTCACGTTGCAAAGATACGCTTTTCTTTCGTAACTTCCAAGAAATTAACTAAGAAAAATTCTCTAATTCTTGACGAAAAACGAATCAAGCACTTGGTATAATTTTAAGATTCAAGAATTTAAGAATTTTCATTCTTGCTTGATGAATTTTGAACTGACAAATCATCACCATAACCCGTCAAATACTCGTTTTAATACTAAAAAGAATAAAATAACCAGCTAAATATTTGGAAGTTACAGGAATATTGCTTATTTTTGCAGAAGAAAAGCTGCACTCGGCAATTTGAAAGCAAGCTTTCATTGCGCACGTTTGCATCACAAACATTTTAAATTATATAATTATGTTAGGAATAAATGCACCAAAAGTTTTAGCTAAAGGCAAATACGCACAAGCCGTTCGTAAAGCCGCTCTTGCATCCATCGGTGCAAAAGCAAAGAAAGACGATGCCACAAAGACATCAAATTATCCATATAAATTTGAGTGGAATTTAGAATGAATTTAGAAGAATATAAAATAGAACTTTTATCAGACTTTGAAGAGTTGATAAATTTCTATACAGGAAAAGACAAAATGGATGACTTTCTTCATAATCACTTACAAGATTGTGAAGAGAGTCATTATTGTAAGACATTTTGTGTCCGCTTAAAAGCAAACAACACGATTGTTGCAATTTTCGCCTTAGCATTCGACTCTGTTGACATTGATTCAGATGATTTTGATGATATGCGTATGGGGGCAGCAGGAACCGATTTGCCAGCAGTAAAAGAAACATTCCGAGAACAATTCGAACAAAAATATACTTATCCCGCTTTAGAAATTGCCTACTTAGCTATTGAACAAAAATTTCAAAGTTTACACCTAGGTTCAGCCTTAATTGAAGAAATAGCTTCGATGGCTAGAAACCAAAGATATGCCGGTTGCGTCTTCTTGACTGTAAGAGCTTGGCATACCTCTGATTATAGCGCAGTAGGTTTCTATGAAAAAAATCAATTTGCAAAATTGACTCCAGTTCCCCAAATGGATGTTTGGCCAATGTACAAAACAATTTGGCCGGAGGAATAACCCACACACGCCCTGAACCAACGGGCACCGGACGAAGGGAATTGAAAATCACCACAATTTCCAGGCCCACTCCATAGAAGATCTCCCAGAAGATTATCTCCCTACCGAAGATTCTTATTATGAATTTGAGCCAGAAGATGTGAACAAAGAGAACTTATCCATAGCAGAAATGAGCGGCAAGAAACTCGACTGGTTCCGCAAGGTCTGTGCAGCGGTACTGTAGTCACTTTTTCCGATTGTCTGCAATTCGTCCGCAACTTGCGGACAAATTCACTGATAGCACAATAACCATTGATATTCAACAAATTGCAGCCAACAAGCAAAATCGTCAACAGCCTGTTGACGATTTCAAATTATTGGTTCCTAACTCTAGTTCTGCATGTGGTTCAGGCACGGGCTGAAGGCCCAGAAGCCCCTAGCCCAGGGTAACACCCTGGGTATAAGCGCAATCCGCCTTGCGCCCTGTAAGGGCAAAAGCCTTAAAAATTCCGTGAAATCCCTGCCTATTCCTCTCGTCTTTCCGCCTCCGGCTCCGCCACCATTTCCGGCACTTCTTCCGGCAATTCATATCTTCTGACATGATGATCTTCCAGATAGATATGGTTCAGCGTAAAGGCGAGCGACTCCAGCGTCTTCTCCCTTACCGCCGGCTTCAGTTCACATTCCCATATCACGATGGTATGCCATCCCATTTCAGCCAGCCGGTGCAGCACCTCATGGTCCCTCTCCCGGTTCCTCCTGATCTTCTCCATCCAGAACCCGGTGTTCGATTTCGGCACCACATAATATTTGCACCCCTCGTGTCCGTGCCAGAAGCACCCGTTCACCAGAATACAGGTGCGATATTTCCTCAGCACGATGTCCGGCTTGCCCGGCAAGCGTGGATGATTGAGCCGATACCTGAATCCTCTACTCCACAGAAATTTCCTAACAAGAATCTCCGGTTTGGTATCCCTGCCCCTTATTGCCGCCATATTGTTGTGGCGCTGTTCTATGGTCAAACGGTCCGACATCTTTAATTTATCATCAACATCTGTTTAACATTGCAACATCGCAGCAGGAGTTATGTTCAGAACCTTGCATAGCAATCTAGCTATTTTAAGAGTAGGCTCAGAGCGCCCTGTTACATAATCGTTAATACGTGAAGGACTTACTCCAATTTCTGAAGCCAGTTGTTTTTGAGTCATTTTCTTTTCATTTAAAGAAAGTTCGATAAGTTCAGAAACAGAAGGCTTTCCGATAGGAAAATGTTTCTTTTCGTATGACTCAACAATGTCCGACATTAATGTCAGTTCTATGGCATTCTTATCGTTGGCAGGCGTATCGTCCGTTACCAATGGCAGGAGATCTTCTATTCTGTTGAGTGCAAACTCATATTGTTCTTTCGTAATTCTATCCATAATTGTTTTTATTAAATGGTGGAACAATCTATTTTGTCATATTCACTATGTGTTCCGACAAATCTTACGAAGAGTCGGCCTATTGTAAATTTAATTACCACTACCAACCTATACCTGTTTCCTCGAATGTTGAATACGTAATGTTGATTACCTACGTAGTCAGCATCAGGAAAGTCAGTTCTTATATCAGAAAAGTTGCGCCATTCTGCTTCTTCCGCAATCTGGTACCATCTTTCCAGAGCTACCTTTGAGTCTTCTCGCCCAGGGGTCTCGTAAAACTCTTTTAGTTTCCTATGCGAAATAATTCTCATAATTCCATGATTTAAATTTTCATTGCAAAGATATATAGAAATATTGAAATACAATAGTTTCTTCCATAAATATTTTGTTTTTTAGGATTATTTATATAATTAAGCTTGTTTTTCTACTATTTAGCTTCCACCTTTCCCCCTTACGGGCTGAAGGCCCAGAAGCACCTAGCCCAGGGTAACACCCTGGGTATAAGCGCATTTTGCCTTAATTCTTAATAATTCTTCTTCTGAAAGCCCTGTATATCTTGCAATTTTATCAATAGGCTCGTTTTCCATCAGCATATTCTTAGCTACTTCAATTTTAGCCTCTATGATAGCTCCTTTATAAGCTGCAATATGGTCACGCATCACCTTGATTGCATCATCATATTTCTCTTGATCTTCCTTGCAGAGTGCAGTAATGTCCTCTATCGCAGCAAGTTTCTGGAAGAGTTCATTTTCTGCCAAAGAAGGTATTTTGTCCAATATACTCATATTATTTAATTCTATTAAAAGAAACCATTCTTATATCAATTAACACCATTCATTGGCAAAATTAATCTTTTCTCATGAAAACACAAAAGGAAAAGCCCCAAAACTTGCAGAAAAGAGAAATATTGCTTATTTTTGCAGCAAATAAAAAGAAAGAACGATGGCAAAGGAAAATATAAGCTTAAATGTTCCGCAAGCTGCGGACGATTTCAAGATGCTTTTTCCCATTCCTTGGGATCATCATCGCCGTATCATCGATAAATGTAAGGGCGATATGGACAAAGCCCTGTTCTTCGTAAGAAAGACTTGGGAGAACAATTGGGGACGTGACGCTCTTCTCAACTGGTTGATACCGACCTTTATGAGCGTGACGGCAAAGCCATCACAAACTTCCAATCCACGCTCCCTGCTGTGCAGAGTGACTTAGCGCAACAGATAACAAAAGACCCTTATCAGATCATACAAGGAACCGATGGGAATATCAGAATATCAACTATCCAAACTCTTTCCGAAAGACTTTAAGTCTTCTATGCCGACTAAAAGGTTCGACCACTTTAAAGCGGATTTGCAATCCGCAGCCGTAGGCTTTTCATATTGATATCTTACGTGTCAATCCTTAGTCTCCTTTATATCAGAAAGCGTTGCTTCAATATCTTCGATTGTAGGCAACTGGCTTTGTATGTTTTCAGGCATGAGCTTAGACAACTGATATTCGGAGATGCCTATTGGCTGATTGGTTGATTCAAGAGCATATTGAGCCATCACATTGTTCTTGGTTTTGCAGATAAGCAATCCAATTGTAGGGTTGTCAGTAGGCTTCTTTTTTATATGATTTACAGCACTTATATACATCCCCAACTGTCCCAAATGTTCAGCTTTGAATTTTGTAATCTTCAGTTCTACGACAACATAACAGCGCAGTTCCAAGTGATAGAAAAGCAAGTCGGGATATACAGTGTCTCCCCCTACTTGTAGAGGAACTTGACTTCCAACAAAAGCAAAACCTGTACCCAATTCAAGCAAAAAGCGTGTTACATTTTGGGTAAGTCCTTGCTCCAATTCTCGCTCCCGATACTCACCGTCAAGTGTGAGGAAATCGAAATTATAAGGGTCTTTCAATGTTTGTGCTGCTAATTCGCTTTGAGAATCCGCCAGCAGCTTGTTAAAGTTATTCACAGCCTTTCCCTGTCGCTCATACAGATTAGTGTCAAGGAAATTAAGCAGAACAGCACGACTCCAACCATTTTCTACGGTCTTATTCAGATAGAACACAGCACGGTTAACATCCTTACATTGCGATATGATATACAGATGATGCCCCCAAGGAACGGAGAAGAATACGTCCTCGTTTATTTGGGCAACAGGTTGTTGCCCATGTCCTTTTTGTAATTGTGCAACAACTTGTTGCACAATTATATTTCCTTGATTATAAAAGAGATACCATTGCCTAATGTATTGTAGATTCCTGTATGAAAGCCCTTTCATATCTGGAAACTCCGCCATAAGTTCACGGCTCAATTCTTTGAGCCAGCCATCGCCCCAAGATGCAGATTTCTGCTTTTCACAGATGTCTGCACCCATACGCCAATAAAGGCGGAGCAATTCTGTGTTAACCTTGATTGCCGCCTTAACCTGTGCATGGCGTATATCTTTCTTCAACTGCGAAACCCAACTTTTGAACTCGCTGTTTCCTGCCAATGTCATATTTCCTGCCATATTCTATGTCTTTTTTAATGATCGATTTGAGCATTTCCGTATTCACTTTGGCAAATCCATATTATTGATTTCGTCAAGTCTTTTCTGGTCAAGCACGCCCGAATCCCAAAGTTCATTCAGAGATTCATCCATTTTCTTTGAATAATAAGAATACAACAATTCCTTCAATTCTTCCAAACCTTGCTGAGAATCATCTACTTGAAACATTTGCAAGAGGTGTACTTGTGTACTGTTTAATACCGTTGCTGCCATAACCTTTACATTAAAACGTTCTACATTTTTCTGCAAATTTACATTTTTCCTTTGAAAACGCAAAGAAAAAGCCCAAAAACTTGCAGAAAAGAGAAATATTTCATATATTTACATAAGAAAAGCTGCACTCGGCAATTTGAAAGCAGCTTTCATTGTGCTCGTTTGCATTACAAACATTTTAAATTATATAATTATGTTAGGAACTGAACTTCCGCATGTGGTTCAGGCACGCCCTGAAGGGGCAGAAGCTCCTAGCCCAGGGTAACACCCTGGGTATAAGCGCAATCCACCTTGCGCCCTGTAGGGGCAAAAGCCTTTTAAAAAAGGATATTAAGAATGAAAACAAGGGAAGGCAAGAAACCAGCACCACGATGGCAGCGATGTTGATATCTATGTAGAAATGCCCCCTAAGTTTTTCCTGATAGTCCGTCTGAAAGCATACCTTGAAGCCCTTCTGGGTTGCCCTGTCGATATTATCCGAAAGCACCAGCACCTCAACCCCTTCCTGCTCAAGGAAGTTGAGAGAGATGGGATTGAAGTGATATCAGAGCGATAGATGCGATAAACTACCTTATCCTATATTCATCAAATCACGCAATGAGACGATAGTTTTCGTCTCGCACTCAGCAACTTCCTTGAAACCGAATTCAAAGCTATGGTAATCAGTTAGCGAGAGGACTAAAATCAGTTTATCATCCTTTATTTTCAGTCTTGAATTTGTCACCCGATAATATCCTTCAGATGCATTCTCAACTATAAACATAAAATAGTCGATAGAATCTATCTTGAACATACCTTTATTGATGTCCAGAGGAATTTCTATAGAAAATCTATTATGCTCATAATCATCATAAGCATCCCTATCGACCGCTAATACAAATACGTTCTCGGTATCATATACCAGACCTTTTTGAGGGATAGAATCTTTTACATGCTCATAAACACTGTCTTCTAACAAGATTTCTCTGAGATGCCTTTCCAACAGGTCGCACTGAATGATATCGTCCTCGTTCTCTTTGGCAGCTGGCAACAGAGGGAAGGCACCGATATTCACTTTTCTGATACTCTGATAGAAATAGCGTCCGTAGATTTCATCTCCAACCACTCTACCAGGGAAAAGAATATAACCACCTATAATTTCCTTGGCAGAAGGACGGACTTCTGTTTTCATCGAATAATAGATGGCGTCACGATAACGATGCATCTGATTGATGGCATCAGGCAGTGGATAATCGGCAACATCTATGCTGACGCCCTCATCCAATTCACCATCCCTGGCATCATCCTGCACCCTGTATTTTGCATCATAAAGATAGGTAAGAACAAATCCATCTTTCTTTTTTATTGTCACTACGATATCAGGACGCTGCTCAGTTGTCGTTGTCGAGAATTCCTTGGTTCGTCGGTTATAAGTATGCTGGTATTCCAGGCAGACCTTATCTCCATTCTTTACGTTATCGAACTCAATAACATGCGTCATCTCGCTCTTTACGATTGTGTTGAGCATTTTACTTTTATCCTCGCGCACATGATTATTCGGTTTCTGCAAATCCAGTCCAAGCACCTTAGCAATAAGACGTTTCATTACCAGGAAACACCATATTTCATAGAGTTCCCAGATTTGCTTCATGCCAATATCTGTCTTACCATCAATAAGTTCGAGTGAATTTTTAAGCATTAACCACGCCTTGTATATCTTGCTGTAGCCCATACGCTGCTGCAAGATTGCACTCTCCTGACGGAAGCCTTCGAATTCTCCAACCTTCTGGAAGAAAGGGGAAGTTTCCAGACGTTTGAACTGCCTCTGATAGTCCTCCAGTAATTGGCGTTCCTCGGCATCCATGACATTAGGAAGAGCACCCAGCTCGCTGAATACCTCTCGGAATTTCTTTCCCAGGACATGAAGAGTATACTTTACAAACCGGTTTTCCCGAGTGTTTATGGTATTCTCTGTCTGTTCGTATCTGAAATAATGCATTTCAGCATCTTGCCCCATATTCCTGTAGCGTTCCTCTTCACGCTGGCTCCATCTGCGTATTCTTTCAGGACGTGCATGATACGTTTTGCGTACAGGCTTATTGTTAGGACGTGACATTACAAACCTTACGTTTCTGAAATACTCATCCACTACGCTCCTGAAGATACTGAGCCAAATGATATGATTATTCTTGACACTGCGCTGAAGAGCAAAACTGCTGAAAGTCAATGTCAGATAATCGTATATATAGTTCTCATACTCCTGGTTGATGAGAGCCATAATCTGCTGCAAGTCATTTTTGGTATCCAACTTAGGTGATGCCACATACAGCTCCAGCTTCTCATGATGCAGAAGTTCGTCTGTATCCCAATAATCAAAGGCAAAAGAAAACTTTCCCGGGGAGTTCAGAAAGTCTATGTCACCCACCAGGATACCTGAGTCGGAAGACGAGGAATAAAACTTAAAGTTTTCACCAATACTCTTCAACTGATGACGTACATGAGGATACTGTTTCTCTATGGATATATCCAGTCCCTGCTTGAACTCCACAGCAAACTGATACTTACATGTTTCGAACAGGACAGGCCACAACTGCGGCCATTCTTCACAAGGCACAATCTCATCATTCTGCGCAACTAGCTCATTCTTTCCTGCCGGTAAATCCCGTAATTTCAACGTGCCCTTACGGCTCGAAGAATAGGCGCAATAAGTCTGTGCGGCACTTCTTACACGTCGCACAAACCTATCCCATGCATAATTGACAGATGCCGTACTGACCGTAATCAGGTAGTCAGGACACTCAAACTTCAATACATCCATATCCTTATCTTAATTCCAGAAACTGGTAAAACCACTATGGTCTTTACCAAAGCGGTCTATCATAAATTCTATTTTTTCTAAACTTTGGTTCCAGTTGTTCTTATCAGCTCTGGCAGCCAACTTTACCAAGCATGCGTCACACTTTTCATAATCACCTTCTATACGAGGTAAGACCTTCTGCATTAAGATATTATCAAATATTGAGTTCAAATCAGTATTGATCTGCACACCATCTTTTTTCTCTTCTTCTCCCATCAGTTCAGCTATTTTCTTTTTAGCACGATAGAGCAGGATTGTCTCATTCAGTATTCGGTAACTAATCTTGAAAGGAGTGCCTTTCAAATCAGAATTTATACTATTGATAAAGTCGATGATTTTGCTCTTATCTTCTTCTGACAGTTCAAAACGGCCATTCACCAGCATCTCGGTAGCACGTACCTCATCGCTGATAAACAGTTCACCCTTCCGATAATTCTTTACATAGCCAAGCATGGCATCTGTCTTAAAGTAAGATTGGTCAAAATCTTCAACAATCGTCTCAAAAGTCATGGCTCTGTCGATTACCTTTCTTGAGAATGAATTGGTAGTATCATCCATGTTGACGGTACCTATGATGATTACGTTCTGCGGAATAGTCAAACCATCACGCTTCAGTTCATCTACCAGCCAGCTCTGCTCGAAGAAATCAGATTCATCCTCTTCAGCTTTCTTTATCTTCGCCGTAAATTCCGTTACATCCTTAACCTCGATGGTAGGTTTCAGACCAAGTTCCAGGAATATATTGAAATCATCCCCATAGCTGCTGTCATTGAACACACTGGCAGGCACAATTGCGTCTGTAACAACAGAGCCATCCTTCTTGCGTTTTCTTGATTCTATGACGCTGAGGAAATCAGCAAAATACTCCTCTACAGGCGCAAGATTCATCTCATCAAGACAGACAAAGAAAGGAACTTTCGGATGGTGTTTTGCCTTTACCAGAAAACGCATGAAATCAGTTACATAATAGTTTCTGTTCACAGACGAACGGAATCCGGTAATATCAGTTGCATCATGCCAGTTAGGCTTTACGCTGACAAGGAGATAATTACCAGGCGAAGTTTCAGAGGTGTTCAAAACGCCGTCACACGGACATGTTGCAAAGGCCAGGCTCTTGACAAGCAAGCTCTTTCCCGTTCCTGAAAAACCGCCCAAGATAAGGAATGGCTTGGTCTTAATGGCAGCCATGTAGGCGTAAACTCGGGCATCAAGTTCAACGTTATCTGATGATGGCTCTACAGAAGCTGCGCTCTTAGATGGTCCAGATGCCACATTCGAATCTTCTATCTGCGGCAGGTTTCTCATTTGATTTTGCAGGTCCTGTACATCCTTACCAATTAAAGCCGTAAAGTGCAATTCCTCCTGTCCTGCTATATCAATGTCATAGATAACCCAAGGTGTAGAAGATGAGATTCCTAACTTTTTCTCTGCTTCCTTAAAGAAATCTTCGTTCGATATATTTCCATATTTCAACTTTGGTGTATACTTAATCTGCAATCTACCGCTATGAGCCTCGGCTCTATCACGTATGATTGCCAACACAAAAGATGCAGGAATCTGAATCTTGTTTATGAACACTTTGTCGAACACAGAGACCAACATCGGTTCAGATGTTGCTCCATCAAAACCGGTGTTACCATAGTAAATCTTTGATCCTTTACCAATAGGCAAGGAAAAATCATGAGTATTTATGGTAACACACTTATGCATCATACCGATAACAATGTTAGAAGCCACATCTTTTTTAATGAGATGTAACTTCTTTGTGTCCTGATTAACAATAGCAGTACCCCAAGATGGGCAGCCAGAACAATTAAAAGCTAAAGAAAAATCATCTATTCTCATAATCCAGACTATTTATCAATTAAAGATAACCATTTCTCTTTTCTCTCGGCAGAATCATGATATGATTCACTATACTCCTTATTCACTATTACAGCTTTAAAGTGAAGTTCGTCGAGATTACATACATTCATTTCATATATGAACCAGCATGATTCCCAATTCAATCCTAATTTCTTTCTGGCAATGCGGAAGAACTCGGCGTTTGACAGCTTCTCGCCATCAAAATTATACGTTATTTTATCAGAATACTTTATTGAGCGCCTTCCTGAATGACTTGCGCTTAACTCTTTTATAAGTACCATGATAAAGGGATAATCAATGCTTATTCCGTTAATATAAACCTTTCTAAACACGCCAGCAAGATGACACTCTTCAAAGTTTGAAGCAATATCTATATGCCCACCTTTACCTAAAGGCAGGCATACGTGATGAAGATTGACTGAATTATATAGCATACCAACCAATATTTCCTCACATCCTTCAACAGTAAATTTGTAGTCAGGCTTAGACTGGCCTAGTTCGGTTCCCCAAGATGGTGTTCCACCACCTTTATCAATATAGGAACCAAAGGATAAAGTACTTAAATTTAACTTCATAACTGTTTGAATATATGCGTTAACAATCTACCAACCAAATTCACGTCCCAACCATTGCCAGCACGTTTTGACAATTGGGTGTACGACTGTCCGTCAAAATTAATCTCACACTCTTTCAGGTCACGGGAAATCCGGAATCCCATAAGCCTGAACTGTTCATGTACAGACATCTTGCGTACTATCTCCTTGCCATCTTTAGGAACCTCAACAACTCGTAAGCTGTTGTGCTCTGGCTGGGTAATCGTTATACAATAACCATCCAGCTTGATTTTCTTATTATATACATCAAAGCATAAAGGCGCTTGAACTTTAAAGGAATCAATGTTATGTTTAACCTTAAGATGGGCAATCTGAGCGTCACTCAGGTATAGTTTTTTCTCTGGATGGATATCCAGGAAATCAGCCATTTTTTTGTCAGACTCCACCTTTTCAGGTTCCATACTGAAATTCTCTGGCAAACCACCCAATCGGGCAAACATCCAAAGTCTTTCTCTATTCTGCGGAATACCATAATCTTTAGAATTCAGGACCGCTTTTGACAAAGGATTTTCACCATATCCCATTTCTCTCAAATCCTTGACCAACTGGTCATGTATAGGCTGGAACTTACCATGTGTAAAACCTTTAACGTTTTCGAGAAACAGATATTTCGGCTTCTTCACCTTACAGATGCGGATAATATGTCCTAGCATAGCGCCACGCCCATATGGATCTTCAGTTCCCATCTGCATACCAGCAGAAGAGAAAGGCTGACAAGGGAAACCACCCATAAACATATCGAAGTCAGGTAAATCTTCAGGATTTATCTTCGTTATATCTCCCCAATTTTTTAATGGGTTCCCATTTTTGTCTTTATGGTTTGCATCAAATAAAGCAGCAGCATATTTGTCAAACTCCGAGTATCCGACTACTTCATAGTCTATATTCGGGATGTTTTCTTTCAAACGTTTCAAACCATATGATGCACCACCATATCCGGCAAAGCCTTCAAATACTCTAATCTTCATGTCTATAATATATTAAACCACATCGTGGCAAAAATGTTCGTAATGTTGAGCCAACAAGTCTCGATTAGGCAAGAATCTTCTTGGCAAAACTATCTTTTTATGATTAAACCCTAAGATGTATTCCCTAGTTTCCTCAGGAACCCCTCCAGGTCTTTCTCCGAAAAACTTATCGGATATCAATATCTCGTAATCAGGTGAAATCCCTATCAGATTTTCATCATAGGCTTTATGGAATAAAGAATTCAGACAAAGTCCGTTTTCCGGATTTGTACGATTTGCTTCATCTTGTTTCCATCCTACGATATGACTAGCCTGCAACAACAGGGGATTTTTCAAGCCTGTTATGCAGCAACTTTGATTATATGACGCCAGAACAGTTTCCCTAAAGAAATCCTGATTTATGCGTCTTTTAATTTCTTGTATTCGTTCCTCACCAGCAGGCAAGTCATGCAAATCTATTGAAAGAGATTCCTCTAGTCCTTTATTCCTAAGGGAAGCTAAAATAAGTTCAGCATCATAGGCCAATTTTTCCCAATTGCCATAATACTTCTTCCATACAACCTCATCTAACTTAGCCGTATGAGCTAGGCCTCCCACGCCTCTACTTTTCATCTTAGGGTCAAAACTGGCCAAATTACCGACTTTTCTTACTACTGCATCAGCAGTTCTTCCTATTAAGGCACCGAGTTCTTTCACAAAATCTTTTTTGGCAGAAAATTGCCCAAATGGTTTGCGGCAATATTCATAAAGTACTACCGTTATCTGCTCTTCCGTCCAATTGTTTCTTCCTGCCATAATTATCACTCATTGAAAAGTTCGTTATTATTCTGTATTTCTTCACGAGTAAACTTCTGTGAGATAACATCTATGCGCTTATTCAGCTCATTTTTAAAGAAGTCTTTATCCATAAACTCCAGTCGCTTTGTTCCGCCTATAAAGCTGAACAGTTTGCGTATGTATTGAGCTCGCATATTCATACCATCTTCCAAGAGATAAGGATGCTCTTCCAGAAATTCCAGAATACCTTTCATAGCCTCCCGATGCCTTATCAAAGATAAAGGACCAAAACTATTTGTTCTCAACTCTTGGTTTTTGAAAAGAATCTCAGTCAATTCAAAAGGATTTTCACGCTCATTGTCTACGGAAAGATAAACACTCCACCATGCACTCGGCAATGCCATACGAAAAACGCTAACATCATTTTCGAACCAGTGATTAACGATATACTTTTCGGTTACATCGTCTTTCAGTACATCCGAATGTCGTTGCTGAACATATGGAAACAAATCCACATGCGCCAAATACACCCACAAATCAGGTAGAGATGCCAATAGAGGCGTAACTGTATCGTATGCCTTATACAGTTCCACTGCTGTCGTAAAATCGTCATCAGGGTCTAATCTGTCAAGCAGTCCTTCTGGCTTATACACGTTCGCCAAAGCCTTCACTTTAGAAGGGTCAAACGGGAATGTTTCTCCCTGGTAATCTGAGATTTGTATATTACGTCTCAGATCCTCCATATATGACTTTTTAAATACTTTCTGTAGTTCCATCATTAATCCTCCTGATCTTCGTTTTGTGAATTTGCTATTCTTTCCAAGCTATCCAACATTCGTTTGTATGGATCCTGTAAAAGTAAGTCGGCTGCTTTATAAGCTAGAGACATATCACTCTTCAACTCTTCCGGTAAAATATGCAGTTCCTGTAGTCTTATGATAAGACTGTCTGCCCACAATTTCCCTGAATCCTGATTCTCATACAGATTAGTCAAAGCATAGACCAATGCATTATGGACTAAAGATGAATGAATTACTTCAGGAAAGCTGTTACCAATTCGCTGATACTGAACAAACAGGTCATGAGGGAGTTCTATCAGAATTCTGTCATCCGAAAGATTGAAAGTTGTCCTTTCTGCTCCATCAGCCGCTTCAGTAATTTGCATGAAGGAACCTGCTGCATACAGTTTATCAAACTTCACATTGGTATTCCACCACGCCAAAGGAAATACAGCAAGCATGTCACCTACCTCCAGATCAAAAGTGAACCCATGATAATCCTCATTAAAATCACTGTTGTTATAATTAGGAATAGGCTCGCTAGCAGCGATGAAGCACTGAAACTCTATACGTCCGTTCACCTCTGTTCTACCCAAACTGATTTCAAAATGGGGAGTTGAAGATTTATAACATCTGCGAAGGAAAGTACTCCTGCAAGTTACCTCACAGGCATACTCTGCCTTACCTTCAGAAACCAACTGTGTTATATCCTTATTCTGCTGATGCAAATCGATGCAAAACATATAGTCTGTGGCCGTTTTTACAGGATCAGCCATCTGTATGCAATCGTCAGTCAAAAGCGGATATACATCGTCATATATGCCGAGTACCGGATAAGGCAATGATACGTTTTTATACTTCATATAATTCCTCCGCTGCTAATTTTATAGAATGTTTCATATTGTCCGTAAAACGTACTCTCAGGCGTAATCGACCCTCTGGCAGATGTACATCACGAACTATATTGCCACTCACGTTACCAATGTTAGATTCTTCAACTTGTAATTCTTCATCACTTTCCTCTCCAACCGCATAGAAATGAAGGCGTACATTGCCAACCTCTTCTCTTGGGTGGAGAACAACATAGTGATAAATCTTGCCACCTTCCACTTGCGAGAACGTACGATAAGGAATATTTATCGGTGTGGCAAACAAGCCTTTCTCGCCCTTTTCATCCTCTGTTCTGTTTTCTGAAGCATTACCCGGTTTCTGGATACCTTGGCTGTCCGGCTTTTTCTCGGCTTCACCATGTCCGGCCAGAAGCTTACCACCAGTTTCGTTTGTTGCATTGGTACTCTTATTGATAAGTACATGTCCTGTCGAAGGCGGATTCGGCTTTGGCATAACAGTTGGATTATCCTCGCTCTTTGGAATATCAGTTGTGTATGAAGACCCATCATCCTGAAGATATCCTGTAGGTTTTCCTTCTACACTCTCAGGCATATCTTCCATCTCCAATTCGTCATCGTCAAACGAGGTTGGTATATACAGGAAATCTTCTAACCCCTTGATATCAAGAGCGATTTTATCCTTCAATGAGAAAACCTTATTCAGACATTCATTGATAAATTCATCTAATTCTCTCAAGACCTGGCGTCCCATTCCATTTTGGCGGCCTCTGCTTCTCCAATTGGTGGCTTTCCACTCTGTATGTGCAGGATTCTCCATATTACGCAGCAGGTCATTTCCTTCTTCACTATCACAATAGAATACGCCATACATGCCATAATTCGTCTTATTCTTTTGTGAATAGACTAGCATTTGCGGTGCTCTCATATATGCGATTTTGTCTACTGCACCTTTGCACTTGAAAACATAAAAGCATACATGCCCAAGCAAGGGAAGTTTATCTTCTATTAACCGATATTTGGAAGATGTATTGGCAAATCGCACTGCATCAAAATATGGTCGAGGATTATAATAACCAGCCTTACGAGTGTTGTCTTCTGTTCCCTCAAAATACTCTTCCATCAAGTCAGCAATCGTATTTTTGGTTATATTGACAACATCATTCACGTTGACCTCTAATTTGCCTTCATATATAGCAAACCAAAAGTTACGGAGCACAGCCTCAATCATCTCTTTGACTGCCTCGTCTTTATATTCCATTTTAAAACCAAGAATATTGATATCAGTACCTGGTTCTGCCCTACGGAAATGTGCAGGAATATCGGCTTCAATAGATATCGGCTTTCCATCCTGGTCGTCATAATAACCAAAAGCTACTTTCTTCTTGCCCCGATAGGTATGAGTACAAAGGGAACTGGCTCCTTCAAAGAACCTATCACCATTTTTGGTACAGGTACTTACCATTATTGTACTGATAGGAGACAACAGGTAATAAGCAGCCTTACCAAAGCCGAAAGAACCACCTGCTGAAGTATCGTCTTTAGCACTTACTCCTGCGGACCGGACAAAAGCATAGAAAGGACTGTCAGTTTTGTCTTTTTCGTAAGACATTCCCTTCGTATTATAATCACTTACCCGAATGTACCCCAAATGGTTATGATGAGCTTCGTCAGCGAAAAACTTCATCATAGGTTCATAAATCGCCTTTGCATTATAGTTATTCGAATAATAGTCCAAACACCCCTCTATATGTTCCTTCAGGCTAAAGAATTCAGGATAATCGCATCCATTCATCTCCCTGAAAGAGAAAACTACCTGTACAGGTGCTGACTTTTCAAGAACGGCATCCAAAGAGTTCTGGATGCTTTCTCTTACAAGCGCAGCATAAGGATGATTTTTGAAACTTTGTTCCATGGCATTATTTGGGCCCACTTCCTGTACGTTAGGTTGGTCCGCAAAATACCATTTACAATTCTTTTCTCTTCCAGCCATCTTAGTTCTTTGTTTTTATCAGTTTCTACGAGTATCTAGCCTCTATCAACTTTTTAGCTTATTTTAATCATTCACTTTTCTTCCTTGCTCAGTATATCCCTTTCGACTTCGGCAACAAAGTCTACGAATGAGATACCCAGAACTTGGCAAATCTGTCGAAGCTCTATAAGATCCAAGCGGCGGTCGCAGGTTTCAATCTTGCTGATAAAGTTTTGGTTAACCCCCAATTTATCAGCAAGTTGCGCTTGTGTTACACCTTTACCTTCACGCTTACTTCGCAAGCGTCCGATAACCTGATGATATAAATGTGAATGTATACTCTTGTCCATATTCGTTTTAATTTGATGCACAAATATATATTCTTTTATCGGATATACCAAAATGGTATGTTTTTGGCACATGCGACAGAACCCCATAGCCAGTTCGAGGATGGAGTGAGGAGCAAAGCCTGAGGTTCGGTCGCCATACAAAGCTTTTGCCCCTACAGGGCGCCAGGCGTGCGGACATGAATACCCAGGGCGAATGCCCTGGGCTAGGAGCTTCTGCCCCTTCAGGGCGTGAGGGGAATGGCAGGGGCGTGAGGGGAATGGCAGGGGCGTGAGGGGAATGGCAGGGATGCGTGAGGGGAATAGCAGGGATGTGTGAGGGAATGGCCTTACCTTTTAAAAAAGCTCTTTTGCGTATTTTTTCAGCTATAATTTGGCGCTTTCAGAGAAAAAGTGTAATTTTGTGGGAGATATTTAATTAAAGGAGAAGATTATGGCAACATTAACAGATGTAGATACTGAAGCAATGAGACAGAGATTGGTGGTGAAGGAAAGTCTGACACAGGCTTTTAAAGAACTCCGTGCGGCAGAAGCTTCAGGAGCCGAACTTCCTGATGCCCGAAAATTATTCAAATAACGGAGGATACATTTATAAGTTATGAATGTAAAGGAACATATATTGGCGGCTATCCGCAAATGCCTGGCGAAAAACTTGCCGGCTAGCGGGAAGGCGATACTTTTCGGCTCGCAAGCCAGAGGTACCGCCAGGGAGGATAGTGACTGGGATATCCTTATCATATTGGATAAGGAGAAACTCATGGCTGACGATTATGACAACATCACCTACCCACTGACCGAACTCGGATGGGAACTGGGCGAGGAAATCAACCCCGTGATGTATACCACCCAGGAATGGGAAAAGTATAGGAATACACCCTTCGTCAGAAACGTAGAAAAGGAAGGGGTCAGAATAGCATAAAATGGACTATTATGCGTTTTATCCGCATTATTTAGCCTTTAGCCTGTTAAAGATTATAAATAATTCCCCGTTTTTAGTTAAAAACCGGAAGTCTCAAGCATGTCCATAGCCATTTGGTGGTATGATTTATTCATTTTACCTTTGTAGGAAATTCGTTTCAGATGAAAGGTAAAATATACATCACCACAGAAGACCTTGCCTATATAAGGACAGGGGAGACAGTAAGCTTAGGAGATTTCTTAAGCGAGCTGAAGCGTTCCAAATTGATTAGCTCTACCCACATTGAAAAGAAGTTCGGAATGGGGCATAATACATTTAATCGGTTATGCGACAAAGAAACGTCCATAACTGCTGATACGAAGGATAAGTTGGGGTTGTATATTGCTTATTATCTCAATAAATTTGAAGAAAATTATGAAGATAATCTGGAAGCTCTTGAAAAAGATGATGAGATGGATAAGACCCTGAAAAAAAAGAAGATTGAGGACCTGAAAAACAAGAAAGTGAAATGCTCAGAATCCATAGAAAATTTTAAAAAGGTTTTTGGTTCAAAAGCAGAATATTGTTTTAAAAGAGTCAGAGAAGATGATAAATTCAAGTCATAACGACAATAAACAACTAGCAGATAATGGTTAAGATGCTAACATCTGAAGCCAAGTATTAACATTAAATAATCAACAAAAAGAATGCAAACATAACCTTACCCGCCCCCACACCTTACGATAGTAGGCGCTCGGCAGTCTCCAGCGGCTTACGCTAAAAACGTTAGCGCAAACACACGTCCTCTACTAAAATGAGGCGGAAACAGTTAAAAACAATCTAAACAAAAAGCAAAATGAAAATTTTATTTTGGGGGAAGTTTCTTCGCCTCATAATCAAGCACTTCACCATCGTTATCAACAATACCATACAGATGAATGGTGGACAATACATCGAGCACATGAACAACTATCAGGGAAAGGAGGATGAGAAATGTCTGGACAAAGAATGATCATCATGAACGCTGGTAGCTCATACTTCGAGCATGTGGAAAACTATTATGGCAGCAATGCCTGTGAGCAAAACTCATGCAGAAATGCTGTGATGCCGGAAGAGCTGAAAACGGAAAAGGCTCAGAGGATAAAGAACAACCTGATAGAGATAGGCATGGTAACCGAAAATTTCATGCCTTCAGGACTGTCATCATCCGAAGCTGCCATCCTTGCCAACCAGATAGGTACAGAGTTGGAAATCGATAATATATGGAGCGTATTCGGCAATTATTGGGGTCCTAATCCGAACTCGATGAGAGCCGCCTACAACCGAGGAATGGATCAGAAGAAAACGATTCCCTTCCTCGAAAAAGTGATGCCTGCTATCAGAGGCTAATCTGGCAGGTAGTACTAGTACGCGTACATAGTACGTACTAGGTAGAAGCGAGAAATTTGCCTTACCTTTGCCCCCGGAATTCAGAACCAATGCGGTCTGAGTTTCGGGGGCTTTTGTGTATCTGCACATCAACCGTGGTGGGAGCCCCCAATCTTCTAAATTATTTAAAATGATGGAAGTGAAAGCGTATGTGTTCAGTCCTCCTTACAGACGACTGAGAGTGGTGAAAACGGAAGAGGGGATTACCCCACAAACCAATCTTTTATTAACGAAATAACATGACAGAAACACAACATGTAATTGCACTGAACCCTTATCGCAAGGGCAATAAGGGGAAGGTGTTTTCCAACAGTATGGCGGTGTATGACAAGGTGATTGCATCGCCGGAAATCAAGAAGATGATTCAGCAGATCAGGGGCGAACTGCCTATCCCGAAGGTGAATGCCAACGACGAGAAGGCGGTGAAGAAGGCGCAGGACAGGCTGAAGAGCGAACTGCCTTTCTTCTGTCCCCACTACGGCATCTTCAAGAACAATGTGCGCAGACAGGAGAATGCCCAGCCCGAGAGCTTCATGTTCCAGACTATCATCGACGTGGATGACAGGGAGTATGTAGACAAGGCTATCGAGAAGGCAAGGGAGCTGAACTGCTCTGACAGCATCTGGAACGGCTCGCTGCTGCACCTCTGCTACAGTGCCCGGAAGAAGCTGCACATCGGTATCAGACTGCCGGTGGGAATGACCATCGAGGAGACGCAGAAGGCGTATTGCGAGGCGCTGGGGGTGCCGTATGACGAGAGCTGCATCACACCCGAGAGAATGATTTATCTTACGGATAAGGACTCGGAAATCTACAGGTCGAAGATGTGGTGCGCCGTGCTGAGCGAGAAGGAGATTCTGATGCGAAGGCAGGCGTATCTGGACCGCGGACTGACCGTGGACGGAAGAGGGAAAGTTAATAGTTTACAGTTAAAAGTTAATAGCAATGGTAAGAATAATGAAAATAATAGACTATCGGGCAACGACGGCAATCCTGCTGTTTCTGCTGGCTCTGCTGTTCAGCCTGCCCAACCTGGTGATAGCCATGGTGCTGATGCTCCTCATATCGGGGATTCTGGAGGCAATCAGGATGCTGGCGGACTGGGAGCCAGGGAGAAGAACCTGATTGCGTTTGACCTCTTTACGCAGGCTGCCGGACTCGGAGGTATGGAGATTGATACCGTGGGGTCGAGACACTCTTCGCTGCTGGCTATCATGAGCGCCGGTGCTTCGAGGGTGATGGAGGAAGAGGAACTGATGAAGGTGGTGAGGGTGAAAATGCCGAGCTACTATCAGGAGAACGACTGCCATCAGCTGATTCACGACTTCTATGCGAAATATGCTGACAATACGAAGCCGATGTCGAGGGAAGTGATGAGGGTGAATGCGCTTGCGGAGCAGAAGGCCAGCCAGCAAGTTAATAGTTTACAGTTGAAAGTTAATAGGGCAGATGGTAATCATGCTGTTCAAGGTTCGAATCTCAAAGTTCAAAGTACCGGGGAGGATTATCCTGATCCACCGGAGATGCCGAAGAAACTGCCGAAGCTGGTGGAGCTGCTGATATCGAGGACGCCGGAAATTTATAAGCCGGCTGTGGCGCACGCTATCTTCCCGCCGCTGGCTACGCATCTCTGGAAGACGAGGTTCCGGTATATTGACAACGTGGAGCACGAGGCGAGACTGATGACGCTGCTGCTTGCGGGTACCGGAGCGGGTAAGAGCAGCGTGAACAGGCCTATCGATTTCATTATGGAGGATATCAGGCTGAGGGATGCTGAAAACCTGAAGCGCGAGAAGGCGTGGAAGGATGAGATGCTGCGCAAGGGTGCCAACAAGGATAAGCGCAAGAGACCTGAAAACCTGATTATCCAGGAGATTGATGCGGATATGACGAACCCGGCTTTCGTGATGAGAACGGCTGAAGCGCAGGAACATTTCCTCTATACTTCGCTCAATGAGCTAGACCAGTTTGATGCACTCAAGGGTAGCGGAAACCAGCAGTTCCGTATCATGTGTCTTGCCGCAGACCCGGGTAATAAATATGGACAAACGCGAGTGGGAACGATGAGTGTAACGGAGCGTGTTACCATCCGGTTCAACTGGAATGCATCTACCACCATCCAGAAGGGTCAGCGTTACTTCTCTAAGGTTCTTACCGATGGTCCTATCAGCCGTATCAACTTCTGCACCATCCCCGAAAGGGAAATCGGCGAGGATATGCCTGTTTACGGAACTTATGATGAATCGTACCGTGAGGCGCTACGGCCTTACATCGAAAATCTGAACAAAGTAACGGGTCTGATTGAGTGTAAGGAGGCGTTTCAGCTTGCCCTCAAACTGAAGGATGAGAATGCTGAGTTTGCCCGGCTGTCGCAGGACAGGACGTTTGAGAATCTCTCGTTCCGTGCCAACGTCATCGCTTACCTGAAGGCGTGTGTGCTGTATGTAGCCAATGGTTGCAAGTGGGAGCCGGAGATTGACGAGTTTATCCGCTGGAGCGAGCAGTATGACCTGTACTGCAAGATGCGGTTCTTCGGCGATATGATTGCGAAGGAGAACTTTACGGCGCAGAGGAGTTCGAAGCGTGGGCCTCAGAATCTTTTACAGATACTGCCCGATAACTTTACGGCTGCGCAGTTGCTTGCCATCCGGCTGGAGCATGGACTGGATGCGAAGGGTACCGATATGATGATCAGGCAGTGGCTGCACCGGAATTACATCAGGCGGGCGTATCAGTATACGGGCAAGCGTGACAGTTGTGACAGTTGTGACAGTTTTGAGAAGCTTAAGTACCGCCACGACGGTATGGTTATTGAATCTTAAATTTATTTTTACTTATGCAGATAGTTTTAAAACGTATAGCGAAGAAGAAGACCTACACGATAGGTCGCCTTTACATCCTGAAGGATGAGGATGTAAAGAAACGCACGATTGAGAGTGTGAACAAGTGCAGGGGGCTGAAGACGGTGTGTGAGGTGCCTGCGGAGAAGCTGAATGCGGACTCGTATTTCTGTGATACGATGGAGCCGTGCTGGCGCAACCTTCTGGGTGTGGAGCTAAGTCCTGCCGAGGAGAATGTGCGGTTGGGGCGTGTATCGGGCAAGAAGGCACAGAAGATGAAGGGCACGACGGCGATACCTGAGGGCACTTATCCGGTGGTGATCAGCAAGTCGCCGAGTTTTAAGATGTGGTTGCCGCTGCTGTTGGGTGTCCCCAATTTTGAGGGCATCCGCATCCATGCCGGCAATTATCCCGATGATACGCAGGGCTGCATCCTGGTGGGTGAGAACCGTGTAAAAGGCATGGTTGTGAACTCCCGCATCTGGCTCCACCGCCTCATCAATGCCATTACCGCTGCGAGAGACAGGGATGAGAGCATTTGGGGAACGATTTTGTAATGTTGAATGTTGAGTGTTGAATGTTGAATTAGGCTAGCGCCCTTGAGTCCGTTAGGCAAAAAATCAACATTCAACATTCAACACTCAACACTAATAATTCAACATTCAACACTCAACATTCAATTTAACATTCAACACTCAACATTCAATTTAACATTCAACATTCAACATTAATAATTAAACATTTTTATATCATGAAAAAAAATATGAAAACAAAAAAAGAAGAGATGAAGAATGAAAAGACAGCGGGTAATGCTGTCGTGTTTGAAAACCCTGAATTCGGTAAGATTCGCACCTTGACCGATGAAGATGGAGAACCCTTGTTCTGTGCAAAGGATGTCTGTGATGCGCTGGGGTATAAAAACCAGCGTGATGCCATCCAGCGACATGTTGATGACCCTTGCGTCGTGAAACACGACGTATGGGTAGTGACTGGCAAAAAGAAGGATGGAGCTGCAGCAAATCGCTGGTGTCAGATGACTTTCGTTAACGAGAGCGGATTCTATGCTTTGGTTCTCGGCTCCAAGCTTCCTACGGCGGTGAAGTTCAAGAACTGGGTTACTTCCGAGGTGCTGCCACAGATTCGCAAGACGGGCGGTTATATTCCGGTAAAGCAGGGCGAGAGTGATGAGGAGACGATTCGGCATGCTGAAGAGATTCTCAGAGCTACACTCAAGGAGAAGGAGAATCTGCTGAAAAACCAGCAGGTGCAGATTGATCAGCAGAAGAAACTCATAGGAGAACAGGATACGGAGATTCGTCGGCTGAACGGTGTGGTAGACGAACAGGTGGTTTGCATCGCCAAGAACGGTGAGAACATCATCCAGTTGGAGAATCAGGTGGATCATCTTCTGCCGAAGGCGCTCTACACCGACAATGTGCTCAACTCTGTTTCCTGCTATACCACCACGCAGATAGCGAAGGAGCTGGGTATCACGGCACAGGAGTTGAACCGCCAGCTCTGTGCCCTTCATATCCAGTACTACCAGAGCGGCCAGTATCTGCTCTATGCCGATTATGCCCACATGGGCCTGGCGAAGAGCCGCACCCGCTACTCTACCCTCCCCGACCCTCACTGCGATGGGGCACAGGAGAAGCTGGGCACCGCCTACACCCACACCTACCTCGTATGGACAGAAAGAGGAAGGAAGTTCATACATTTAAAGGTAAAAGGGTAAAAAAGTAAAAAGGTAAAAAGGCTGGGGACCAGCGATTCCATCGCTGGTCCTCTAAAAAAAAGGGAGAAAAATTTGGTAATTAGTGAATAAAGCCGTAACTTTGCATGCTCTTAAGCAGAATAAAGGAAATAGATTAGTAATTAAAAGCAAATATGAATAATCATACGACATCAATAACGACAAACAGGAAACATCACTACCGGGAACTGCTGGCTATCGGCATTCCTATCATCATAGGACAGCTGGGTACCATCATCCTGGGATTTGCTGATACGCTGATGATTGGCCATCACAGTACACCCGAACTGGCGGCTGCGGGACTGGTGAACAATATCTTCGGTCTCGTTTTCGTATCCTATATGGGATTCACCTACGGACTCACTCCTATCATCGGACGGCTCTACGGCGAGGAACGGACCGACTGCATCGGACAGAAAGTGCGCAATGCCTTCTGTGCCAACATGCTGACGGGCATCATCTTTACCCTCGCCCTCATTGTGCTCTACCTGAATCTGGGGCGCATCGGACAGCCTGAAGAGCTGCTCTCGCTCATCCGCCCTTACTTTCTGGTAAACCTTGCCTCGGTGCTCTTCATGGGCATCTTCTTCACGATGAAGCAATTTCTTGACGGACTCGGACAGACCAAGGTGGCGATGTGGGCGATGATTGGCGGCAACGTAATCAATATTCTGGGCAACTGGGTACTGATTTACGGTGTGGCAGGCTTCCCGGAACTGGGATTGCTGGGAGCCGGTATTTCGACGCTGGTGAGCCGTATTCTGATGGCGCTGGCGATGGTGGGCATGCTGATGACGGGCAAGAATTTCGGGGAATACAGACGCGATATTCTGCACAGTTCTCTGACCAAGGCTGACTTCAGGGAGATGAACCGGTTGGGCTGGCCTGTGGCGCTGCAGCTGGGCATGGAATCGGCTGCCTTCACGCTGAGTTGTGTGATGGTGGGCTGGCTGGGAACCATTCCGCTGGCGGCTCATCAGGTGATGATTACCCTCTCGCAGCTCTTCTATCTCGTGCTTTCGGGCATGGCGGCTGCGCTGGCTATCCGCGTGAGCCATTTTATGGGTCAGAAGGACTACGGTGCTGTTCGCCGAAATGCCTACGACGGGTTCCGGCTGAACCTGCTGTTCTCGCTGTGCATGGGTTTGCCGGTGTTCCTGCTTCGCCATCAGATAGGTGGCTGGTTTAATGATAATGTGGAGGTGCAGGCGTATGTGGCTACGCTGATTATCCTGTTGATGGTATATCAGTTTGGCGACGGACTGCAGTATACCTTTGCCAATGCGCTGCGTGGCATCGCCTGTGTGAAGCCGATGGTGCTCTATGCCTTCATCGCCTATTTCGTCATCTCCCTGCCGCTGGGCTACACCCTAGGTTTCCCTTGCGGCTTGGGCATTCTGGGCATCTGGTTAGCCTTCCCGTTCGGTCTGACCATAGCGGGAGAAATGTATCGCAGAAGATTTGAGAAGGAATTGAAAAAGATTGAGGAATAAAAAAAGGGTGTATCATATTCTATTTCTAGAAGTATGAACACCCTTAAGTATAATACAACTGCAATTTATTTTTTACTCAGCAACCTGCTCAGCACGATCATCTACGTTCTCACCCTCTGTCTCTCC
>CATXJC010000027.1 GCA_958369755.1 uncultured Prevotella sp.
ACAAAAGCCCAAATCTGCTATTTTTTGCTTTTTTAGTCATTCTTTTTCCGAGAAAAATTTGGTAGTTTCAAATTTTCGCCTTATCTTTGCACCCAATATCAGAAAATTCTCGGGGTTGACTGGATTTGACGGCGAGATGAAATGGTACGTAAGCATGCGGAGGCTCGTTGGCTACCTCCTAAATCCTAGTGAACAAAAAATTAATTGGCGAAAATAACTACGCTCTCGCTGCCTAGTCGAAGTATAGTAAACTAGCTTTATTCCAGCACAGGGTGCTGGAACGAGACATCGCTCAACGGATGTTGTTCCGAATCTTGTTGATCAAGCGGTGCAGGTAAATCGGAAATAGTTCATGTACGCCTCGTTGCATGGATGAAATTTTAGAGGATAAGGGTATGATTGGTGGTCCAGGTCCTGTCATGCCTCGAAAACCGAAGGCTGGAATAAGCATGTAGAAAGCGTATGGTTTCCTTGTGCGGACGAGGGTTCGAATCCCTCCAGCTCCACCCTATTTGATAGAAACAAAAAACTCGCAGATTCTTTCTTTAGAATTTGCGAGTTTTTATTTTGCTGTTATTGTTTTCTCAAACTTTCACGATACTTCAGAGGTGACATGTGCAGATGCTCTCTTACATATTTACCGAAGAATGAGGTATTGGAGAAGCCCAGTATACCTGAAATCTCCTTGATTGTTTTCGTTGTAGAACGGAGATAATAGGTGATATCAGCAAGCGTATACTCCGTAATCCACTCAATGGCTGTCTTGCCGGAATGGCGCTTGCAGATGATGGAGAGATATTTTGGCGTGATGCAAAGCTGCTGCGCAAAATATTCTACAGGCTGATGCTTGATTTCGCTCTGCTGCAACATCTCCAGGAACTTATCAAAAAAATCGCTGGCACTGGTTCCCAAAGTTTCTTTCGGGAGATCTGTCAGCAAAAGATTGCTCACGGCAAGGAGAGCACTCTTCAGGAGCGTCTCCACAATCTCACGGCGATATGGTTTCCATGAACTGCGGTCGTTGAACTTCGGATCCAGACAGAGGCGCACCAAGTCGGTAAACTTAGAATAGAATACCATATCCACCTCGTTCATCTTCAGCACCGAAACCTTGCTCACATACATGGCACGGTTCCATACCGAGATATGAGAACGAAGAATACCAAGCAAGCCGTGATTGCTGACACACATGGCTGTGCATGCAAAATCTTCCGACACCTCTTTGATGTCGAGAATAGAGTTAGGCGGACTGATAAATATATCGCCCTTCTCCACGGTGAGTTCCCGCCCGTTGAGTTCAGCTCTCAGGCTGCCTCTCTGACAGGATGCAATCATGTTCATCTGGAATCTCATAGGATCGGGGTTCTGCAACACCTTGACATTATCTATAATCAAGATGTCCTCATCCAGATAGCTCGCACTGATTTCTGCACTCTGTGCAAACTCACCTTCTTCGATACGCTGCCTGACGTCCTTCTGTTCTTTCATTAATATGTTTTTTTAAAATTCTTCGTTCTTCACTCTTCCCTATCAAAAAGCCTCTCTGTATTTATTTTCGTCCTTATCCTCCAACATAGAGAGATAACTCTGGTAGCGGCTAGCTGCAATATAATGTTCCTCAACCGCCTTGATTACCGCGCACCCCGGTTCGTGGGTATGGGTACAGTCAGAGAACTTACAATCCTGAGAGAACTTGAAGATTTCCTTAAAATAGCTGGTCAGCTCTTCCTTTTCGATATCAAAGGTACCAAAGCCCTTGATGCCCGGAGTATCAATGAGATAACCACCTTCCGGCAGTTCCAGCATCTCACTGAAGGTTGTGGTATGCATTCCGCTATTATGCGCCTCGCTGATTTCGGCGGTACGCTGCTCTGCATCAGGAATGAGCTGGTTGATGAGGGTTGACTTTCCTACCCCGCTGTTGCCGCTCAACAAAGATTTCTTATCCTTGATAAGAGGTCGCAACAGTTCAACTCCTTCACCTGTAGCTGCCGACAATTCGATACATTTATATCCGATGGTTTCATAGAGCGTACACATCATCTTCTCGTAATGCAATTCTTCTTCTGAAAGTATGTCACTTTTATTAAAGATGATGATAACAGGCACTCTGTAGGCCTCAGCACCAGCCAGGAATCGGTCGATGAAGGTAGTAGATGTCTGCGGATAATTCACCGTTACCACAAGCAGCGCCTGGTCTACATTAGCAGCCAGAATATGACTCTGCTTACTGAGGTTAGGTGATTTACGAATGATATAGTTTTGACGGTCTTCGATAGAAGAGATAAATGCCGTACCCTCCTGGTTGGTAATAAGCTGCACATAATCGCCTACAGCCACAGGATTGGTGCTGCGGATGCCCTTCAATCTGAAATTGCCCTTGATTTTACTTTCAATCAGCTGGCCATCGTCTGTCTTGACGGTGTACCAGCTGCCTGTATTTTTAATAACGAGTCCTCTCATTATCACTTATTAAATAATGTAAGTCCAGAATGATTTAGACTGTCATGATTTCCTTCTCCTTCTCGTCCATCAGGTTTTCGAGCTGCTTGATGTACTTGTCGTGGAGTTTCTGCAAATCGTTCTCAGCATCCTTCTCCAAGTCTTCAGAAAGTCCATCCTTGATAGCTTTCTTCAACTTCTCCTTGATTTCCTGGCGCACGTTGCGCACCTCAATCTTAGCACGCTCAGCAATCTTATTACACTGCTTTACGAGTTCCTTACGGCGCTCACCTGTTGGCTGAGGAATACCCAGACGTACGATTTCGCCATTGTTCTCAGGAGTGATACCTACACCACTATCCATAATAGCCTTTTCGATATCCTTGATAGCCTTTTTGTCCCAAGGGCGGATAGCGATAGTACGGGCATCAGGGGTTGTAACTGTAGCTACCTGGTTCAGAGGAACCATACTGCCATAACTATTTACACGCACACCATCGAGGATGGCTACATTAGCACGACCAGCACGAACATGAGAGAGTTCCTCTGCGAGATACATTGCTGCCATCTCCATACGCTCTGCTGCAGAATTCAAAGTTTCTTTAACGTCTATCATAATTATATATTTTTATTTTATTAATTCTAATCTTTTCAATTCTTCGCCCACATAGTTGGTGAGTTCTACAAACTGCTGGATAGTGAGCTGTTCAGGACGCTTGGTCATGATGTCGGTGGTGTAGAAATCCTCGCGTGGTGTTACACCCGGGAACATCTGCTTGAGGCTTACACGGAGCATCTTGCGACGCTGGTTGAAGACTGTCTTAACCAGACGCTTAAACAGTTTTTCATCACAGCCAAGGTCAGTCACCTTGTTACGAGTCATACGGATTACCGCACTCTTTACCTTTGGTGGTGGGTTGAACACATTTTCATCTACCGTAAAGAGATATTCCACATCATACCATGCCTGGATGAGCACACTGAGGATACCATAGGCTTTGTTGCCTGGTTCTGATGCCATACGCAATGCCACCTCGCGCTGAATCATTCCGGTACAGCAAGGAATGAGATCCTTGTAATCGAGCATCTTGAAGAATATCTGCGATGAGATATCGTATGGATAATTACCTGTCAGTACAAACTGCTTTCCATCGAATATCTGGTTCAAATCCATTCTCAGGAAGTCTTCACCGATGATATTATCCTTGAGTGTCGGGAAATTCTCATGAAGATACGCCACCGACTCCGAGTCGATTTCCACCGCCTTGACAGGTCTTGGTTTCTCTACGAGATATTGGGTAAGAACGCCCATACCTGGTCCGATTTCGAGAACAGGTATATCCGGGCAGGCATCCACCGTATCGGCGATGCGCTTTGCTATATTGAGGTCGGTCAAGAAGTGCTGACCGAGATTCTTCTTAGGCTTTACAGCTTTCATATCTTATCTTTATATTATATATTTTGCAAAAATACGATTATTTTTTGAGAATCCACACGAAGTATGCGATTTTTTTTATCTTTTTGGGTAAAAAAGGGAAAGAGCCACTTGTTTCTTAAAAAAAAGGCTATACTTTTAGCCATAAATGGCGCCCAAGCGTTTATTTATGCTAAAAATATGCAGATTCGAACGATATTGTCAATAAAAGTATTATCTTTGCATCTAATTATGGATATAAAGAAGATAGCAAACAACATATGGAAGGTGGCTTTGTCGCTCATTCTGGGTGGCGCCATCCTTTATTGGATGTATCGCGGATTCGACTTCAAGCAAGTAGAAGATGTTCTGCTTCACAAGATGAGTTGGACCTGGATGCTGCTGTCGTTCCCTTTTGGCATCTCTGCCCAGGTGTTCAGAGGATGGAGATGGAAACAGTCGCTGGAACCATTAGGTGAAAAGGCACGCTCCAGTATCAGCGTCTACTCCATCTTCCTGTCCTATGCTCTGAGTCTTGTAATTCCTCGTGCAGGCGAGTTTGCCAGATGCGGCGTATTGAAGAAATGGGATGATGTTTCGTTTCCGAAAGCCTTGGGTACCGTCGTTACAGAAAGAGCCATCGATTCACTCCTCGTACTGCTGATTACAGCGCTGGTCTTTGTGATGCAGATTCCGGTATTCCTCAATTTCTTTGAGAAAACAGGTACGAGCATGGACAGTTTACTCTGTCAGTTTACAGCCACAGGTTACATTGTGACCGCTATCTGTGGCATAGCAGTACTCATCCTGGCTCACTATCTGCTCAAGCGACTCGCTATATATAATAAGGTGAAAGCAACACTGGGAGGACTCTGGCAAGGTATCATCTCGCTGAAAGGTGTCAGAAATGTACCGCTCTACATCGCCCTTACACTGGGCATCTGGTTGAGCTATTTCTTCCACTACTATCTCACCTTCCAATGCTTCGAGGCAACCTCCCATCTCAATCTGATGTGCGGTCTGGTGACATTCATCGTGGGCAGCATAGCGGTCATCGTACCAACTCCTAACGGAGCCGGACCTTGGCATTTTGCTGTCAAGACAATGCTCATACTCTATGGCATTCAGGCAAACGATGCCCTCTTTTTCGTTCTCATCGTACACTCCGTGCAAACCCTGCTTGTGGTCCTTTTGGGAATCTATGCCTGGATAGCACTGGCGTTTACCGGGAAAGTGAAGAGTAAGGAGTGAAGAATCCTCTTGCTTTAGGGCGTATGCCCAACTTAACATTGAACATTTAACATTAAAATAAAAATATTATGGCTGACATTAAGAATTTGAACCCAGTTGAAATCTGGCGCAACTTTGACAAGTTAACACAAGTTCCACGTCCATCTGGACATTTGGAAAAGATTCAGGCTTATTTGCTCGATTGGGCAAAAGAAGCAGGTGTAGAGGCTTTCCAAGACCCAGCAGGCAACATCGTGATGCGCAAACCTGCTACTCCAGGTATGGAGAACCGCAAAGGCGTTATTATGCAGGCGCACATGGACATGGTTCCTCAGAAAGCACCAGACAGCAAGCATAATTTCGAAACTGACCCTATCGAAACCATCATCGATGGCGACTGGGTACGTGCTAATCATACAACACTCGGTAGCGACGACGGACTTGGCGTAGCTACCATCATGGCTGTAATGGAATCAAAAGATTTGCAGCATGGTCCTATCGAGGGCTTGATTACCGCCGACGAAGAGACAGGCATGTATGGTGCCAACGATCTCCCAGCAGGCGAACTGAACGGCGACATTCTCTTGAACTTCGATACCGAGGTTTGGGGCGAGTTCGTTATCGGTAGCGCTGGCGGTATCGACATCACAGCAACTCTCGACTATAAAGAGGTAGAAACCGACAAGGAAGATGCTGCCGTTAAGGTAACCCTCAAGGGATTGAAGGGCGGTCACTCCGGTATCGAAATCAACGAAGGCAGAGCGAATGCCAACAAGTGCATGGTTCGTTTTGTGCGTGAAGCTATTTCAGAACTCGATGCCCGTCTGGCTTCATGGCAGGGCGGCAACATGCGCAATGCCATCCCATTCCAGGCTGAGGTTGTTCTGACCCTGCCTAAGGAGAACATTGAAGCTTTGAATGACCTGGTAGCAGACTGGAAGGACGAAATCTGTGATGAGTTCGAAGGCATTGAAACAACTGAGAACATCGAGTTCTTCGCTGAGAATGTAGAGACTCCTAAGATGCAGGTTCCTGCCGAAATCCAGGATAATCTTGTAGATGCAATCTACGCTTGCCACGATGGCGTATTGCGTATGGCTCCATCTATGCCTGAAATCGTAGAGACCTCTTCAAACCTCGCAATCGTTGAGATTGGTGACGGCAAGGCTGCTATCAAGATTCTGGCCCGTTCTAGCCACGAATACTACAAGATGTATCTTGCCACAATGATAGAAAGCTGTTTCAACATGGCAGGCATGAAGGTTGAATTCAGCGGCAGCTATATGGGATGGAACCCTAACCCTAAGAGCGACATTCTGGAACACGTATTGAAGGTTTACAAAGAGCAGAACGGCACAGACGGTAAGGTACAGGCTGTTCACGCAGGTCTGGAATGCTCTATCATCCTGAGTAAGTATCCTAACCTCGATGTCGTATCATTCGGTCCTACTCTTCTTAGTCCTCACACAGCCAATGAGCGTTGCCAGATCAGTTGCGTAGCTCCTTTCTGGAACCTCGTCAAGCAGCTCCTGACAGAGATTCCTGCAAAGTAAAAAATGGGGAGCGAAACTACAAAAAGATTAAAAAAGAAAGCCGAGAGTGAAAATTCTCGGCTTTTTTGTTCCAGTTTTCAAAAGAAATCATTACCTTTGCAGTCGATTTCGCAAGTCTTGTAAAATCTCTGTAGCAGATCATACAAATTCACTTGCATAAGTTTCATTAAAATAACACCAAAATGGACGATTATCACGCGGAGAACAATAATGAATTGTAAGGCGTGGAGATTCAGCAACGATGAAGCCTTTCAGTAGGCCGTACCCAAGCGCTAGTCTCCATACCCCAAACTTTTATTATGTGGAGATTAGCAAACTATGAAGACTTATTGGAATATAGACAAGAATCTGACTGTACTCAATGAGTGGCAGCCAAACTGCTGGATACAAGTAACATGTCCAACTGATGAAGACCAGCGCTTGCTGGAAGAAGAATTCAAGATCCCTGATTATTTCCTCTCGGATATCAGCGATACCGATGAGCGTGCCCGCTATGAATATGACGATGGCTGGATGCTCATCATCCTCCGTATCCCTTATGTCAAGGAAATACGCAGCCGTACCCCATACACCACCGTGCCTCTGGGTATCATCCATAAGCGCGATGTTACCATCACCGTATGCTATTATGAAACCAATATGATGATTGATTTCGTAAGCTACCAGCAGAAGCGCAGCGAGGGGTTCACCGACTATGTAGACATGACCTTCCGTCTCTTCCTGTCATCAGCGGTTTGGTATCTGAAGCGATTGAAACAGATCAATTCGCTCATAGAAAAGGCAAAACGAAACCTCGATCATGGTGTGAACAATGAGAGCCTGATTGGCCTGAGCCGCCTGCAGGACTCCCTTACCTACTTCATCACCTCTATCCGAGGCAACGAGAATCTCCTGTCTAAGTTGAAGTTCAAGCTGCAGGTGGACGAACTTGATGCCGACCTCATCGAAGACGTAAACATCGAGATGACACAGGCACGCGAAACTACAAGCATCTACTCCGACATTCTGGAGTCGACGATGGATACCTATTCGAGCATCATCAACAACAACATGAATACCACGATGCGTACCTTGACCAGTATCAGTATCGTCATGATGTTGCCTACGCTGATTTCCTCATTGTTCGGTATGAACTTAATCAACGGTATGGAAGACAGCCATTACGGATTTGCCATTGCCCTGGTTATCTCCGTGCTCGTTTCTGCACTTTCATGGGGCTTCCTCAGATACAAGCGCCTGCTCTAAGCATATACCACTCTGATATGCATTAAGTAGCCCGAAAGAGCCCATAAAACGATGATTAGCAAGAAAAAGGCAATTATAAATACAAAAAAAATTAAAAAATCGAATATCATGGCATGATATTCGATTTTTTTTTTTAAGTTTGCAACTTATTAATAATATAATTTTGTATGGGGTCGAATTGCAGATAAGCGACTACCGGCCCAAGAAACTCGAATCATAAACTAAACAAAGTGACATGATGGACTCTCAAGAAAAAGCTCTGTTGCAGCAGAGCACCCTGGAAGACCCTGCCAAGAAGGCTTATGCCACCAAGCAGGAAGTGCTCGAAAGAGTAAAGGAAATCGCTCATAGCAGCGAAAATCCAAACAAGGAGGAACTCGACCTACTCAAGACTACTTTCTACAAGATTCATCTCGCAGAAAGAGACGCACAGATGAAAGAGTATCTCGCAAAAGGCGGTGACCCAGAGAAGTATATCCTTCTACCGGATGACACCGAAGAAGCCTTCAAGGCTGAGATGCAACTCATCAAGGAGAAAAGAGCTAAGATCTTCCTGGCACAAGAAGAAGAAAAACAAGATAATCTCCGCAAAAAAGAGGAAATTATCGAAAAGATAAAGGCCATGACCACCTCACCGGAGGAGGCCAACAAATCATATCAGGACTTCAAGGCCTTGCAGCAGGAATGGAAGGAAATCAAGAACATCCCTGCAGACAAGGCAAACGAGGTATGGAAGAACTACCAGCTCTATGTAGAGCAGTTCTACGACATGCTCAAGTTGAACAGCGAAGCCCGCGAATATGATTTCAAGAAGAATCTTGAAGCCAAGACAAAACTCTGCGAGGCTGCAGAGAAACTCAATGAGGAAGAGGATGTTATTTCTGCCTTCCACCAGCTTCAGGACCTCCACCAGCAATATCGTGAGATTGGTCCTGTTGCCAAGGAGTTGAGAGAACAGATTTGGGAGCGTTTCAAGGCTGCCAGCACTGTTATCAACAAGAAGCACCAGCAGCACTTCGAAGACCTGCGTGCCAAGGAAGAGGAAAACCTCGCCAAGAAGACTGCCCTCTGCGAAAAGGTAGAGGCTGCCAACCAAGGAGAATACAAGACTGCCAAGGATTGGGAAAAGGTTACCCAGGAAATCATAGAGATTCAGAAAGAGTGGCGCACTATCGGTTTTGCCCCTCAGAAAATGAACGTCAAGATTTTTGAGCGTTTCCGCATCGCCAACGATGAATTCTTCAACAAGAAGGCAGAATTCTTCAAAGGATTGAAAGATACCTACTCTGCCAATCTCGAAAAGAAACAGCAACTCGTAAACAAGGCAAAGGAACTGGCTGACAGTACAGACTGGAAGAAGACTGGCGACAAGTTCATCGCTCTTCAGAAAGAATGGAAGAAGGTGGGTACCGTACCTCATAAACAAGGCGAATTGCTTTGGAAGGAATTTCTGGATACCTGCAACAAGTTCTTCGAAGCCCGCAACAAGCAGAATGCCGGTTCACGCAGCGAGGAACATGCCAATCTGGACAAGAAGCGCAACATTATTGCCCAGCTCAAGGAACTTGTAGTTGCAGAGATTTCAGACAACGATTTCCAGAAGAAACTCAAAGATCTTGCCAAGCAATACAGTGCAATCGGACACGTTCCTTTCAAAGAGAAAGACAAGGTCTACAAAGAGTATCATGAGGCTATCGATGCAGCCTATGAGAAACTTCACGCCACCAACGCAAAGCGCCACTTTGACAATTTCAAGAACAACTTGAAAAATGTTGCCAAGGAAGGCGGCAATGCACTCGGCAATGAGCGTGGTAAACTCTTGCGCCGCTACGACCAGTTGCGCAGCGAGATTACTACCTACGAGAACAACCTCGGTTTCTTCAATACGGCCAGCAAGAAGGGCAACAGCCTGGTAGAAGAAATGAACCGTAAGATTGAGAAACTCAAGGCTGACCTCGAAATGGTAAAGCAGAAAATCAAGGCTATTGATGCCGAGAAGAAATAAATACAATAAACCCCAGGGCGAAAGCCCTGGGGTTTATTGTTATGAATACTCCATAAAACAGAATTCCTATAAACAAAAAAAACACCTTTCATTACTGAAAGATGCCTTACCGTATGAGTTGGGATACCCGGACTCGAACCAGGAATGACAGGACCAGAATCTGTAGTGTTACCATTACACCATATCCCAATTTTACTTTTAAGAAGAATGCCTGAATGATGAAGTTGGGATACCCGGACTCGAACCAGGAATGACAGGACCAGAATCTGTAGTGTTACCATTACACCATATCCCAATATCAGCAAAAGAGATGTTCATTTCTCAATTGCGAGTGCAAAGGTACTAGTTTTTTTTGAACCTACAAAATTTTTCGGCACTTTTTTCTAAAAAAAGCGCAATTTCTTTAATTTTCCACATTTTTTTTGCCTTTTAAGTCGATTTTCCATTATAATAATGTATCTTTGCAGAAAAATAGAGAATATAAATTAAGTAAGAAAGAAAAGATAAATGAACACAGTTAAACAACTCGTAGAGACTATTAAAGAAGGTATACAAGAAAAGAAAGGTCAAGACATTGTTATCGCCGACCTGACAGAAATCGATGGAAGCATTGCCAAGTACTTCATCATCTGCCAGGGAGGAAGCCCTACTCAGGTTGAAGCTATCGCAGGTTCTGTGGGAGACATCGTGCGCAAGAACCTGAAAGAAAAACCTGTAAATGTAGCAGGTCTCGGCAACGACCAGTGGGTGGCAATGGACTTTGTTGACGTATTAGTACACATCTTCCTTCCGGAAGTACGTGCTTATTACGACCTCGAACATTTATGGGAGGATGCAAAGCTTACCCATATACCTGATCTCGACTAGTCAGTCTCTCCCATCCTACATGATGGATCAGACAATGTTTTTCGACTAAAAGTTATACATATAAAATAAAATGGAACAAAGCAATAATATGAAGCCTCGTGGCAATGGCGGACCAAAGATGCCACGATTTAATATGACCTGGCTTTTCACCATCTGCCTCATCACCATGATTATCCTCTTCTTTACAGGAGGAGGCGATGCGATTGGAGGCAGCGCTGCCAAGGAAGCCACATACACCCAGTTCAAACAGTATGTCGACAAGGGTTATGTGCTCAGTGTTGTGGCCAATAAAACAGAAAGCACCCTCAAAATATACATCAACCCGAAATATACGCGCGATGTATACAATATGCCGGCAAAGTCTGTAGGTCCTAACCCATACGTAAAAGTACAGTTCGGCTCGGTTGACGAAGTGGAACGCTATGCCAACCAGATGTTGAAGGAAAAGAAGATACGCTCCTTCAGCTACGATAACCAGAAGGATAACGACTTCTTAAGCACGCTCTTCAATCTGGCGCCTCTGCTCTTCTTCGTATTCTTCATCCTTTGGATGTCTGGAAGATTCAGCGGCGGTATGGGCAGCGGCGGTATGGGCGGCGGCATCTTCAGCGTGGGCAAAAGCAAAGCTAAGATGTACGAAAAGGGAAATGCCATCGGCATCACCTTTAAGGATGTGGCCGGACAGGAAGGTGCCAAGCAGGAAGTGAAGGAAATTGTAGACTTCCTGAAAAACCCACAAAAATATACCGACTTGGGTGGTAAGATTCCAAAGGGAGCCCTCCTCGTAGGCCCTCCGGGAACTGGTAAGACCCTCTTGGCTAAGGCTGTTGCCGGCGAGGCTGGCGTACCTTTCTTCTCCATGAGCGGTTCCGACTTCGTTGAAATGTTCGTAGGTGTAGGTGCCTCACGTGTACGCGACCTGTTCCGTCAGGCTAAAGAGAAATCACCTTGTATCATCTTTATCGATGAGATTGATGCTGTAGGCCGTGCCCGCAGCAAGAACCCAGCCATGGGTGGTAATGATGAGCGCGAGAACACCTTGAACGCTCTCCTTACAGAGATGGATGGTTTCGGCACCAACAGTGGTGTCATCATCCTTGCAGCTACCAACCGTGTAGACATGCTCGACAGCGCCTTGCTCCGTGCCGGACGTTTCGACCGCGAAATTCACGTAGATCTCCCTGGTTTGAACGAACGTAAGGCTATCTTCCTGGTTCATCTCAAACCTATCAAGATAGACGAAACTGTAGATGTTGATCTCCTGGCACGCCAGACTCCAGGTTTCTCGGGTGCAGATATTGCCAACGTTTGTAACGAGGCAGCCCTCATTGCTGCACGCCACGACAAGAAGGCTGTTTGCAAACAGGATTTTCTCGATGCAGTAGACCGTATTGTAGGCGGTCTTGAGAAGAAGACTAAGGTGATGACAGCCGACGAGAAGCGTAGCATCGCTCTCCACGAAGCAGGCCACGCAACCATCTCATGGTTCTGCCAGTATGCCAACCCTCTCATCAAGGTTACCATCGTGCCTCGTGGTCAGGCTCTCGGTGCTGCATGGTATCTGCCAGAAGAGCGCCAGATAACCACCAAGGAACAGATGCTCGACGAGATGTGTTCATTAATGGGTGGACGTGCCGCAGAAGAACTCTTCACCGGTCATATTTCGTCAGGAGCCATGAACGACCTGGAGCGCGCCACAAAGAGTGCTTATGGTATGGTAGCTTATCTCGGTATGAGCAAGACGTTGCCAAACATCTGCTTTTACAACCGGAACGAATATTCATTCCAGCGTCCGTACTCTGAGTCTACAGCCCGCGAGATAGACCAGGAAGTTCTGAAGATTGTCAACGAACAGTATACCCGTGCCAAGAACATCCTGATGGAGCACAAGGAAGGCCACAATGCCTTAGCAGAACTTCTGATTAAGAAAGAGGTGATTATGGCAGAAGACGTAGAACATATCTTTGGCAAGCGCCCTTGGTTGAGCCGTTCACAGGAAATCATGGAAGACGAACAGCCTAAGATAGACGATGACGCCGTAAAGGAACTTCCTGAAGTTCAGGCTGCCATCAAGGAGCATGAAGAGAACCAGAAGAAGAATGCAGATTCTGATGAGACTTCCAAGAAGGATGAAGGTTCGGAAGAAAACAAGAACGAATAAAACAAACCGATATGACTGACAAACAGAAGAATCTAGTGATAAGATCCATCACAGGCGTATTTTTCGTGGTGTGCATGGTATCTTGCTTTCTCAATCCCAGGGCAATGGTTATCCTGTTCGCCCTCATTACAGGATTGAGCATCTGGGAGTATTGCGGATTAGTTAACCAGAAGGAGAATGTTACGGTAAACCGTTTCATCAGCACCGTAGCGGGTGTTTACTTCTTCCTTGCCGTGGCTGGTTTCCGCATGGGCATTGTGGGCAATTTCGTGGTTTTCGTACCTTATCTGCTCACCATCCTCTATCTCTTCATCAGCGAACTGTATACGGGCAATAAGGATGCCATCAACGATTGGGCTTACACTATGCTCTCTCAGTTGTACATCGCCTTGCCTTTCTCGATGATTAATGTATTGAGTTTCGAGACATCAGCTTTCGATGGCCAGATACATTACGACATGCTGTTGCCTTTGAGCATTTTCATTTTCCTCTGGACCAATGATACCGGTGCCTATTGCAGCGGTTCGCTTTTCGGCAAGCATAAGCTCTTTCCTCGCATCAGTCCAGCCAAGAGTTGGGAAGGTAGCATAGGCGGAGGCATATTCGTACTGATAGCAGCAGGCATTATCGGCTATATTGCCAATGATGGGGAAGCCCACCGTCTCAGCATTCTCGGTTGGGAAGGTTTAGGTCTGGTTGTGGTATTCTTCGGCACATGGGGCGATTTGGTAGAAAGCCTCTTCAAGCGTACCCTCGGAGTAAAGGATAGCGGCAACATCCTGCCAGGACATGGAGGCATGCTCGACCGCTTCGACTCTTCGCTCATGGCGATACCAGCAGCAGTAATCTACCTATACACCATCCAGTTGTTTGGATAATACATCTTTTATGAGATAAAGGCCAAACCTGCAGTTTGACCAAGCACAAAGAAAGGCAGGGATTCCTCAAAGAGAACCCCTGCCTTTTTTTTCATATCACCATAAAAAACACAAGTAGCTTCGTTGGCTTACGAAAGTACTTGCGATAAACTATGCTGTTATCTGTTATATTTCTTCAGTGCCTGCTTCACCATCTTGCCCCATGGCTTGATGAGATCATCTGTAATCTTTATGGGTGGCTGCATAGAAATGAAGGGTATACATCACATTCTCCACACCCTCGATAGGGCTCTTTGCCACGATATCAATATCCTGGTCCCAATGCGGACAGCCCATCAGGATGATATTATCCGGATCATACTTTCTGATTTCCGTAATGATGGTTTTAGCGTATACCTTCAAATCTGCCTTAGTCAGCAGTTCTGCAGCGGATTGATATCCGCCACAGAACTGAAAGAGATTGCTTTTTATTAAAACATTTCACCTTTTTCCTGTTCTTCTTCAAAGCGTTCACCCTTCTGGGCTTCCTGCGCCTCATACTGTGCCTGGGCTGCACGCTGCTGAGCCTCACGTGCTTTAGCCTCAGCCGCCAGTCGGGCTTTTTCTGCTCTTATTTTTGCCAGTTCAGCCTCTTCTTCTGCTCGCTTCTGCGCCGCCAAAGCTTCCTCTTCGGCACGTTTCTTAGCAGCCTCGGCTTCAGCTATCGCCTTCTGGCGCGCACGTTCTGCAGCCTCAGCTGCAGCTTTGGCTTCAGCTTCAGCACGCTCACGAGCCATACGGAGAAGCATTTCCCTACGCTTAACCAGAAGATCAAACATGATTCCCGCAGCCTCATCCGGCGCAACCTTATCGCCTAACAGAGTTCGAACTTCCTGATATTCTGCCAACATCTTATCCCTGCCTGGTTCTCCCGGAAGAATCTGATAAAGTTCGTTGGCAATACCATCAACCGTAAAGCGGTCGGCAAGCATCTCCGGCACAATCTCCTTATTGGCGATAAGATTCACCAGCGAGATAAACTTCACTTTGATGATATGCTTGAAACCGAAACGGATGAGATGAGGTACAGGCGTTTCATAACATACCACCTGAGGCACATCGAAAAGAGCCGTCTCTAAAGTTGCAGTACCACTGGTAACAAGAGCTGCCGTAGCATGCGACAAGAGCGGATAAGTCTGGTTACGCACCAGTTTGACAGGTGTACCTTTGATAAACTTCTCATAGTAAGCATCATCTATCGAAGGAGCACCGGCAAGCACCATCTGATAATCTTCAAAACGCTCAGCCACCTCAATCATCGCCGGCAGATTGTCTTTGATTTCCTGCAGACGGCTTCCTGCCAGCAAAGCGATAACAGGGCGATAAGTGTCAAGATTATTCTCCTGACAGAATTCCGTAAAACTCTGATGATATCCCGACCTGAACTCCCCTACTTCCTGAGCCGTAGGATTACCTACATAGTGAATAGGATAACGGTGCTTCTTTTCAAAGAACGGCACCTCGAATGGCAAGATTGAGAAGAGTTCAGCGATATCACGTTTAATGCTGCGGATCCGCCACTCTTTCCATGCCCATATCTTAGGAGAAATGTAATAATAGGCAGGGATATTGGTATTCTTTTTCAAGAACTTAGCTATCTTGAGATTAAATCCCGGATAATCTACCAGTATCACTACATCCGGCTTCCATTTCACAATATCTTCCTTGCATCTCTTCAGGTTCGAAAAGATGGTACCCAAATGTAGCAGAACAGGCACAAAACCCATATAAGCCAACTCCTTAAAATGCTTGACGCGAGTGCCACCTTCAGCAGCCATCAAATCACCGCCGAAGAAACGGAATTCAGCAAACTCGTCTATTTTTTTCAACGAGCGCATCAATCTGCTGGCATGCAAATCTCCACTAGCCTCGCCTACTATCAGGTAATACTTCATAATTCAAAATTCTTTAACCAATCATAATCCGTTACATCAATCTTAGTTGGGGTAATAGCGATGTAACCATGATTCACAGCCCACTGGTCGGTATCCGTTGCCTCTGGTTCGTCATTACGGTATTCACCCACCATCCAATAATAATCATATCCATGCGGATGAGTGCGATGATCCACCTCATTGATCCAGGAGCCATGAGTCATCCGGCAACCCTTGAAACCCTTGAACGGAGGCAAAGCCGGGAAGTTGACATTCAGACAGGTATATTCTGGCAATCCCTTCTCCAGCACCATCTTAACAACCTTCAGTACCCCATCGTGCAAAGGAGTGAGATCAGCATTTTCATCATAATTGCAACTGCTGAAGGCTATGCTTGGAATATGCTGCATACAGCCCTCCTTAGCTACACCCATAGTTCCCGAATAATGATTGTTCACGCTCGAATTGTCACCATGATTGATACCGCCGATAATCAGATCAGGCTTGCGATCTGCAAGAAACTGATCCAACGCCAGTTTCACACAGTCAACCGGTGTGCCGCTACATGACCAAACCTCAACATCATTCCCCATATTGTGGCGACGCTTCAGGCGCAAGGGAGTAGTAGCCGAGAAGGCACAGGCGAATCCCGAACGGGCACTTTCCGGTGCTACAACCAGCAGGTCGCACCAGTCTTTCAGAAAGCTCACCAGGGTCTTGATTCCATTGGCATGATAGCCATCATCATTCGAAATTAATACTAACGGTTTCTTATTTTCCATAAAAATATCTTTCTTTTTGGTGCAAAAGTACGAAAAAACCTTTAAAGATAGCGACTTTCTCACAATATTTTTGTATCTTTGCCGAAAATTTACTAAGAAAATGGGAAAAATCATCGCATTAGCTAACCAAAAAGGCGGTGTAGGAAAGACTACTACCACCATTAACTTGGCAGCATCGCTTGCCACGCTAGAGAAAACTGTACTCGTAGTGGACGCCGACCCACAGGCAAACGCTTCCAGTGGATTGGGCGTGGACATCAGCGAGGTAGACTGCTCGCTCTACGAATGCATCATCGACCATGCAGACGTGCGCGATGCTATCTACACCACCGACATTGATGGACTCGACATCATTCCTAGTCATATTGACCTGGTAGGTGCCGAGATAGAGATGCTGAATCTCAAAAATCGCGAAAAGGTGATTAAGACATTACTGCAGCCTATCCGTGACGAATACGACTACATCCTGATAGACTGTTCGCCTTCGCTCGGTCTCATCACCGTCAATTCGTTGACGGCAGCCGACAGTGTCATCATCCCTGTTCAATGTGAATATTTCGCTCTTGAAGGTATCAGCAAATTGCTCAACACCATCAAGATCATCAAGAGCAAGCTGAATCCTAAACTCGAGATAGAAGGTTTCCTGCTCACCATGTATGATAGTCGTCTACGCCTTGCCAACCAGATATACGACGAGGTGAAACGCCACTTCCAGGAATTGGTGTTCAAGACCGTAATCCAGCGCAACGTGAAGCTGAGCGAGAGTCCGAGCCATGGTCTCCCAGTTATCCTTTACGATGCAGAAAGCAATGGAGCCAAGAACCATCTGGCCTTGGCAAAGGAGATTATCAACAAGAATAGTTAAGATTTGGAAATTGAACTCTTTTAGAAAGTTCAATGTTCAAAATTAAAAGTAAAAAAATGGCAGTACACAAGAAATACAACAACGGTACAAAGAGCAACGCTTTAGGACGCGGGCTCGATGCCCTCATCTCTACCGAGGGAGTGCGCACCCAGGGCAGCAGTACCATCAATGAAATTCCTCTCGACCAGATTGAGGCGAATCCCAATCAGCCACGCCGGGAGTTTGACGACGAAGCCCTACATGAGCTCGCCGAAAGCATCAAGGCCATAGGCATCATCCAGCCTATCACCTTAAGACAGGTTTCAGAAAACAGATTCCAGATTATCGCCGGTGAACGCCGCTGGCGCGCTTCACAACTTGCGGGGCTGACAGCTATCCCTGCATACATCCGCACCATCAGCGATGAGAACGTAATGGAAATGGCGCTCGTAGAGAATATCCAGCGTCAAGACCTCAACGCCATAGAAATAGCACTCGCCTACGAACACCTTCTGGAAAACGAGGGTATGACACAGGAGAAAATTTCAGAACGTGTGGGCAAGAGCCGTGCAGCTATCGCCAACTATCTGCGACTGCTCAAACTTCCTGCCCAGGTACAGATGGCACTACAGAAGAAAGAAATCGACATGGGTCATTGCCGTGCCCTACTGGCCCTCGACTCACCTTCGCTGCAAATCAAGTTGTTCAAGGAGATACAGAAGAACGGCTACTCAGTAAGAAAGGTTGAAGAGATGGTACAGCGACTCAAGAGCGGAGAAGACATCGAGAGCGGTAAGAAAACCATCACGGCTAAGGCTCAGATGCCTGAGGAATTTACTCAACTCAAAAACCGCCTGTCACAGTTTCTCAATACCAAAGTGCAGTTCACCTGCTCTGCTAAGGGCAAGGGAAAAATCAGCATTCCATTCGCCAACGAAGAGGAGCTGGAGCACATCATGAATGTTTTCGATCAGTTAAAGCAAGAATAAAAGTGAAACTCAGTATATCACAAATCTGTTTGGCAACCCTTCTGCTCCTGGCACCAATGGGCGCACAGGCACAGAAGTCGAAACAAAAAAAACAAGTGACCGATGTGCCAACCATCGCATCAGCCGACTCGGCAAAAATAGCCATCGACTCGATGCTTACTGCACAAGACAGCAGCAAACTGGCAAGCCTCACCCAACCAGCAAAGCCTGTACGCAAAAAGCGCAACTGGTCAACTTGGCGACCTGATACCAAGCGTGCCATGTGGTTGGCACTTGTATTACCTGGTGCCGGACAGATATACAATCGCAAATATTGGAAACTGCCTTTCATCTATGGCGGTTTCGTAGGCTGTACATACGCCATCACCTGGAACAACCAGATGTATCACGACTATTCGCAAGCCTACATGGATATTATGGACGATGACCCCAACACCCAGAGCTACAATCAGTTTCTGCACTTGGGCGCCCAAATCAACGAATCGAACATAGAACGCTATAAGGAAATCTTCCGCAAGCGAAAAGATAAATATCGCCGTTGGAGAGACTTGGGAACCTTCGTCATGATAGGCATCTATGCCTTCTCAGTGATTGATGCCTACGTAGATGCATCGCTCTCGGAATTTGACATCTCCGATGATCTCTCGCTCAGAATAGAGCCTACCATGCTGAATAACGGCAACAAGACTGCCAATCCGCTGCGGTCTGGAAGCCTCGGCGTAAGTTGCTCACTCACATTTTAATGCGTGAGGAGTTAGAATACACCTATATATATTATAACGCAAAATAGAAATTAGAAACATAGACGAGATAAAACATCAATATGAAGAAAATACTAGTCATGGCAGCAGCGATGCTGTTCAGCTTACAAGGCATTCATGCCCAAACCGACGTTACAGAAGAAACAGATAGCGATGATATCATCACCGTTACCGACAAAGACGGAAAGCAGGAGGAAATCGAAGTACCAGAGGGAATGGAAGATAACCTCGACAGCCTGCTCCACCTTTACAATGCACAGACTTACATGATGGCAGATACAACCTGCAAATACCGCGATGTAAACCCTGTCTTCGAGAAGGAAGTGTATATCGACCGTCTGAAGAGAATGCCTACCATCATCGAAATGCCATACAATGAGGTAGTACAGAAATTCATAGACCGATACAGCGGCAAACTACGCCGTTCGGTAAGTTTTATGTTGGGAGCAAGTAACTTCTACATGCCTATTTTCGAAGAGGCATTAGAGGCTTACAACCTGCCACTGGAACTGAAATATCTGCCAGTTATTGAATCGGCACTCAACCCTAAAGCTGTATCACGCGTTGGTGCCACAGGTTTATGGCAGTTTATGCTGCCTACCGGCAAGCGATATGGACTGGAAGTAAACTCACTCATCGATGAACGCCGCGACCCGGTAAAAGCATCCTATGCAGCCGCTCACTATCTGAGCGACCTGTACAAAATATTCGACGATTGGAGCCTCGTGATTGCAGCTTACAACTGCGGTCCAACCAATGTCAACAAGGCCATCCATCGTGCAAAAGGCAACGCCGACTACTGGAACATCTATCCATATCTGCCAAAGGAAACACGTGGATATGTACCAGCTTTCATCGCTGCCAACTACATCATGAACTACTACTGCGATCATAACATCTGCCCTATGGTAAGCGAACTGCCAGTAAAGACAGACACTATCGTAGTATCAAAAGATATCCACCTGGAGCAGATTTCCAAAGTGCTGAACATCAACATCGAGCACCTGCGCAATCTGAATCCACAGTATCGTCATGATATCATCAACGGATTGAACCATCCGATGGTATTGCGTCTTCCATCTACCCTCATAGGTAGTTTCATCGACCAGCAGGACAGCATCTGTGCTTACAGAGCCGATGAACTCTTTCTGAAGCGCGCTACAGTAGATGTCAACGATGCACAGCCTACCTATAGCCGCCCACGAAGCAGCTACAGTCGCCACAGCGCTTCTTCACGCAGCAAGAAGAGCAGCAAGCGAGGCAGAAACAGAAAACAAGGCAACAAGAGTGTAACCATCAAGAATGGTGATACCCTTTCTGAAATAGCAGCACGCCACGGAACAACCGTTAAGAAACTGCGCAAACTGAACGGCATCAAGGGTAACAGTATCCGTGCCGGAAAGAAAATCAAAGTGAAATAAAAGAACTACGTCCGCTGTAGTTTTTTCAGTCTAATTAAGAACATTATTTATTGGAGGGACCCACTATGGATGACCAGAACTTGAAAGACCTCGAAAGAGAGCAGGCTGACAACCAGTTGATTGGCGATGCCTTTCAACACCTGCTTGACACCTACCTGAGTTCGCGACACCGCAAGAAGGTAGATATAGTGACCAAGGCATTCAACTTCGCCCGACAGGCGCACAAAGGTGTGCGCCGCCTTTCGGGCGAACCATATATCATGCACCCTATCGCCGTGGCTCAGATAGCCTGCGAGGAGATGGGGCTCGGCTCAACGAGCATCTGTGCCGCACTGCTTCATGATGTGGTAGAAGATACCGACTACACAGTAGAAGATATCTCAAACATCTTTGGAGCCAAGGTGGCACAAATCGTTGATGGACTCACCAAAATCAGTGGTGGAATCTTCGGCGATAAGGCATCAGCACAGGCAGAAAACTTCAAAAAACTGTTGCTCACTATGAGCGATGACATCCGTGTTATCCTTATCAAGATTTGCGACCGCCTGCACAACATGCGCACGCTGGAATCGCAACCGGCCAACAAACAATACAAGATTGCGGGCGAAACCTTGTATATTTATGCACCTCTCGCCAACCGATTGGGCTTGAACAAAATCAAGACCGAACTCGAAGACCTCAGCTTCCGCTACGACCATCCACAGGAGTATGCCAATATTGAGCATAAGCTTGCCGATACCGAATCGCAGCGCGATACCCTCTTCGAGAGTTTTACAGCACCTATCCGCGAAGAACTCGACAAGTTAGGTGTAGAATACAAGATTAAAGCACGTGTGAAGAGCCCTTATTCTATTTGGAACAAGATGCAGAACAAGCACGTTACCTTCGATGAGATTTACGACATTCTTGCTGTGCGCATCATCTTTACGCCAAAGGTGAGAGCAAACGAAGTAAACGAATGCTTCAATATCTACGTAGCCATCAGCAAAATCTACAAGAGTCATCCTGACCGTCTGCGCGACTGGTTGAACCATCCGAAAGCAAACGGTTATCAGGCACTCCACGTTACCCTGATGAGTAAGCAGGGAAGATGGATAGAAGTACAGATCCGTTCCGACCGTATGGACGAGGTAGCAGAAAAGGGGTTTGCTGCCCACTGGAAATACAAAGAAGGAAACGAAGGTGAATATACAGAAGATGAGAACGAGCTGAACGACTGGCTCAGCACCATCAAGGAGATTCTGGACGATCCGCAGCCGGATGCCATGGACTTCCTCGATGCCATCAAGCTGAACCTCTATGCTTCAGAAATCTTCGTCTTCACTCCAAAGGGAGAAATCAAAACGATGCCGGCAGGCTGTACGGCCCTCGACTTCGCCTTCCAGATTCATACCTTCCTGGGCAGCCACTGTATCGGAGCCAAGGTAAACCATAAGCTTGTTCCGCTGAGCCATAAGCTGCAAAGTGGCGACCAGGTTGAGATTCTTACTTCCAAGAGCCAGCATGTACAGGAAGAATGGGTAAACTTCGTCAGTTCAGCCAAGGCAAAGAGCAAGATTTTGGCCATCCTGCGCCGCGATTCACGAGAGGTTCAGAAGAAGGGAGAAAACATACTCACCGAATGGCTCAAGAAGAACAGCATCGAGATGAGTGCGTCGGTGGTAGACCGCCTATGCGATTTTCATAATATCCAGAAGCCTGAAACCCTCTTCCAGTCATTGGGAGATCATCAGATTATCCTAGGCGATAAAGATTTCGATGAGTTGCAGGGCAAGCCTAAGAAACAGCAGGCCAGCAGCTGGCGCAATTATATCCCATTCCTGGGCAAGAGCAAGGAGAAGGCTCAAGAAAAAGGCATCGTGAAGCCTCAGGATCTTTTCGTGGTGGGCAAAGACTTCAACAAGAAGAAGCCACTCATTCTGACCGAGGAGAATATCAACCAGTTTATCTTCCCTAGCTGCTGCCATGCGATTCCTGGCGATGACGTTATGGGCTTTATCGACAACAAGAACCGCATCGAAATACATAAGCGCTCTTGCAGCATAGCAGCCAAACTGAAGTCCAGTTTCGGCAACCGCATCGTAGATGCCAAATGGGATATGCACAAGCAGATACTCTTCGATGCTACCATCGAAATCAAGGGTATCGACCGTAAGGGCATGCTGCTGGATGTAAGTAAGGTGATTAGTGACCAGTTAGGCATCAATATCCACAAGATAACAATCAGTAGTGATAACGGTATCTTCGACGGAACCATCGAGCTCCGTGTTCACGACCGCGAAGAAGTTAAGACCATTATGAACCAACTCCGAAATATTGATGATCTGCAGGAAGTACAGAGAATCCTGTAACTTAGGCGTTTATGATAATAAAGAAAAGATAAACAATAGAGAATCGCCGGATTTAAAATCTGGCGATTCTCTATGAAATCATACAGATTTCAACATCTTATAAAAACAGATTCAAAACAACAAGCTTAAAAACAATATGAAAAAATTATTCTTATCATTTTTAATGATGTTGACCCTGTTGCCTCTGGCAGCAGCCAACAAGTATGACAACCCCGACACGATTGTAGTATCCCGTGATGGTACCGGCGAATTCCGCACCATCGACGAAGCCATCGAAGTATGTCGTGCTTTCATGGATTACAGCAAGGTAATCTACGTAAAGAAAGGCGTGTACAAGGAGAAACTCATCCTCCCTTCATGGCTCACCAACATCACCATCTGCGGTGAAGACCGTGATAACACCATCATCACATGGGACGATCATGCCAACATCAAGATGCCTGTAGGTGGACTCGATTCAGAAGCTGCAGTAAAGGGTAAACCGATGGGCACATTCCGCACTTATACCCTGAAGGTACAGGGCAGTTACATCACCCTGAAGAACATCACCATCGAGAACAATGCTGCCAAACTGGGACAAGCAGTCTCCCTACATCTTGAAGGCGATCATATCCTGGTTCAGAACTGCCGTCTGCTGGGCAATCAGGATACCGTTTATACAGGTATAGCCAACAACCGTTCAGCCTTCTATGATTGCTACATCGAAGGAACCACCGATTTCATCTTTGGTCCGGGAAGAGCATGGTTTGAGAATTGTGAGATTCGCAGCAAGGCCAACAGCTACATCACAGCTGCCTCCAGCCCAGCCGGTCAGGAATATGGCTATGTATTCAACAAGTGCAAGCTTACCGCCGAGCCAGGTGTAGACAAGGTTTATCTGGGCCGTCCATGGCGCCCTTATGCAGCTACCCTCTTCATGAATTGCGAAATGGGCAGCCACATCCGTCCAGAAGGATGGCACAACTGGGGCAAGCAGAGCAACGAACAGACAGCCCGCTACAGCGAATATAACAACCATGGTGCAGGTGCTGCAACCAAGGGCCGCGTAGCCTGGAGCCGTCAGCTCACCAAGAAAGAAGCTGCTAAAGTTACCATCAAGAATGTCTTCGGCGAAGAAGCGTGGTAACCCACCATCCCCTACCCTTTCAACTAATCATAAAGTTCAAAGCTCAAAGTTCAAAGCTCAAAGTCTTAAACCAGTCCATCGAGCTGTTTTTTGAGTTCTTTGAGCTGGTCTCTTACAGAAATAAGGGTGTCGAGAACTTCAGAAGATTTCTCGGCACCCGTTCTGTTTTGGTTCAGATACTTACGGGCAGCCGCAATCTTCAATCCCTTCACCTTGATGAGGTTGTAGATGAGCCTTACCTGCTCAATATCCTTATCGGTATACTGGCGCACTTTGTTGCCAGCAACCTTCGGTTTGAGAAAAGGAAACTCCTTTTCCCAATATCTCAACGTAGAGTCGTTTAGACCAAACATTTCACCTACTTCCTTGATAGAATAGTACAATTTCGTTGTTTTATCTGGAATTATTGCCATTTTTTCCGTCTTTAATTTCAAAAATAATTAATTTAGTTGCAAAATTAAACAATTCTTCTTATCTTTGCAAAGATTTTCGGAAGAAAATGCCCTAAAGGGCAAAAATATTTTCTGAGAGGACTCTCAATCCCCTCTTCAAAACAGGAAAAAGAAATTAAAGATAAATATAAAAAAGATATGATGACAGCTAATGAAGTGCGCGAATCCTTCAAGAAATTCTTCGAAGGTAA
>CATXJC010000028.1 GCA_958369755.1 uncultured Prevotella sp.
CAGGGCGTATTGGGTAATTTCAACCGTACAGGTCGAATTAGTTTCTACCCTTAAGGGAAATTGTTAATACCCTTAAGGGAAATCGTTAATACCCTTAAGGGAAAATAATTATTCCCTTAAAGGAATTACTTTCTACCTTTAAAGGAAATTGTTTCTGTACCTAATAGAATTCTCCGTTCATAAGTTTTGAATGTAGGTTCAAAAGTATTGAATGTACGTTCAAAAGTATTGAATGTCGGTTCAAAACTTATGAACGAAACTTTCTTCTAGTCATAAAAACAATTTCCATAGGGGATAAAGGCTTTTTCTTATAGGGGTGTCAGCAATATAATCCAATGCCGGATACAATAAATCCCTATTCCGTGCGTTCATATTATTATAATTAATTTATGAAAGAGGTATAACCAAGTGTTTAAATAGTAAGGAGAAAATTAAAATGATAGAATATATTCATGGCGATCTGACCGAACTGACTCCGGCAATGGCAGTAGTAGAGACTGCAGGGGTGGGGTACGGACTCAATATTTCGCTCAATACCTATACTGCCATTCAGGGCAAGCAGGAAGTAAAACTCTACGTGCATGAGGTCTTGGTGGCAGGTGGAAGAGATGACTCTTTCACCCTTTTCGGTTTCGCCTCCAAGCAGGAGCGCGAACTTTATCGCCAGCTCATCACCGTATCGGGTGTGGGAGGCAATACGGCGAGAATGATACTCTCGTCGATGTCGCCAAGCGAACTCTGCAATGTGATTTCTACAGGCAACGAGAAGATGCTGAAGACCGTGAAGGGTATCGGATTGAAGACCGCCCAGCGCATCATCATCGACCTGAAGGATAAGATCGTGAGTCTGGGCATTGCCGATGAGCTGCCGGCTAATGGTGGTAATGTGGTGATGGTGAACAATGATATCAAGGATGAGGCTGTCAGTGCCCTCACCATGCTCGGTTTCTCACCGGCACCTTCTGCCAAGGTTGTAGTGGATATCCTGAAGGCGCAGCCAGATCTGCCGGTGGAGCAGGTTGTAAAGCTTGCCTTGAAGCAAATTAAATAACTTTATGAAGGGGCAAAGAATCTTTTATTTTTTGATGGCTTGGCTGATGGTGGCAACCTTCGGCTATGCCCTCGCTTTGCCTTTTCCGCAGAAAGATAAACAGGAAAACAAACAGAACGATAAGCAGGAAGTCAGGCAGAATGATAAGCAGCAAGACAAGAAGCAACCGAAGGCTCAGCCCATTCTAGCAGATGAGGATACGATTCCCGATTCCCTGCTGCATCCCCGTTGGAAAATCCAGCTTACCCAACCTTATTCCCTGAGCGACCTCTACCAGAGTCCGCTCGACCTCAAGCGTCCTGATGCCCTCCAGTATCAGGTCATCTACAATGATACCCTCAACCGTTATGTCATCGGCAACCGGATGGGCAATACCTGGCTTTCGGCTCCCATCATGCTCACTCCGGATGAATATATGAAATGGACGGAACAGAACGAGCGCAATGCCTTCTATCGCCAGAAGAACGATGAAATCTATCAGGCGAAGGGCAAGGAGAAGTTCGATTTCTCTGATATGCACTTCGATCTGGGACCTGCCGAGAAAATCTTCGGTCCCGGGGGAATCCGTGTCAAGACCCAGGGTACCGCCGAACTGAAGTTTGGTATCAACAAGAAGAATATCGACAACCCGTCGCTGCCTATCCGAAACCGAAAGACCACGATGATGAACTTTGATGAGAAAATCAATCTCAACGTGAATGGAAAGGTAGGCGATAAGATGGACCTCAACCTGAATTACAACACCGATGCCACCTTCGACTACGATGCCCAGAACATGAAGCTGAAGTATGATGGCAAGGAAGATGAGATTATCAAGCTGGTTGAGGCGGGCAATGTATCCTTTCCCAGCAACTCCTCGCTCATCAAGGGCGCCAGCAGTCTTTTCGGTGTAAGAACCGATATGCAGTTTGGCAAGCTCAAGCTGCAGACGGTGTTCTCACAGAAGAAGTCGGCTTCCAAGAGTGTATCGAGCCGGGGTGGCGTGCAGCTTACTCCCTTCGAGCTTAATGTGGCAGATTACGAGGAAAACCGTCACTTCTTCCTCTCTCAGTATTTCCGCAGTCATTATGATGCCTGGATGCAGAAACTGCCGAATCTGCTGACGGGTATCACCATCAACCGTGTGGAAATCTGGGTAACCAACAAGACGGGAACCACCACGAATACCCGAAACATCATCGCCCTGACCGACCTGGGTGAAAACGAGAAGGTGAGCAATCCGATGTGGGGGGCAGGAGGAACGATGGTGCCGGCTAACCAGGCGAATACCGAGTATGCATCGATGACAGGTCAGTTTGCCGCTGCCCGTGACATCAACCAGACTGCCTCTGTTCTGGAAGGTGGCGGACTGATAGGCGGCAGCGATTTCGAGAAACTGGAGAGTGCCCGTCTGCTCAATTCCTCTGAATATACCGTGAACCAGGCGATGGGATATGTTTCGCTGAAGTCTGGTCTTCAGACCGATCAGGTTCTTGCCGTGGCATACGAATATACCTATGGCGGAGTGACCTATCAGGTGGGCGAGTTTGCCTCGGATATCACCGATACCAAGCAGGCTCTCTTCGTGAAGTCGCTGAAGAATACCAGTTGCAATCCACAGCAGGGCAACTGGGACCTGATGATGAAGAACGTATATTATCTCTCTTCGCAGGTGGAAAAGGATAAGTTCCGCCTCGATGTGAAATATCAGAGTGATACAACGGGTGTCTATGTCAACTATATTCCGGAAACGCAGGTGAAGAACCAGCCTATCATCCGTGTGCTGGGTGCCGATCGGCTTGATAACAACAACAAGGCGCGCAGCAATGGCTACTTCGATTATGTAGAGGGCTATACCGTATCGAATGGTCGCGTGTTCATGCCGAAGGTGGAACCGTTCGGCAGTTATATGCAGGATTATCTCGTCAAGAAGGGCGTGTCTGAGGAGCAGGCTGAGAAGTATGCCTTCACCGAACTCTATGACAGTACGAAGACCATCGCCAGGCAGATAGCTGAAAAGAATAAGTATCTCATCGTGGGACAGTTCAAGGGCTCGGCAGCCAATGTCATCTCCCTCGATGCCTACAATGTGCCGCAGGGTTCGGTAGTGGTGACGGCAGGTGGCGTTACCCTGAAAGAAGGTACCGACTACTCGGTGGATTACAATGCCGGAGAGGTGACCATCCTCAACCAGAGCATTATTGATGCCGGTACGGCGGTCAACGTCTCCCTGGAGAGCAATACCGATTACGGACAGATGAGAAAGACGATGTTCGGATTCAACTGGGAGTATGAATTCTCCAGGGATTTCCAGATCAGTGGAACCTTGCAGCATCTCTCGGAACAGGCGCTCACCAACAAGGTGGCGATGGGCAGCGAACCGCTGAAGAATACACTCTGGGGCATCAACCTGAACTGGAAGAAGGAGAGCCAATGGCTTACCAACATGCTCGACAAGATACCGTTCCTGCATCTCACCCAACCTTCCTATATCTCCTTCAAGAGTGAGTTTGCCCAGCTTCTGGCGGGCGAGGCAGGAGGAGTGCAGGACAATGCTTCGTATATTGATGACTTCGAGAATACCAAGGGAACCATCGACGTGATGACTCCTACTTCGTGGGTTATCTCCAGTGTGCCGTCGCTCAACTTCAAGGATGATTACAATGACAAGACGGGGTTGACCAGCGGTTACCATCGTTCCCGCCTTGCCTGGTACACCATCGATCCGCTTTTCACCCGACGGGGAAGTTCGCTCACTCCGGGCCATATCAAGAGCGACCTCAAGCAGTTGAGCAACCACTACGTGAGAGAGGTGTATGTAAAGGAGCTTTTCCCTCTGCGCCAGCAGAGCACCTATCAGGGAGCCACCAGCACCCTGAGTGTTCTCAATCTGGCTTACTATCCATCGGAGCCGGGACCTTACAACTTCAATGTATCCGATCTGCAGTCGGATGGTACCCTTGCCAATCCGTCCCGCAACTGGGGTGGAATGATGCGCAAGCTGGATACCAACGATTTCGAGCAGGCAAACGTGGAGTATATCGAGTTCTGGATGCTCGATCCGTTCATCTATTCCCGAGAGCAATCGGATGCAGCCGACTATGGTGGCGACTTCTACATCAACCTGGGCGAGGTGAGCGAGGATATCCTGCGTGATGGCAAGAAGTTTTATGAGAGCGGAATGCCGGTGGATGGCAGCAACAGCTTCACCTATACGCAGTGGGGTAAGATTCCTACGCAGAGCACCGTGACATACGCATTTGCCACCACCAGCGGAAGCCGTGCCCTGCAGGATGTGGGATTCAATGGTCTGACCGATGCCGAAGAGCAGGAATTCTACAAGAGTGCCTATCTCGACCAGATACAGGGAAAGGTGAACCAGGCGGTGTTCGACAGTATCTTTGCCGACCCAGCCCGGGATAACTATCACTATTTCAGAGGATCTGACTGGGATGAGATGCGTGCGCCCATCCTTCAACGATATAAGTACATTAACAACCCTCAAGGCAATTCGCCTGACAGCGAAAGCCGTACCGAGAGTTATGATACCTCCTATAAATCTACACCGGATGTGGAGGACATCAACCAGGACTATACGCTGAACGAATACGAGAAGTATTTCCAGTATCACGTCAGCATCCGTCCGGAAGATCTCGTGGTGGGCAGCAACTTCATCGTGGATAAGCGGGAATACACCCAGACTTGGCGAGACAACACGAAATCCACGGTTACCTGGTATCAGTTCCGCATTCCTGTGGATGAGTTTGAGAAGCGCCAGGGAAACATCAACGATTTCTCCAGCATCCGCTTCATGCGAATGTTCCTCACCAACTTCAAGAAGCCTATCGTGCTCCGTTTCGGTACGCTCGACCTGGTGCACAGCAAGTGGCGTACCTACGACCAGCCGTTGGGTGCAGCCAGTGGCGGAACCTTGGAGGCGAGTGCAGTCAGTCTTGAGGAAAATGCCGAGAAGACACCGGTCAACTATGTGCTTCCTCCGGGTATCAGCCGTGAACAGGACCCATCGCAGCCACAGCTTGTCGAGGCAAACGAGCAGGCGCTGAGTATGGTGGTGAAGGATCTGACCCATGGCGAGGCAAAGGCGGTATATAAGAACTCTACCCTCGATCTCCGCCAGTACAAGCGCATACAGATGTTTGCCCATGCCAATGCCCTGGAGCAGAACGCCACCAATCTGAAGAACGACCAGCTGGCGGTCTTCATCCGTCTGGGCAGCGACTATAAGAACAATTACTATGAGTATGAGATTCCGCTCAAGCTGACCGAACCTCGCAACAATTATAACCGCAACAGTTCTGCCGACAGAAAGCTGGTTTGGCCGGAGGAGAATATGCTCAATGTAAACCTGAGCGTATTTACCCGTCTCAAGAAGGAGCGAAACAAGGCGAAGGCTGCTGGCATGGCTTCCTATATGGCACCTTATATGATGATGGATGCAGAACATCCGGGCAACCGGATCACCATCGTGGGCAATCCGAGCCTGGGAGAGGTAAAGACGCTGATGATAGGTGTGAGAAACAATTCGGATGAGGTGAAGAGCGGAGAAGTCTGGGTCAACGAGCTCCGGCTTCTGGAGCATAACAACAAGGGAGGATGGGCAGCCAATGCCAATCTGAACGTGCAGCTCTCCGACCTGGGTAGCGTGAATGCTACCGGCCGCTATATGAGCGAAGGCTTCGGCGGTCTGGAAGATGGCGTGGCTAGCCGCAGTACCGATAATTATGGTTCCTATAGCGTGACCACCTCGTTGGAGATGGGTAAGTTCTTCCCCGACAAGGCGAAGGTGAGCATACCTTTATATTATAGTGTGACGAAGGAGAAGACTTCTCCGAAATACAATCCGCTGGATACGGATATGGAACTGAAGGATGCGCTGGATGCCGCCGGTTCGAAGGCTGATCGGGACTCTATCGAGAACATCGCCGTGACCAAAGTCACCCAGACCAACTTCTCGGTATCCAATGCCCGGGTAGGTATCGCCACCCGACGTCATCCGATGCCTTACGATCCAGCCAACTTCTCGTTTACCTACAGTCATGCCCATCAGCATACCACGGGTGAGACCACGGTCTTCGAGAATCGGGACAACTGGCGCGGAGCCCTGGATTATTCCTGGACACCGGTCTATAAGGCGTGGGAACCTTTCAAGAAGTGGAAGAACAAGAGCAAGTGGCTCGACATTCTGAAGCGATTCGGATTAAACTGGCTGCCTCAGAACATCGCCTTCAATACGGAGATGACGCACGAGACTTATGAACTGCAGGAACGCGATATGGAGAGTACGCTCAATTCGCAGCTGCCGCTCACCGTGAGCGACCAGTTCCTCTGGAACCGCGAGTTCTCTCTGCGCTGGGATCTGACCAAGAACCTGCACATGAACTTCCAGAGTGCCACCCATGCACAGGTAGATGTGCCTTATCCGGATGTGAATGCCGATCTCTATGCCGACCAGTATCATGCCTGGAAGGATTCGGTGTATCGAAGTTCGGTATGGCAGAGTGTGAAGAGCTGGGGTACGCCGCTCGACTACAGTCAGAACTTCACGGCATCCTATAAGTTGCCTATCCATCTGCTGCCAGTCTTCGACTGGGTGAATACCGATGCCTCCTACAACGCCAACTATACTTGGGAGCGAGGTACGGAGGATGAGAACGGCAACTCGTATGGCAACACCATCAACACCCAGCGCGAGCTGACGATTAACGGAAGCTTCGACCTGGTGCGCCTCTACAACCACATCCCATTCCTCAAGAAGGCGAATGACCGATTCAACCGCTCGATAAGCAGGAGTGAGATAGAGAGGAAGAAGAAGGAGAAGGAAGCCAGGCGGAAGCAGGCTTTGCTGAAGAATGCACAGCAGAAGAATGATATGCAGAAGAATGGGCAGAAGAATCAGGTAGATCTGGCGAAGGCGCTTCCGAAAAACAGAAAGGCTTTCGAGAAGGAAATCACCCTCCTGCCGGATACTACCCTGCTCATCAGACATGGCAAGAACAGCAAGCGACTCATCATTTCTGCTAAGACGGAGGATGGAAAGGTGTATCATCTGAAATATAAAAAGGTGGATAACAACCAGATCCGTATCAAGTCGAAGGTGGATAGCATGATGAAGCTGAAGATTACGGTGATGCCGAAAGAGCCGCTCGATAACGAAAAATGGTATCGGACAGCCCAGACGGCAGCCCGACTGGCAATGATGCTGCGCAAGGTGAGCTTCACCTACCGCAACAACTATCAGATGCTTCTGCCGGGCTTTACTCCTAACGTGGGTGATGCCTTCGGACAGAAGAAAGTGGGAACGATGGCGCCGGGACTGGATTTCGCCTTCGGACTGGTGGATGACAGCTATATAGGAAAGGCAAGAGAAAACGACTGGCTGCTCTGCAACGACTCGATTGCTACGCCGGCTACTACCAGCAAGACCGAGAATCTGCAGCTGCGTGCCACCCTGGAACCAGTCAGGGATTTCAAGATTGATCTTTCTGCCACCCGCACCATGACCACGCAAAAGAGCATACAGTATATGTATGAGGGTACACCGACCACCCAGAGCGGAACTTTCCAGATGACTACCATCTCGCTGAGTTCGGCTTTCGAGGGAATCGGAAATGCCAACAGTGGTTATCGCAGCAGGACTTTCGAGAAGTTTGTCAACTCGCTCAATGGTTTCCGCCAGCGGGTGGAGTCGCAGTATGCCGGAACGGTATATCCTGTGGGTTCTACCTTGGGTGGAGGCAAGTATGATGCTTCCCGCACACCGGTTAATCCGTATAGTGGTGATGTGATGATTCCTGCATTCCTCAATGCCTATACCTCGATGGGCGGCAGTTCGCTCTCCATCTTCCCGGCATTGAGCCGGCTCTTGCCAAACTGGACGGTGCGCTATAGTGGCTTGGGCAAGTTGCCTTGGTTCCGTGAGCACTTCAAGAGTGTGAACATCAACCACGCCTACAAGAGTATCTTTGCCGTGGGCAGCTATAGCAGCTACAGTACCTATCAGGAGTATATGAATGGTCTGGGCTTCGTGACGGATGCCTCTACGGGCAATCCATCGCCTAGCAGCATGTTCAATGTTTCTCAGGTGAGCATCAACGAGGCATTCTCGCCATTGCTCGGTATGGATGTTACGCTGAACAACAATATGACTATCAAGGGTGAGTATCGCCAGACCCGAGTGCTGAACCTCAGTATGACGAGTGTACAGGTGAATGAGGCGCTGAGCAAAGACTGGGTGGTAGGTATGGGCTATCGCATCAACAACTTCAATCTCTTCGGTGCTCCAAAGGCACACAAGGTGAAGGGAAGAACGGGTGCCCAGCAGAACAGCAGAAACGGAAGCAAGGGCAAGAATCAGACCCGGAACTACGGTCCTAATCACGACCTGAACCTGCGTCTCGACTTCAGTTTCCGCAAGCAGGCAGCCATCGTCCGTGATATAGCCACGATGACGAGCAGCGCCAGCAGCGGCAACAATGCCCTGAAGCTGAGTTTCACGGCTGATTATACCTTGAGCAAGATGCTCACCATGAGTTTCTACTATGATCGCCAGACCAATACGCCGCTCTTGTCGAGCAGCAGTTATCCTACCACCACGCAGGATTTCGGTCTGAGCATCAAGTTCTCGCTGACGAGATGATGTTTTTTATCGCCCAACTGCGGTGCAAAGGTACAATAAAAAAAGACATTGTGTTTTGCAAGGTTGTCGCTGGGAGGGTAGGTAACAAACCTGCGCTCCCAGCGCATTCTTACTTTATAAGAATGGGGTCATGTAAATCGGAATCAAGAGTGTTTGCCCATCTTTCTGTAGATCTTTGGTGTAAACCAAGTATGGATGTACTATCCTGTCGGAGAATTTTTGACAGAAAGCATCAAGCGAGGCATGCGTTTTGTAACCAGACGACTTGACCTCTACTGGGCACAACTTATTGCCGCGTGACAACAAGAAGTCGATTTCGTAAGAATGCGTGGCATCCTTTGGAAAAGTATAGTAAAAGAGTCTGTTGCCTGAGGCTCTCAGCATTTGGGCAACCAGATTCTCAAATACGTATCCCATATTGGTGGATAGCTTGTCGCTCAACAGTTTCTGGTAGATGATGTTCTCCGTATAATCCTTGTCCCAGAAAGCCAAAGTTACGAATAGTCCCGTATCGCCTATGTACAGTTTGTACTTGTTGATGTTGGCTGTCAGTGGCATACCTACATTCGGATCATCCGTGTGGTACGCAATGTTAACCGTCTTGCTGTCTTCTAAGTTGAGTATCAACTCATCTATTTTCTCAGCTGCCATTCTTCCTACAGCAGAAGTAGGCTGATAGCGGAGCTGGTTCTTGCTCAATTGGGCTGGGATAGACATGAATAGTTTGGATATTTTGCCCGATGGGTCTATCTTTCTGAAATCATCAGCATATAGTTGGAGAATCTGTCGCTTAACGGTATCTACTTGCTGTAGATTGTTAGTGTTAAGATAAACATTGACAGTTTGTGGCATTCCTCCTACCAACATATATAGGCGTAGTTCTCTCATCTTCAATCTGTTGACTCCCTCGCCTAGAGATATTTTCTTATCGAAAACTTGACGCAGCAGAGGCACGCTAGCCGTGTCCCCCATGGCCCATCTGAACTCTTCGTAATCCATCGGAAACATCTCGATACGATGTTCTTCGCTAGGGATACTAATGTCCTTAGTGCTCTTATGTATGCTGATAAGTGAGCCAGTCTCTATATAGTCATATCTACCGTCTTTTACCAAATACTTGATGGCTTGTCGGGCTTTCGGACATTGTTGTACCTCATCGAAGATGATAACCGACTTTCGCTCATGCAATGTTTTATTGTAAGCATTCTGCAGGAAAAGAAAAATGAAATCTATATTCATAAGATCATCAAAGAGTGCTTTCACTTCCTTGGAAGCCTCATTGAAATCTATCAAAATGTATGATTCGTATTCATTCTTGGCAAATTCTTCTACGATAGTTGACTTTCCAATACGGCGAGCACCCTCTACAAGGAGGGCTGTACTTCCCTTGGAAATTTCCTTCCATTTAGCCATTTGGCTATATATTTTTCTCTTAAATATCATATTCTCCATATTTTCAATGTCTTATGGGTGCAAAGTTACATAAAAAATATGTTTTACCAAAATCTTTTTGGCGAAAATATGTCGTTTTACCAAAATCTTTTTAGTGAAAATATGTCGTTTTACCAAAATCTTTAGTGTTATTAAGGATTTGAATTTTCCTGTAAGCCGCTAGGATATCGTGTGAGAATATCCTGGCGGCTTTTTGCTTAGCTTCCCAGCTCCAACTGATTTCTGTTTTACAATCGGTTTATTTCCTCCCGAGCTGCGCCCTTGCCTCGATAACTCTTCTTCTTCTTGAAAGAATAGGTTACATTGAGAGATACATTGTGAACACCGCCCTTGAGGTTTTGATAGAAAGACACTCCATTGGTCTCAATCAAGTTCTTTTGACGCCAAAGCTTAAAGCTATCATTCCAGTAGATGGTAAATGCCCAATTGCCCAAGCTCTTGTTAAGTCCCATGTCAAGGAGAACATATCCCTTGGTATAGTTGGTGGCAGAATATCCTTTGCTAACCCATATTCCATCGAAATAAGCATAGATTCCCCAAGGTAAGTCAAAGCGGTTGCGCATAGTCATATTAAACAACGGCTTGTTGTATGACTTTTCGGGATTACCATATTCCAACTTCTGCAATCTCAGCACACCGTAAAGCGTAGGATGCCAGATGCCTATGTCCAATCTTTGCCCAGCCACCATCTGAAAATAATCATAGCTAGGTAAGTTTACATTCTTGATGATATTTACCTTCTTGTTTTCCATATATGAATAAGTTGTGGCAAGTTCTCTCATGCTATGTACATAAGAGAGGCTCAAGCTCGTCTTACGATAACTCACATCCAAACTTAGCTCTCTTTCTAGTGATGATTTCAGCAAAGGATTTCCAAGCATCCATGATGTATGCGAGGCATAAGAATAAGTATTGCTCAGCATACTATAGCTAGGACGGTCAACTGAAGTGCTGTAAGATAATCCCAAACTTAGATTGCCGTTCTGATAATCAATGCTTACGTATGGGAGCCAATCCGTAAAACTCTTAGATTGTTCAGCAACCTTCTCACCATTAAGTATATAAGCGAAGTCTGTATTCTCTACACGCAGTTCTGTTCTTGCGCTCCATGCAGAGCTAAGCTGCCAATTTGCCGTAATGTATCCTGCTGTCAGATGCTGGCGTTCCTCATCACGAGAAGCGTCAAAGAGAGCCTCGTCATTAGAGGTGCTTCCCTCAAAAGATTGGCGAGTCTTGGTATACGAATATTGGGCGCCTAAGTCTAGAGTTACAGCCTTCCATGAAGCAGTGAAATTAGCCTTGCCCGCTACCAGGTGATTGTTGCTATGACTTACTGTACCAATATGATTCGCATAGTTCTCACCTTGCTCGTTGACATCAGAGAGTTCATTGGAGAAGTTGTAAAGATAATCCACATCTGCCGCCAACAGATAGTTCTTCTTTTCACCGAATTTCAATATAGCATAAGAGTTGAGATAATGGCGTGTATTCTGCTTTGACTGTTCACTCGTTGACTCAAGCTGTGCATTCTCTGGCTTTACATTTGTCTGGATGTCATTTGTTGAAGAGTATTTTCCCTTAGGTTTTCTGCTAAATTCATAACGGATGCCCAGAGAATTGGCTCCAAAGTCGTAACTAGCACCTATATTGGCGTTTAACTTATGCGCACGATTCTCATAGGTAGTATTTGTTTTTGTTTCATACTCATTATTGCCAAACTTTTCCAGATAGTAGCCTGTTTGCTTTTCTCCGTCCCCGGCATAATTGGCTCCGGCATACACTCCAAGTCCATTGCTGCCAGTCCAAGACAAGTCCAGGCCCGTTCTCCCGTATGAAACATCAGAAAGTGTAGCACCGGCTTTTGCTAAGCCAGCCCATCCTGCATCCTGCTTTTTGGTATGGATGATGATGACCGACTTCACATCTGCCTCATATTTAGCTCCAGGATTGGTGATGATTTCTACTCTTTCGATATCCTGAGAGGAGAGTTGTTGCAGTTCAGAATTGTCTCTTACCTTTCGGTGGTTGATGTAAATCTCTGGCGTTCCTTTGCCCAACACTGAAATGTTATTACCGATACCACTAATCAATGGCATCTGCTTGATGGCATCCACGGCAGAACCCAACTTAGACAAAGGGTTGCCAATCATGGAGACGTTTAATCCCATATTGTTAGACTTCACGTAGTTGCGATGTCCCTTCACCACGACTTCACCTAACAGCTTGGCGTCATCTTGCAGGGTGATATTACCAATAGATTCATTATGACAAATAAGATAGTTTGTCTTATATCCCATGGCAGATACTTTGAGAATATCTCCATTTGGGTATCCATCCAGTGAGAATGCACCATTCTCGTCGCTTACAGTGCCTTTTATAAATGTGGAGTCCTGATGGTTAAGCAAGAATACATTCGCATAAGGCAAGGCTTCGCCCTGCTCATTGATAATTTTTCCAGTGATGTGTTGAGCCATGGCAGGCATAGTTGCTATGCACAGAAATGGCAATAATATCTTTTTCTTCATAATTTTCTCTTTTAAAAATTTAGTTAATGTGACCATGTCTTTATAATTATTTTAATCGGTTGCAAAGGTAATCAATGTTTTCCTTATAAATTCTAACAAAAATCTAATATTTTTCTAATAAGCAGATATTATTTGTTCCAAGTTCGATTTTTTTTTTGTACTTTTGCAGTGTTTAAATAGTAAGGATTATGAAGAAAGTATATTCTATAGCATTGTTAGCTATCATAATGATAGTATGCCTGCAAGGATATAATGTACACTTGCAGTATCAAAAATACAAGTTAAAATGTATTGATGAGATTAATGATATGCTGGTACAATCAGTTGACGAGGAATACCATGATAGAGCAAAAAGTAAAAATAATCCTGACAAAAATGGAGAATACCATATTCGATATAAAGTATTCAATGCAACAGACAAAATTCAAGAGAAAAATATAAAAGAACCTGGCTTAGATTTGCAAACTTTAGATATTGGTTCCCTAAAAAAACAAGGAATAGTAAGTAATTATGGGGATGCCGTCATATTGCTGTCACAAGACATGTTGGAGCAAGAAGGTAAGCCTCTTAATCTAGCTAAGTTGGATGAAATAGTAACAAGGAGAATGGAGGACAAGGTAGAGCGCTCCATATTCTTACTCGACAAAAATAAAAAGATAATAAAGGCAGAGGGAGTAAATAATGTACCTTCCTCGTGGGTTTGCTCAAAAGATGTAGTAGTAAATTTAGCCAATCTCCGATTTGTAAGAGTTGCTATGCCTGTTCCACCTTCTCAGTTTATAGCACACTCTATATGGACATTGGCTCTGTCTGTACTATTTGTGCTGATAGCTGTAGTTTGCATCGGTTACCACCTCTTAGTGATAAAGAGAAAAGAGCAGCTTCTAAGAAATCGAGAACTAGGCGTTAATGGTATCATCCACGACCTCAAGGCTCCTATCAATAGCGTTATCTCTGTATTGAGTTTGCTAAAAGTGAAGGTAAAGGAAGATAAGATATTGTTGGATGTAATTTCACAAGCAAGTGACAAGGCTAAGTTGCTGGTGAGCGATATAGAATCTATATTGCTTGCAGCCAAGGGTGGCAATGATAGAATATTACTCAATTTGAAGAAGGTCAGTCTTCTAGAATTAACAAATATCGTTAAGACAGATATGGACATATTATATAAGGAGAAGCCGCATAACATCGTTATTTCCGATGAGACGCAAGGTGAAGGCATGGCGTATGCCGACGAATTATATATCCGTAATGTGATGAGGAATCTGGTGGAGAATGCACTGAAATATTCTGATGACGGAGTGAATGTTCAAGTGTTAATCAGAAATATAGACGAAAGTATCGAGGTTAGCGTAACCGATGATGGGTGGGGCATTGCCCCCAAGGACCAGAAGTTGATTTTCAGACAGTTCTACCGTGTACGGCAGCATAACCAGGTTAAGGGATATGGTATCGGATTGGCTGTGGTGAAATATGTGGTGGAAGCACATCATGGAAGAATATGCGTAAATAGTGAATTAGGAAAGGGAAGCTGTTTTACCTTCAGTCTTCCTAAAGCACAATAAAAATGGCAGGAAAAATGGAAAAATTGAAAGTAATCATTGTGGATGACGATAAGTTGCTAGGCACTACACTGGTACTGGGCTTAGAAGGGTTAAGCATGAAACCTTACTATCTAGACTCATTGGATGGACTTTTGGATAAAATTTCTGAGGTCCAACCTAATATATTGGTACTAGACGTTGAGGTAGGTATGGGAAATGGCATCGAGATACTAAAAGAATTGAAGCTTCATGCCATCAACATACCTGTTATCATTATGTCCTCACATATTCAGATGGATTACATCTCAAAAGCATTGGAGAACGGGGCTTTTCATTTCTTGAAGAAACCATTTGAGATAGATGAACTTGGCGCATACATCCAGCGTTTTGCAAAAACTGATGAAAAGTTAGGGATAGTGACCGATATCCAAATAGGCTGTCTAAACTTGCATATGCAATCCCATGCTCTATATACTAAAAATAACGATCAACTTCATCTTTCCCAGAAACAGTTTGAGGTGCTTAGTATATTGGCACAAAATCTAGGGAAGATTACGACTCGTCAAACTTTGAAATGTCAACTATGGCCTGATGGCAACTATTCTGATCCCAGCTTAGATAACTACATTTCGCAACTAAGAAAAATCTTATCGGTTGATGAGAGTGTTAAATTAGAAACAATCCCGAAAGTTGGCTTCCTGTTAAAAACTAACAAATAAGGGCGCGTCATTAGTGTCATTAAGTATTTGAGCTTTCATATAAGCAAAGAAAAAGCCGCTAGGATATCGTGTGAGAATATCCTGGCGGCTTTATATGGTAGCTTGAAAAAAACTTTATTTCTTGTCGTAAGCGTGAACAGGGTAGTCGATGGTATAGTGAAGACCACGGCTCTCCTTGCGCTCGATAGCCATACGGGTGATGAGGTAACCCACGTTGATCATGTTGCGGAGCTCGCAGAGCTCCTTGCTTACCTTCACACGCTTGAAGAGATTCTCGGTCTCTTCGTAAAGAAGGTCGAGGCGATCCCAGGCACGCTTCAGACGGAGGTCGCTGCGAACAATGCCTACGTAGTTACTCATGCATTCGCCCACTTCCTTGACGCTCTGGGTAATCAATACCTTCTCCTCGTTGGTCAGGGTACCCTCGTCGTTCCAGGCTGGAACCTTCTCATTGAAATCATATTCATCTACATGCTCCAGACTGTGCTTGGCAGCAGTCTCGGCATATACCACAGCTTCGATGAGAGAGTTGCTGGCAAGACGGTTGCCACCATGCAGACCGGTGCAAGAGCACTCGCCCAAGGCATAGAGGCGGTTGATGCTTGAACAGCCGTTCAGATCTACCTTGATACCACCACACATGTAGTGAGCGGCAGGACGAACTGGGATATAATCCTTGGTAATATCGATACCGATGCTGAGACACTTGGCATAGATGTTAGGGAAGTGACGCTTGGTCTCCTCCGGATTCTTATGGGTAACATCCAGGCAGACATGATCCAGACCGTGAATCTTCATCTCCTTATCGATGGCACGTGCCACGATGTCGCGAGGAGCCAGACTCAGGCGCTCATCATATTTCTCCATGAAGCTCTCGCCGTTAGGCAGACGCAAGATGCCGCCGTATCCACGCATTGCCTCGGTGATGAGGAATGCAGGGTGGGTTTCTCCTGGATGATAGAGGGCTGTAGGGTGGAACTGTACGAACTCCATATCGGCTACGGTACCCTTGGCACGGTAAACCATCGCCTCGCCATCACCGGTAGCGATGACAGGGTTGGTGGTAGTCTGATAAACGGCACCACATCCACCGGTACACATCACGGTAACCTTGCTCAGATAGGTATCCACCTTCTGGGTGTCAGGATTCAGAACGTAGGCTCCGTAACAGTTAATATAAGGTGTACGGCGGGTAACACGGGCACCCAAGTGGTGCTGAGTGATGATTTCTACAGCGAAATGATTTTCCTTGATATCGATGTCCGGGCAGTTGCGCACTGCTTCCATCAGACCGCGCTGGATTTCAGCACCCGTATCATCAGCGTGATGAAGAATGCGGAACTCGCTGTGTCCGCCCTCACGATGAAGATCGAACTTGCCATCCTGCTGCTTGTCGAAGTTGACACCCCACTGCACGAGCTCCTTGATCTGCTCTGGTGCCATGGTGACAACCTGCTTCACAGCCTGATAGTCGCTGATGTAATCACCAGCGATCATTGTGTCCTGTATGTGCTTGTCGAAGTTATCTACTTCCAAGTTGGTAACTGACGCCACACCACCTTGTGCAAATGAAGTGTTTGCCTCATCGAGTGAGGTTTTGCAAATCATACACACTTTACCTTTATGCGCTCTGGCTACTTTCAGGGCGTAACTCATACCGGCAACTCCTGAGCCGATAATCAGAAAATCATACTTATAAACCATGTGAGTTTATTCTAATAATGCTTAATTGTTTGCAAAAGTACTAATTTCTCTTTAAAAAGAGTAATAAGAGAGGGATTTTTTGTAATTTTGCAGCGAATTTTAAGGTAATATAGTCTTTTAGACTATCAAATAGTAGCTGAAAACGCTATTTTAAAGATAAAAGAACGAGATATGGCAGATAGAACTTTTCATAAGCGCTTCAATACGACGGCTCGTGTTGGAGTGGTGGTTTTCGCTCTCCTGGCAGGATATTTCTTCTGGGTCAAGATGGCGATTATTGGCATTTTCGTTGCCATCATCATTGTGGGCATGATTGAGCGTATTCTGAATACCACCTATACCTTCAAGAAGGTGAAACCTATCGACCGAGATGACGAGATGGAATATCTCATCATCAACGAGGGCAGGTTCTCTTCCAACAGGAATGTGCCGGTATGCGACATCATCAGCGTGCATACCGCCAAGACCTTTCTGGGATTGGATCATTGCCTGGTGATAGAATACGGACATCATAATATGGTAACGGTGCAGCCCGATAATGAGGAGGCTTTCGAGAAAGAAATTAGTAAAAGACAATGAAAAAGATTATATATATGATGATGAGCTTCATCATGGCTACGCTCATGGCGATGCCGGTGAAGGCTCAGGATGTGATTGAAGGAGAAGTGGTGGAGCCGCAGGACGACACGGAAGTGACTGACTCCACGATGTTGGATTCCCTGGCTGCCGATACATTGAAGCTGCCTTGGCCCGAATCGGTGCAGGTAGGTATCGGCAAACTCTTGGAAAGTAAGATGTTTGAGACGTCGCAGGTGGGTATCATGGTCTGGGATATGGATGCTGATTCCTGCATCTACAAGCACAACGAACGACAGCTGATGCGCCCGGCAAGTACGATGAAGCTCTTGACTGCCATCACCGCACTTGACAAGTTGGGTGGTTCCTATCAGTTCAAGACCCAGTTGAAATATACCGGAACCATTGAGGACGGTGTGCTGACGGGTGATGTTTACTGTGTGGGAGGTATGGATCCCCGTTTCAACAGTGATGACCTGACGGCATTTGTCAACAGTCTCAAGGATATGGGTGTGGATACCATTCGTGGTAACGTATATGCCGACCGTTCGATGAAGGATGCGGCATTACTGGGCGAAGGCTGGTGCTGGGATGATGATAATCCGGTACTTTCGCCATTGGTGTTCTCCCGCAAGGACATCTTCATGGACCGTTTCCTGGCTAAGTTGAAGGATGCAGGCATCGAATATGAGGAGATGTATGCCTCTTCCAAGACTTGTCCTGCCAATGCCTTTACCATCTGTACCCGTTTCCATACCATGGACCAGGTACTGCATAAGATGATGAAGGAGAGTGACAATCTCTATGCCGAGTGCATGTATTACCAGATTGCGGCTTCTACGGGCAACCGTCCGGCAAGTGCCAAGAGTGCCCGCAACGTGGAACGGCAGTTGATCAATAAGCTGGGACTGGATGCTTCCCGCTACAGACTGGCAGATGGTTCTGGCTTGTCGCTCTACAACTATCTCAGTGCCGAGCTGGAGGTGATGATGCTCCGTTATGCTTTCCGCAACGACAACATCAAGCAGCATCTGATTCATTCCTTGCCTATAGCAGGTGTGGATGGAACCCTGAAGAAGCGTATGAAGAGCGGCAGTGCCCACGGCAATGTCAAGGCAAAGACGGGTACCCTGACCGGTATCATCTCGCTGGCTGGCTATTGTACGGCAGCCAATGGACATGAGCTTTGCTTCTCTATCATCAATAATGGAATCATGCATGGCAGCAATGCCAGACATTTTGCAGACAAGGTTTGTAACCTGCTCTGCCAACCATAGTTAAGTTAGAAGTTTATGGAAGAAATTCGTAGATTTGTAGATGAAATGATAACATGGGCAGGTATCACCGGCGATTACGTGCCTATGCTTCGTCATATCCTGCTCACCATCACCGCTATCTTGCTGGCGATGCTGAGCGATTTCCTGTGTCGTAAGATTGTAGTTCCGTTGATCTCGAAGATTACGGAAAAGACGGAGGTTTCCTGGGATGATGTGTTGCTGAATAAGAAGGTGCTCACTTCTGCCTGTCATATCGTGCCTGCAGTGGTAATATGGTCGCTCATGCCGCTTATCTATCTGGAATATCCTATATTCAAGGAGATTCTGGAGCGTGCTACGGGTATCTATATCGTGGTGATGTCGGTACGTACGGTATTGGTGTTCATCGGTTCCTTCAAGGGATTGGAGAATAGCGGAGAGCGCCGCTCTTCGGCTCAGCAGTATTTCCATACCTTCTGCGGTGTACTCAGGGTATTGATGCTCTTTGTGGCTGGAGTGGTAGTGGTTGCCATCCTGTTGGGTAAGAGTCCGATGACCTTGTTTGCCGGCTTGGGTGCTACTTCGGCTGTCTTGATGTTGGTATTCAAGGATACCATCCTCGGTCTGGCTGCCGGTGTGCGACTCACCAGTAATGATATGCTGCACAAGGGTGATTGGATTACCGTGAAGTCGGTAGATGCCAATGGTATTGTGGAGGATATGTCACTTACTACTGTAAAGGTGCGTAATTTTGATAATACCATCGTTACTATCTCGCCAGCTACCCTGGTGAATGGTTCGTTCCAGAACTGGATTGGTATGCAGAAAAGTGGGGGAAGAAGAGTAAAGCGAATCGTTTATTTTGATTTCCGTAGCATCCGATTGGTGGATGAGACCTTGAAGCAGACCTTGCTTGCCAAGCATTTCGCCACTGAGGATTCTTTCAAGTTGAAGGAATCTCTTCAGAAGGCGATAGAAAAAGATATTGAGGAAGGAAAGGATATTGAGGATTTGAAGAATCCTGCAGCCCTGGCTCCAACCAATCTCCAGCTTTATCGCAGGTTTATGGAGAAATATCTGCGTCAACGCCCTGAGGTAAATACGGAACTTACCTTGATGGTGCGCCACATGGAAGCTACCCAGTGTGGTCTTCCTATCGAGTTCTATTTCTTCATTAAGGACAAGGTATGGGTTAATTACGAGCATATCCTTGCCGACATCATGGAGCATGCCTATGCGCTTGCCAATGAATTCGGTCTGAAGATTTACGAGCAATATCCGGAGCAGTAGTTACTTTGAACAGTTTCGGCGGATTTGCAATCCGCCGCCGTATGGGTAACTATTGCGGATTTGCAATCCGCTAAAAGGACCGAAGCAAGAAAGTAACGCCCTGAAAGGGCAAAAGCATAATAATGAACAATAACTCTTTTTTTTCAACAGAAATAATCCGTTGGTTTCGTGAGAACGGCAGAGACCTGCCTTGGCGCGAAACCAGGGATCCTTATGCCATCTGGCTGAGCGAAATCATCCTTCAGCAAACCCGCATTGCCCAAGGTTGGGAATATTGGGAACGGTTCATGCAAACCTATCCCAAGGTAGAAGATCTGGCAGCAGCCAGCGAGGATGATGTCTTGAAACTCTGGCAGGGCTTGGGGTATTACTCCCGTGCCCGCAATCTTCATACTGCTGCCAAGCAGATTGTGGCTCTCGGTGACTTCCCCAATACCCTCGAAGGCATCAAATCCCTGAAGGGAGTAGGTGATTATACCGCTGCTGCCATCGGCTCTTTCGCTTTCGATATTCCGGCAGCTGTGGTTGATGGCAATGTCTATCGGGTGCTTTCCCGATATTTCGGCATCGATACTCCCATCAACTCAACTCAGGGGAAAAAGGAGTTTGCTGTTTTGGCTCAATCGCTCTTGCCTGCTTCCGATGCGGCATCCTATAATCAGGGAATGATGGATTTCGGTGCGATTCAATGCACCCCCCAGTCTCCGAAGTGTCTGCTCTGTCCACTTGCCGAAACCTGCGAGGCTCTGCGTTGCGGCAGGGTAGAGGAACTGCCCGTCAAGAACAAGACCGTGAAGGTGAAGACCCGCCATCTCTCCTATATATATATAAGGTGTAAATCTTCGGCAGCGGATGATACAGGAAAATCCGAACCGATGGTTGCCATCCATCGCCGTGGAGAAGGAGATATCTGGCAGGGATTATGGGAGCCTTATAATGTTTCGGATATCAAGGAACTGCCTTCTTTCGTGAAGAATCCGATCTTGCTGGCAAAAGATGTCAAGCACGTACTGACTCATCGCATCCTTCTTGCCGATTTCTATCTGCTGGAAACGGAAAACCGTCCTCCACTCCCAGATGATTACGTCTGGATCAAGGAAAGTGAGATAGAAGACTATGGGGTTCCGAGACTGATAGAAATCATGCTGGAAAAGATCAATCCTGCAGAATAGGATAAGTACATAATGATCTCTTTATAAAAATACATAATAATCTCTTCATATAAAATAAAGATGATTCAATTCAATAAGAAAATGAGAGGATGGGTGATAGCTGGCGCCATCGCTTTGCTCTCTACTTTGGGCTTGTCGTCCTCTATGTTGCCAGCAGTACAGGGGGATGCACCGGGAATGGAAATCCCGGTTTCAAAGAAAAAGGTATCGCAAACCATCAGAAAGCGTTTTGCCTATACCGTATCATACAATCACGATACCCGCCAGCCTAACTGGGTGGCATGGTCATTGACCCGTGCTCATGCTTCAGGAAAGTTGAAGCGTGGCGACTTTGAGGATGATATGGATATGCCATCTCCTAAGGGAACGAAGGCAGATTACTACAACAGCGGTTATGATAGAGGTCATCTCTGTCCGGCTGGCGATAACAAGTGGAACCAGAAGGCTATGGACGAATGCTTCCTGATGACCAATATGTGTCCTCAGACCCATGCTCTGAATGCAGGAATCTGGAATAGCATAGAACAGCAATGCCGTACCTGGGCAAAGAAATATGGTAAGGTCTATATCGCCTGCGGTCCGATCTTCCTGAATAAGCAGCATCGCAAACTGGGTAAGAACAAGGTGGTGGTGCCTGATGCTTTCTTCAAGGTTATCCTTCGCACCGGCAAGAATCCGCAAGCCATCGGCTTTATCTGTCGCAACCAGGGAGCTACCGGACTGCAGAAAAAAGACTTCGTCAACTCGGTAGATGAGGTGGAGCGTATCACTGGCTACGACTTCTTCTCCAAACTTCCTGATAACATCGAGAAAAAGATAGAGGCAAAAGCTGATATCAACCAATGGTAAAAGAAAAAGAGAGTCGCCCTGAAAGGGCAAAAGCTTTCAATTTCAAAGCTTTTGCCCTTTCAGGGCGACTTTTTTGTCTTTATTCTAAAACCCAGGGCGATGCCCTGGGCTAGGAGCTTCTGCCCTTTCAGGGCGTATTGGCTGTGACTTATGACACACCTCCTTATTTCTGTTAATAGAACCTTAGTAGTTCTGAGCCTCAATCTGGAAGTAGCTCTGTGGGTGGTTGCAGACTGGGCAAACCTCTGGAGCCTGCTTGCCTACTACGATATGACCGCAGTTAGAGCACTGCCAGATGCAGTCGCCGTCGCGAGAGAAGACGAGCTTGTCCTGCACGTTCTTCAAGAGCTTGCGATAACGCTCCTCGTGGTGCTTCTCGATTTCAGCCACCATTTCAAACTTGATTGCAATCTCCTCGAAGCCTTCCTCACGAGCTTCCTTTGCCATGCGTGGATACATATCGGTCCACTCATCGTGCTCACCATTGGCAGCAGCCTCCAGGTTCTTCTCTGTATCCTGGATAGCACCGCCCTCCAGGTACTTGAACCACAACTTAGCGTGCTCCTTCTCGTTGGCAGCTGTCTCCTCAAAGATGTTAGCTATCTGAACATAACCGTCCTTCTTAGCCTTACTTGCAAAATATGTATATTTGTTACGAGCCTGTGACTCACCAGCGAATGCCTCCTGGAGGTTCTTCTCTGTCTTAGTTCCTTTTAATTCCTTCATAATGTATTCTGTATTACGTTATTAATATGTTCTTTATTATTTTTCGAATACAAAGATATTGAAAAAATTCTAATTATGCAAGAAAATTAAGGATTATTTCATTTTCGACCGCTTATTTAAATAAAATAAAGCAAAACCAAGCATCGCCATACCGAATATCCACGAAATGATGGCACTTGTTACCATTCCCAGTGTATGGGTGAAACCTGCCACGATGAATGTCAGGAAGCTGACGATAGCTACAGTCAGCGCGTATGGCAACTGTGATGAAACATGGTGCACATGCTTGCACTCGGCTCCAGCACTCGCCATAATGGTGGTATCGCTGATAGGTGAGATGTGGTCGCCACAGACAGCACCAGCCATGCAGGCAGAGATAGAGATGATGCGCAATGGGTCGGCTCCTGGGAATACTGCGATACAGATAGGTATCAGAATACCGAAGGTTCCCCAGGATGTACCTGTGGCAAATGCCAGGAAGGCTGCAACCAGGAAGATGATGGCTGGCAGGAGCATCTGGAGTTCAGAAGCGCTGCTTGCCACTACGGTGGATACATATTCTGCTGCCCCCAGCGAGTCAGTCATACTCTTCAGGGTCCATGCCAGGGTAAGAATCAGAATGGCTGGTACCATCGCCTCGAATCCCTTGATCAGACTACTCATTGCTTCATCGAATGGCAAGGTCTTGCGAACCGTAAACATCAGAATGGTCAGAATCAAGGCTGCCAATGAACCAATCACCAGACCTATAGAGGCATTGCTGCCTGCGAAGGAGTCAACGAAGTTCATATAGTTGGCATTGCTGGCATCGAAGAAGCCTCCCGAATAAATCATGCCAGCCATACAGAAGATAATCAACATGATGATTGGAATCACAAGATCGCTCACAGAGCCTTTGCTCTTGGATGATTCTTCCTGCTTCGCTCCCACACCATGCTCCACGATCTGCAGCTTGGTATCGCTCACCTCGTCGAGCTTTCCTCCGTTGGTGCGCTCATACCATTCCTTCAGTCTTGCATCATACTTGCTCATCGCCTTGAAGTCGAAGCCCAAGATCACAATGCCAAACATAAAGAGGATGGTGAAGAATGCGTAGAAATTGTAGGGTATCGCCTTGCAGAAAAGTGCCAGTCCATTCTCGCCTCCCGATACGAAGCCCGATACTGCTGCTGCCCAACTGGAGATTGGGGAGATGATGCAGACAGGAGCTGCTGTGGAGTCGATGAGATAAGCCAGCTTCTCTTTGGTTACGCCATTGCGCACTGCGATAGGGCGCATCACCGAACCCACGGTAAGGCAGTTGAAGTAATCATCGATGAATATCAGAAT
>CATXJC010000029.1 GCA_958369755.1 uncultured Prevotella sp.
ATAGCGAGGTAATCCCTCTCTCTGAGATGACCGTCTATAACAACACCATCGTCAACTGCGGCTGGCGCCGTTCCAAAAACAAAAAGGGTGGTTCTGTCTGGGTAGAGAAGGCAGCGAAGCCAGTCTTCGTGAACAATCTCATCTACGATTCCCGTTTCGGTCTGAAGCAGCCAAAGAAGGATGGTGTAGATATGGAGCACAGCCGTCTTACTCCAAACTACTACTTTGCATCTACAGAGACAGGCGTAGCGCAGATGGCGAAGGGTGCAGAGCTCGGCATCTGGTTTGATACCGACATCAAGAGTAGCGTGGCTGGTCAGCTCAATCCACTCTTCAAAAACTTCAAACAGAGCGAGAAGATGAATATCAACTGCGAAATTGATAAAGTGGAGAATGGTGCTCCATTAGCATTCGACAAGAGTTGGAATTTCGATTATCAGGCAGGCAGTCCTGCTCTTTCTGGTGGTGTAACCGATTTTACTCCGCTCTTCCCAGGGGGTCTGCCATTCTTCGGTATGAAGCAGGTGAATTTCCTGGATAAGAATAACGACCAGAACTATTACTTTGCCGCTCCATTGCCAAGCGCAAGATTCGGACTCTCCTCTTATCTCCTTTCTTCCTTCTTCCTGTATTAATAATGTGTTAATCTCTGGAAAAGTCTTGGTTGATTATAGGATAAAATGTTCTTTAACCCTATTGAAATCTCCGTTCATAGACGTTGAACGGCGGTTCAGCGTCTATGAACGGCGGTTCAGCGACGTTGAACGGACATTCAACGTCTATGAACGGAGATTTTATCTAGTTATAAATGCTTTTATTTTTAGTTGAAAGAACTGTTTTAGTAGGTTAAAATCCTTGTTTTACCTCTCTTTTTGTTCTAATAAAAAAGAAAAAAGCTTTGAAAACAAACTCGTTTTCAAAGCTTTTTCCTTATTTATGCCTCTTTCTTCTTCGTCTTAGGAAGAACGAGGTTGAGAACTACGCCGATGACGGCGGAAAGGCCGATGCCGGAAATGGCGAAGGAACCGGATGAGAGAACGGCGCCACCCAAGCCCATCGTCAGCATCACAGAGATGATGATGACATTGCGGGTTTCATTCATGTCTACCTTGTTCTGCATCAGATTCTGAACGCCCACACTTGCGATGGTTCCAAAAAGCAGCAGCATGATGCCACCTAAAACCGCCTGAGGAATGCTCTGCAACAAAGCACTCAACTTGCCCACGATGGAGAAACAGATGGCGGTGGCTGCGGATATGCGAATCACGGCAGGACTCGTTACCTTGGTGATAGACATCGCACCTGTTACCTCTGAATAAGTGGTCTCAGGAGGTCCGCCCAGAAAGGCTGAACAGAGACATGCCAGTCCATCGCCCAACATCGTGCGATGCAATCCCGGATCTGCCACGAAATCCTTCTTGGCTACGGCACTCACCACATATACATCACCGATATGCTCCAGCACCGGAGCTATTGCCACGGGCAACATATAGAGGAATGGAGCCCAGGAGAAATGGGTGATGGTATCGAAGGATACAGGACAGGAGAACCATGATGCCGCTGCCACGCCCGAGAAATCTACCTCGCCCATGCAGATGGCGATGACATAGCCCACGATAACCCCCGAAATGATAGGAACCAGCTTCATCAAGCCCTTGCAGAAGGTAAGCACCAGGATAGCGGTGATGAGCGATGCAAAGGCGAGAATCCAGTTGGTCTTTGCCATATCCACAGCGCTGCCCGAAAGGGAGAGACCGATGAGAATGATGGCGGGACCGATGACTACCGGAGGAAAAATCCTGTCCAGCAGTTTCTTGCCCTGCCATTTCACTAGGGCGCTCATGACGAAATACACCAGAGAAACGCTGGTTAGTCCGGCGATTGTTCCCGGCAGTCCCCATTGCTTGGTTGCAGCGATGATAGGGGCGATAAAGGCGAAGGAACTGCCCAGAAATATAGGCACCTTACCCTTGGTGATGAAGTGAAAAAGAAAGGTTCCTACACCAGCGGTGAAGAGAGCCGTTGCCGGATCGATGCCTATCAGAAGAGGCACCAGAACCGTTGCACCGAAAGCCACAAACAGGAACTGTACTCCCACAAGGGTTTTCTTGGTCATAGAAAGTTGTTCTGTATCCATAATCGATATTCTTTATTAGTCTTTCAGACTCTCCTGATACCAGTCGAAGAGTTTCTTCACACCATCCTCAATCTCTACCTTATGCGTCCAGCCGAGGCTGTGGAGCTTATCTACAGAGATGAGCTTGCGCATGGTTCCGTCTGGCTTGCTGGCGTCAAACTCTACCTCGCCTTCGAAACCTACTGCCTTTACTACAAGCTCAGAAAGTTCACGGATGGTGAGCTCCTTGCCGGTACCCACGTTGATGTGGCAGTTGCGAATCTCACCGAGTGAAGGGATAGCGCCACCACGGCCCTCAGAGTTGTTTCTATCCACAGCACCATCTACCTTGGCACCATAGAATACAGAACTGTACTTCTCGATACCGATGATGTCCTTGAAATCTACATTCAGGAGCACGTGAACGCTGGCATCTGCCATATCCTCGCTCCAGAGGAACTCACGCAATGGTTTGCCTGTTCCCCAAAGTACTACCTTGTTGTCGTAGATGCCATAGAACTCCAGCGCCTTCAGAATGCGCTCGTGAGAGTTGCTGCCGTCTACGTTACCCTCGCCGATGATTTCGCGGAGCTTATCAGTAGGGTTGATAGGGCGCTTGTTCATATCCACCTCGATGCTGTGCCAGTCGCCATCGTGGATGAGTTTGGCAAGATAAATCTTGCGCATCATCGCAGGCATTACGTGGCTGTTCTCCAGATGGAAGTTATCGTTAGGGCCATAGAGGTTGGTTGGCATCACAGCGATATAGTTGGTACCATACTGAAGGTTGTAGCTCTCGCACATCTTCAGTCCGGCAATCTTGGCGATGGCATATTCCTCGTTGGTATATTCCAGCGGAGAAGTAAGGAGCACATCTTCGCTCATAGGCTGCGGTGCATTCTTAGGATAGATGCAGGTAGAGCCCAGGAAGAGGAGCTTCTTCACGCCATGAGAATAAGCGTTGCTGATTACGTTGCATTGCATCTTCATGTTCTGCATGATGAAGTCTGCACGATACAATGAATTCGCCATGATACCGCCCACGAAGGCAGCAGCCAGAACTACTGCATCCGGCTTTTCCTCGTCAAAGAACTTCTCTACTGCATACTGGTCGGTCAAGTCAAGTTCTTTGTGAGAACGACCTACCAGGTTGTTATAACCTCTCTTCTTGAGGTTATTCCAAATAGCAGAACCCACGAGTCCGTGGTGTCCTGCAATATAAATCTTTGCGTTTTTATCCAACATAATTACTTAACAATTCCCTTTTCCAAATATTCTGCAAGATTGCAGCGAACCTTCTGACCGGCATCCTCGGCAGCCACCTTCGCCATATCGCTCTCTACCATGATCTTTACGAGATCCTCGAAAGAGGTGGTGTTAGGATTCCAGTTGAGCTTAGCCTTTGCCTTTGTTGGATCACCCCAGAGGTTCACCACGTCGGTAGGACGGTAGAAATCAGGAGAAACCTCAACGAGTGTCTTGCCGATGAGTTCCTCAGGACCCTCAACGCAGATACCCTTCTCGTTCTCATCCTTGCCTTCCCATTTCAGTTCGATTCCTACATAGTGGAACGCCAGCTGGGCGAACTCACGAACAGAGTGCTGCTTACCTGTTGCAATCACAAAGTCCTCTGGTTTTTCAGCCTGGAGAATCAGCCACATACACTCTACATAATCCTTGGCATAACCCCAGTCGCGGAGCGAATCCAGGTTACCGAGATAGAGCTTGTCTTGCTTGCCCTGCTTGATGCGGGCTGCAGCCAAAGTAATCTTGCGGGTAACGAAAGTCTCACCACGGCGCTCACTTTCATGATTGAAGAGGATACCAGAGCAGCAGAACATATCATAAGCCTCACGATACTCCTTGACAATCCAGAAACCATACTGCTTGGCAACAGCGTATGGAGAATAAGGGTGGAATGGAGTGTTCTCGTTCTGAGGAACCTCTTCTACCTTACCGTAGAGCTCAGATGTTGAAGCCTGATACATGCGGCAGGTCTTCTCCAGACCGCATTGGCGGATAGCCTCCAGGATACGGAGCACACCGGTAGCATCTACATCTGCTGTAAACTCAGGGGAGTCGAAGCTCACCTGTACGTGGCTCTGTGCTGCCAGATTATATACTTCAGTAGGTTTCACCTTGTTCATTACCTGGATGATACTCATAGAGTCACCGAGGTCAGCATAGTGAAGATGGAAATTAGGCGTACCCTCCAAATGGGCAATTCTTTCGCGGTAGTCGGTAGATGATCGGCGGATAGTTCCGTGAACATCATACCCTTTTTCCAACAATAATTCAGCCAAGTATGAACCATCCTGGCCTGTAATACCTGTAATTAAAGCTACTTTTCTATTCATGTCATTATATGTTTTTAATGATGTCTTTTTATTGAATAAGTCAGAATATCTGTGGGTGAACCGGATTAAGCCTCAGCAATCAGGTTTTCAAAGTCATCACAGAATTCAGTCATCTGGTGATAGAGTAGATTGCAACCCTTATTGGATAATTCTTCATCTGGTAGCGGACCGCTGTTAATTGCTACAGTAAAAATGTTGGCTGCCACGCCGGCACGGACGCCCAAAGGAGCATTCTCTACCACGATGCCTTCCCAGGGTTTCAGGTTTCCTGCCTTCTGCAATCCCATGAGATATGGGTCAGGATTTGGTTTGCCGCGCTTTACATCATAGGCGGTTACGATATGTGCTTCATCCAGAAAATCGCCGAAGTCGTTGAGCAGTCGCATGATGAGCGGGCGCTGTCCGCTTCCTGTTACCACTCCTACCTGCATGCCGGCATCTTTAATCTTCTGCATGATTTCCTTTACGCCAGGAAATATTTCGGCAGTAGGCATCGAGTGGAATATTTCGGTCTTCACATCATACATCTTCTGTGCTTCGTCCAGCGTGATGTCGATGCCCTTCTGCTTCTTCACCATCATCTGGATGGTGTCAATGCCTCGGGCTCCTTCGGTGGCATAAGCATCGGCTGCTGTCATGTGGATATCAAACTGTTTCATCGATTCCTGCCATGCCACAGCATGATTTGGCATACTGTTGTACAGCACGCCGTCCATATCAAAAAGCACGGCTTTAGGGTTGAATTCCCCAAAGCCGTGTTCTTTCATATATTTAAAAATAATTTCCTTCATCAATTATTTAATGTTTTGTGTTTAATGTTTAGTGTTTAATGCTTTGCATGGCGTATGCCTCAACTAAACATTAAACACTACACATTATTCATTCTTCAAGCGCTCCTGGATAGCTTTGCTCTCTGCCTCATAACCTGGCTTGTTGAGCAATGCGAACATATTCTTCTTGTATGCCTCAACACCAGGCTGGTTGAATGGGTTCACCTCTTCCAAGAGACCGCTGATACCGCAAGCCTTCTCGAAGAAGTAGATCAACTGACCGAGGTAGTAAGCGTTCAACTCAGGTACGTTAACCAGGATGTTAGGAACACCACCGTCAACGTGAGCCAGACGTGTACCGAGCTCTGCCATCTTGTTCACCTCGTCAACACGCTTGCCCTCGAGGAAGTTCAAACCGTCGAGGTTCTCATCATCGTGAGGGAAGAGCAACTTCTCGTTAGGAGTCTCTACGCTGATAACAGTCTCGAAGATAGAGCGCTCGCCCTGCTGAATCCACTGGCCCATAGAGTGAAGGTCGGTAGTGAAGTCGCAAGCTGCTGGGAAGATACCCTTCTGGTCCTTACCCTCGCTCTCACCATAGAGCTGCTTCCACCACTCAGCGAAGTAGTGAAGTTTAGGCTGGAAATTGCATACAATCTCAATCTTCTTGCCTGCCTGAGTATAGAGAGCCTGACGTGTAGCTGCATAGATAGCTGCAGGATTCTCCTCAAAAGCTACGTCCTTGCCGCAAGCCTTCTCCATGTCAGCCGCACCAGCTACGAGCTGCTTTACATCGAAACCTGCTACTGCGATAGGCAACAAACCTACTGGGGTCAAAACAGAGAAACGGCCACCTACATTATCAGGGATGATGAAGCTCTTGTAACCCTCCTTGTCAGCACAAGTACGTGCAGCACCCTTCTTGGCGTCGGTTACAGCTACGATAACATTCTTAGCCTCTTCCTTACCGCGCTGATCCTCGCATTGCTTCTTCAAAAGACGGAAAGCGAGAGCAGTCTCAGTAGTGGTACCAGACTTAGAGATATTGATGACACCAAACTTCTTGTCCTTCAAGAAAGAAGTCAACTCGAAGAGGTAGTCCTCACCGATATTGTTACCTGCGAAGAGGATAGTAGGGTTCTTCTTGTCGTTTACGAGCCAAGCGAAAGAGTTGCCGAGGCCTTCGATAACGGCGCGTGCACCGAGGTAGCTACCACCGATACCTGCTACAACAACCACCTCACACTTTTCGCGCAAAGTATTGGCAACAGCCTGAATCTCATTGAGAAACTCAGGAGTGATAGAAGATGGCAAATGCAACCATCCCAAGAAATCGTTACCTTCACAAGTGCCGTTCTCAAGAGCTTCCTGAGCGGCCTTAACCTTAGGCTCGTAAGCCTTTACTGCACCTTCTGCAAGGAATGATGCAGCCTTTGTAATGTTTAAGCTGATACTTTTCATTTTTTCTTTTAATATCTAAATGAATGTGTTAATGTTACTACTTGAAGACAAACTCTTCTGCCGAAACCGAAGGATAGGATGTGCCTATCTGAACGAGTCGGTCAAGAGTTTGATTTCGATTTGCGGACTGATGCGCTCGTACAATATATTATATACAGCATCGAGAATCGGCATGTTGACGTGCATGTGGCGATTGATTTCCTTCATACACTTGGTGCCGAAATATCCTTCTGCAATCATCTCCATCTCTATCTGTGCACTCTTCACGCTGTAGCCCTTGCCTATCATGGTTCCGAAGGTGCGGTTGCGGGAAAAGTTGCTGTAACCTGTTACGAGCAAGTCGCCCAGATAAACTGAGTCGTACATGCTTCGGTCGATAGGGTGGACGGCTGTCAGGAAGCGGTGCATCTCCTGAACGGCATTTGACATGAGTACCGCCTGAAAGTTGTCACCATACTTCAGTCCGCCACAGATACCTGCTGCGATGGCGTATACGTTCTTCAGAACCGAAGAGTATTCGATGCCGATGACATCGCTCGAAGTCTTGGTCTTGATGAATTCACTCGCCAAACAATCGTTGGCGAAGGCACGCGCCTTTTCGGTATCGCTACAGCCCACGGTGAGATAGCTCAGTCGCTCCAGTGCCACTTCCTCGGCATGAGAAGGACCTCCGATGCAGGCGAGGTTCTCGTAAGGCACATCGTAAACCTGATGGAAATACTCTGAGCAAACGAGGTTTTCATCTGGCACAATACCTTTGATGGCTGTGATGATGAACTTATCGCTGAGTCGCGTCTTGAGCTTCTTGAGATGATTCTTCAGATAAGGCGACGGGGTGACGAACACGAGTGTATCGTAATTCTGCACTATCTTGTTGATGTCGGAAGAGAAGAAAATCTCATCTACATTGAATCGTGCCGACATCAGATAGGCAGGGTTGTGCCCCATGCGCTTGAAGTCCTCGATGCGGTCATCGCGACGCATATACCAGCCTATATGATGAGTATGACCCACCACAATCTTGGCTATTGCCGTAGCCCAGCTACCGCCGCCAATTATCGCTATTTTACCGCAGTTGAACACTTCGAATGAATTTATAATTAATAATTAATAATGAGGCTTTCGCCTTTGTTTGTAGATATAATGTATAACCAATAAAAAGCCGGAACTCTTTATTGATTATACATTATTAATTATGCATTATCAATTAAGCATTTGCTGCATTAATCCAGCCCTGGATGTCGTCAACAGAAGGCTTCTCGTAGCCGAGCTTGTACTTCTTGTTGATTTCTCCAATCTTCTGCTGCAAGCCTTGTGCTTTTTCTTCGCGGATATCAGAGATGAGGTTGAAGCCTGCCTTGCGGAGCACGTATGCCCAATCCTCTGGCACGCCAATCTCTTCCCATTCCTTGATGGTGCTCTGTGGCATCTTCTTCTCTGGCTTCATCTGTGGGAAGAACAGTACCTCCTGAATGAAGGTCTTGCCTGTCATCAACATGACCAAGCGGTCGATACCGATACCGATACCTGATGTTGGAGGCATACCGTACTGGAGGGCACGGAGGAAGTCCTGATCGATGATCATCGCCTCGTCATCACCCTTGTCAGCAAGCTTCATCTGGTCGATGAAACGCTCTTCCTGGTCAATTGGGTCGTTGAGCTCAGAGTATGCATTGGCAAGCTCCTTACCGTTTACCATCAACTCGAAACGCTCGGTCAAGCCTGGCTTAGAACGGTGCATCTTGGTCAATGGAGACATCTCTACAGGATAGTCGGTGATGAAGGTTGGCTGGAGGAAGGTTCCCTCGCAGAACTCACCGAAGAGCTCATCAATCAACTTACCCTTACCCATGGTCTCATCTACGTCCATGCCCTTCTCCTTGCAGAATGCGCGGATCTCTTCCTCGGTCTTGCCGTTGCAGTCGAAACCGGTCTTTTCCTTGATGGCATCGAGGATAGGCAGACGGCGATATGGAGCCTTGAAGCTGATGATGTTGCCATCAATCTCGCGCTCTGGCTTGCCGTTTACGGCGATACAGATTGTTTCGAGCAACTTCTCTGTGAAAGCCATCATCCAGTTGTAGTCCTTGTACTGAACATAAAGCTCCATACAGGTAAACTCAGGGTTGTGGTTGCGGTCCATACCCTCGTTGCGGAAGTTCTTGCCGATTTCATAAACACCCTCGAAACCACCTACGATGAGGCGCTTCAGGTAGAGCTCGGTAGCGATACGCATGTACATATCCTGATCGAGCGCATTGAAGTGGGTGATGAATGGGCGGGCTGAAGCACCACCGGCAATGCTCTGCAGGGTAGGAGTCTCTACCTCTGTATAACCTGCGTTGTCGAGTACGCTGCGGAGTGTGCGGAGTACGGTAGCACGCTGCAGGAAGGTCTCCTTTACGCCATCATTAACGATGAGGTCAACGTAGCGCTGGCGGTAACGCAACTCTGGATCATCGAACTTGTCGTAAGCCACGCCATCCTTATACTTCACGATAGGGAGTGGCTTCAAGCTCTTAGAGAGCAGGCACAACTCCTTGGCGTGAACAGAAATCTCGCCAGTCTGTGTACGGAAAACGAAACCCTTTACGCCGATGAAGTCACCGATATCGAGGAGTTTCTTGAAAACAGTATTATAAAGGTCCTTGTTCTCGTCTGGACAAATCTCGTCGCGGGCGATATAAACCTGGATTCTTCCCTTTGAGTCCTGCAACTCAGCGAAGCTAGCTTTACCCATTACGCGGCGACCCATCATACGTCCGGCGATAACTACCTGGCGTGGCTCGTCCTCGTCCTTGAATTCAGCTTTGATATCTGTGCTGAATGCATTGGTTGGAAACTCTGCTGCTGGGTATGGGTCGATGCCCATCTCGCGCAATGTCTGAAGACTCTGTCTGCGAACGATTTCCTGTTCGCTTAGCTCTAAAATGTTCATATTCTATTCAGATATATCTTTTATTTTCTTATTTTTGGTGCAAAAATACAAAATAAATCTGAACTATATGCCGTTTTTTATGTTTTTTATTATTAAAGAAAGGAAAAGGTATGTAAAGTTTGCCCTTCATCAAATAAAAAGTGCGATAAATTTTGTTTTCTCTAAAGAAAGTCTTACCTTTGCGTTGAGTTTATCAGAAACATACTTTGGAGCGAAGAGAAAACGAATAGCTCTGAATCAATAACAAAATACGAAAAATAGGAGATCATAAGATGAACATAGATGAATTAGTAAAAAGAATCAGCAAGACTGATGGATTATCCAAGACCCTCGGAATGCATTTCATTTCTACCCCTGAGCCTGATACGCTTCAGGCAACGATGAAGGTAGATGAACGTAATCGCCAACCTTTCGGCTTCTTGAGTGGAGGTGCTTCTCTGGCTCTTGCCGAGAATGTGGCGGGTATCGGTTCCCTGGCGCTCTGTCCGGGACAGATTGCCGTGGGTATCAACGTGAGCGGTACTCATGTTCTGGCGGTCAGCGAGGGCGATATAGTTACTGCCTTTGCCAAGATTGTGCACAAGGGCAGAACCTTGCATACCTGGCAGGTGGATATCAAGAATACGGCTGGTGAGGTAATCTGTACCGTACAGGTAACCAACTATGTGTTTACTCCAAAGAAAGACAATCAGAAAAAGGGGGCAGAAACAAAGGTATGATAGCTTTTGCGTATTATCGTCTGCCTTATCTGCACCATGCTACCTATGTGGCTCAGCATGAGGGAGAACCTGAGGTACTCTCTTCTGTGGCAGAACTGAATGGCAAGGAAGGTTTCGTGATAGCTCCTTTCGCGCCATCCAGCGAATGTCCCGTGGTGCTGATGCATCCTGATGAAAGCAAACTGATCTCTGCCGAGGGGGCTGAAAATGCATCGCGATGCGGCACTTCCTACGTCGTGACGCAGCAGAATTTACGTCGTGACGTAGCAGAATCTACGTCGGGACGTAATTTTGAAGCCTATGCAAGGGAGTTTGAATGCTTTCACCGGCAGCTCTCTGAAGGTAAATTCAGCAAGATTGTTCTGGCAAGAAAACTGCGTATTCAGAGCAATCGGCAGCCTTTAGAATCAGTCCAGACTTCAGCAGTGCAAGATGCCGGCAAGACTTCTGCTGTGCAGAATACTGTCAATACTTCAGTTGTGCAGGATGCAGACTCTTTAAAGGCTCTGTTTCTGAAGACCTGCCGGATGTATCCCCGTCTTTTTGTAGCCTTGGTTTATACACCCCAATCGGGTTTATGGCTGATGGCTACCCCTGAAATACTGCTCAAAGGTGAACAGAATCAGATGACAACCATGTCGCTGGCAGGCACCCAAAAGGCTGAACCTTCCAAGACCGTAGCCGATTATCCGGTAGAAGGGATAGAATGGTCGGAGAAGAACAGAGAGGAACAGCAGTATGTAACCGATTATATCGAGGATTGCATCAAGGTCTTTTCGGATGATTATCAGAAGAAGGGACCTTATACCACGATGGCTGCCAATCTCTATCATCTCCGTACAGACATCGCTTTCAGCCTGCATGATACGGGGTGTCTGGGCGATGTGCTCGATGCCTTATATCCTACGCCTGCCGTCTGCGGAATACCGAAGGATGAAGCTCGCCGGTTTATCCTGCAGCATGAACATCAGTCGCGCAAATACTACAGTGGTTTTGTGGGACCGATTTCGCCGAAAGGTAAGACGCATCTCTATGTTTCCCTGCGCTGCATGAACATCCTGGATGACGGCTCCTGCGAACTCTATGCCGGAGGCGGATTGCTGAAGGAGAGCGAGATGGAGAAGGAGTGGAAGGAAACTGAAGCTAAGATGCAGACCATCCTGTCGGTCCTGTAAAGGTCTTGCAGAGAAATGATAGGGATTTATTCTGGTTTTATAATGCTAAAAGACAAAAGCTCTTCAAGAATCTGAAAACATAAAAACAACCTAAAAAATAAGGTGAAATGTATAGCAATAAAGAAAACGTCAATATTTTGACAAGTTTACTGGTAGCGCATGGTGTTCGCCATGCTGTGGTGTGCCCGGGCAGCAGAAATGCAGCCATAGTTCACAATCTCAACGAGTGTGAAGACATCACTTGTTATCCTGTAACCGACGAACGTAGCGCCGGCTTCCAAGCTCTTGGACTTTCTATGGCTGAAGGTTATCAGCCTGTCGTAGTTTGTGTGACTTCGGGTTCTGCATTGCTCAATCTTTATCCGGCAGTAGCTGAGGCTTATTATCAGCAAATCCCACTCATAGTGATTTCTGCCGACAGACCGGCACAGTGGATCAACCAGCTGGATGGTCAGACGCTTCCTCAGCCTGATGCTTTGGGGCAGATGGTAAGAAAAGCAGTATCTCTGCCAGAAGTGTTCGCAGGTGAGCAGCAGGAAGAGATGCATTGGTATTGCAACCGGCTGGTCAACGAAGCGCTATTGAAAAGCATGGGGCGGGTAAAGGGACCTGTACACATCAATGTACCTATCTCTGAGCCTTTCTATTCGTTTACGAAAGAAGCTTTGCCCGTTGAGCGCAAGATAGAGGTTGCTTACTGCAGGGCAAATATTGACACATTTGATGGGACCCCTTTTGAATGTGTGTTAAAAGCCAAACGTCCATTGTTGGTAATAGGACAGTTGGACAATACCGAAAAATATGTAGACTTGTTGGCTTATATTGACCGGATGCCTATATTATGGGAATCTCTGGCAATGCCACCTTATCTATATAAGGTTCAGGAAGAACTGGGAGAAGATTGGAATAAAACCACCTTGTATGGCGCTTTCGAGAATTTGCTGGATGAAATAAAGGACGATGAAAGATTCCGTCCTGACCTGGTTTTTTATATAGGTGGACATATTGTGAGCAAGAAGCTGAAATCTTATCTGCGTTCGCTTAAAGGAGTTGAGCAGATAAGAATCTCGCAAGAGGCTGATATCGAAGATACGTTCATGCATCTTACTAAAGTGATGGATTTGCCAAACAGTGATGCTATGTCATGGTTGGGTAATTTTGGCTGGCACAACCACTGGGAGGATTATCGCAGATTGTGGATGGATGCGTTGGCTAAAAGCTATGAACGTAAAGAGAACTTCAAGCCTGAGTTCAGCAGTCTGGCTACCGTAAAGGAATTCTTCAGCCAGCTTCAGAAGGTTGAACCTCAGAATTTCAAAGCGTTCACCTTAGGCGATAAAGATGCTCATGACGATGGTATCTATGACCGCGAATTCGATACATTCCTTCCAGGTATGATGAGCAGCGTCTTCTCGGGCAACAGTTCTGCCATCCGGTTGATGAATCAGTATGCCGACCGCCATGTTTACTGCAATCGTGGTGTGAACGGCATAGAAGGTTCACTTTCTACGGCTGTAGGTTTCTCGATGTGCAAGAATGGGGCTGACAAGCATGTATACTGCGTTCTCGGCGACCTGAGTTTCTTCTATGACCAGAATGCGCTCTGGAATAGAAATCTGAATGGCAAGCTCCGTATCATCGTGCTCAATAATGGTGGCGGTGCCATCTTTGGCAAGTTTCAGGGATTAAAGGAGAGTCAGGCTCGCGAAGAAATGGTAATGGCAAAGCATCATGCAACGGCTGAAGGAATCTGTAGCCAGAATGAGGTAAAATATCTCGCAGCTCATACGATGGAAGAGATGGAACAGGGCATCTGCCAATTGATTCATGCCGAGAGCGAGCGCCCGATGCTCCTGGAGGTTTTCACCGATATGGATGTAGATAACGAGATGCTGGAAGCCGTTCAGAAGTGCTGATAGAGGACCTGTAAGGAACTATAACTGATAGTTCTTTCAAAAGAATAAGATAAATAGTAATCATAAAGTTCAAAATTCAAAGTTCAAAGTAATAAAATGAGAGAATGGAAAAAGATAGAAGGTTTTGATTTCAAGGAAATCATCTTCGAGGAGTATAATCATATCGCTAAGATCACGATCAACCGTGAGCGCTACCGCAATGCTTTCACACCGTTGACCACTTGGGAGATGGCGCAGGCATTCAACTATTGCCGCGACTGTCTGGATATCCGTGTGGTCATCCTGACGGGTGCCGGTGATAAGGCGTTCTGTGCAGGAGGTGATATGCATGTAAAGGGCCGAGGCGGTTATGTGGGTAACGATGGTGTGCCTCGCCTGAATGTGCTCGATGTGCAGATGCAGATTCGTCGTTTGCCAAAGCCGGTCATCGCTATGGTGAATGGTTATGCCATCGGTGGCGGTCATGTGCTTCATGTGATGTGCGACCTGACCATCGCTTCAGAGAATGCCATCTTTGGACAGACTGGTCCTAAGGTGGGAAGTTTTGATGCCGGTTTCGGTTCTTCTTATCTGGCAAGAATGGTGGGTCAGAAGAAGGCTCGTGAAATCTGGTTCCTCTGCAAGCAGTATTCTGCCAAGGAGGCTGAAGAGATGGGAATGGTGAACAAGGTGGTGCCTCTCGAAAAGTTGGAAGATACCTGTGTAGAGTGGGCTGAAATTATGATGGAACGTTCGCCTCTGGCACTCCGTATGATCAAGGCTGGCTTGAATGCCGAACTGGATGGTCAGGCTGGTATTCAGGAGTTGGCTGGCGATGCCACGATGCTCTATTATACGATGGATGAGGCTCAGGAGGGCGGCAAGGCGTTCCTTGAGAAGCGCAAGCCTCGCTTCGAGGATTATCCTCAGTTCCCATAATTTCATCAGCTATAAACAATAAAAACCTCGGAAGAAAAGCAATCTGCCAATCTTCCGAGGTTTCTTGTTTTTTTATTCGTGAGTAGCGAATCTCTGCTCTGCCAGTTTCTCGTATTTGGTGCCTGGCTTGCCATAGTTGGCATACGGCCAGATGCTGATGCCGCCACGAGGAGTAAAGATGCCTGTTACCTCAATGTATTTAGGGTCCATCAGCTTGATGAGATCCTTCATGATGATGTTCACGCAGTCTTCATGGAAGTCGCCATGATTGCGGAAACTGAAGAGATAAAGTTTCAGACTCTTGCTCTCTACCATCTTTACGTCAGGAATATAGCTGATGCGAATCTCTGCGAAATCTGGCTGACCCGTAATAGGGCAGAGCGATGTAAACTCAGGGCAGTTGAAACGAACCCAGTAATCATTGCCAGGATGCTTGTTCACGAAAGTCTCGAGCACTTCTGGCGCATAATCCATTCTATATGTAGTCTTGGCACCTAATGCCTGAAGACCGTCTTCTTTTCTATCCACGCTTGGTAATGTTTTAATGTTTGATATTTACTGATGTCTTTTAGCCGAGGCTGAAGATCTTGAATACATTGTAGGAGATGTTATTGTCGTATGCATCTTCACCTTCATGCTTCTTCACGTATTTCACTACACGGATGGTCAGAGGCAATACCACAATCTCGTAGGCTGTCTTCAGTATCACCTGCCAGAGCATGAGCCAAGGCAATTCTGATGCAGGCACCACACCGCCCAGGGCAAGTGGGAAGAAGATAAGACTGTCGCAACTCTCACCGGCAATGGTACTGAGGATGGCACGGGCAGAGAAATGCTTGCCGCCATCGCGGATTTTCATCACGCTCATCACATAGGCATTGGCAAACGAACCGATGATGAAGGCTACGAAAGAGGCTGCTGCAATGCGGGGTGCCAGACCGAAGATGGCATGAAAACCGGCATCGTTGGTCCAATAAGGCGCTGCTGGAATCACATCGCAGATAGCACCCAGCGCCACGAAGAAGAAGTTCATCGCAAAGCCGGTCCAGATCAACAGACGCGCTTTCTGATAGCCCCATACTTCGCATACCACATCATTGATGATGTAGCTTACAGGGAATACGATAAGTCCACCGGTAAGGGAAACTGGCCCGAAGGCGATTTGCTTTGTTTCGAGTACGTTTGCTGCAATCAGGCAAACGCAGAAGAGGATGCTGAAAAGCATAAACAGCACGCTCACTTGAGTTTTTTTCTTGTCCATTTTCTTGTTTTTTACGAGGTTTACCAAGCACTCGGGTTATTGAATATGATGATTCTTTTCAGAAATCGGCTGCAAAATTACAACATTTCTTCCTAATAGCCAAATATTTGGGCAAAAAAATGGCTCCAAATACTAATCACTAGCACTTGGAGCCCTTATCTAACTAAAAACCTAAAACTTTTTTCTAAAAACTAAACCTAACAATCTTAACCTATGAGAAACTAACCTTTTCAGATTATATTGTGATAGCGAAATAACACTCTTGTTATCCGCTGTCATCTGTCATCAAGCAACAGATATACCAAAAAGTTGTTTCATGACAAGATGTCAGAGAAAATTTACTTTTCCATAAACTTCTTTGCAGCTCTTAACTGATGCCTCATCACACTCAGGAATTCCTGACTCTCCTGCAGTACGTTGAGATAAACCAGAGAAATCTGCATCAGCGTATTGTCAGTCATGTGCTGGATGCGGTCGATATGCTTCTTGCGGAGAACTGAAAGCTCGTCTTTGCAGGCATCTGCCTCGGCAAGTATCTCGCGATAGCTGTCATATCTGCCAGTTTCAATCAGTTCGCAGCTCATGCGCATCAGGTCGTTGATCTTCTGGCGTACAGGAGCAAACTCCTTGATGTATTCAGCAGGAAGCGGATTGAAGTTGTTGTCAACATGTTCCTTGATTGGGTCGAGCATACGGCGCAGAGAGTAGATAAACTGCTGGTTGCTGTTGGCGCCTAGATGGAACCAGGTGTTGCGCTCGATGGCAATCTCGATAGGCGATTTCTTCAAACCGAGCATCTCCTGACGGCGGAACTTCTTCAGCATATCCTGTTCCTTCTTCAGATCCTTGTTGGCATGACGAAGGTCGCGGGTATTCTCGTTAGCAAGACCATCCATAATCTGGTTGAACTCGTTCAGGGCAAAGTGGCAGACGTAAGACTGGGTGCGTGAAACCTGACGACGAAGCAAATCCCATACAATCTCTGGGTCGCGAGAACGCATCATCAGCTGGAAGGTACTGCTCTTGCTCTCTTCCTTAGCCTTCTTGTTATACTTGATGTTGCTGCGGATGAGCAGGTAGATAACCAAGCCCATGAAGCAAGCCTGGATGCCCACACCACCGAAGTGCATGATGATACAGACAATGGCGCAGGCTGCGAAAGCTACACCGGCTGTGATGAACCAACCACCGATTACACTCAATACACCTGTTACACGGAATACGGCACTCTCGCGGCTCCAAGCTCTATCAGCAAGTGAAGAACCCATAGCCACCATGAAGGTAACGTAGGTGGTAGAGAGAGGCAACTTCAGGTTGGTACCGATGGTGATCAGCATGGAAGCAAGTACCAGGTTTACGGCTGCACGAACCACGTCGAAAGCAGCACTCTCCTCGAGTTCAACATTATTCTTGTCGAAACGGCTGTTGATCCAGTTCATCAGTGCCTTTGGCATAAACTGCTTCAACCATGAATCTGTGGCCTGGCAGTTGCGTACAATCACGCGGGCTGCAGAAGAACTGCCGAACATCTCATCGCCCTCGTCCTGACGGCTCAAGTCAACAGAAGTCTTGATTACGTTCTGTGCCTTCTTGGATGTCGCCATGGCGATAATCATCACGGCACCGGCAGCAAGCAGGAAGCCTGGAGTTGTCTTGGCACTCTCCATCAATGAAGTCATCATAAACTGGTTTGGCGCTGCACCGTTGGCATTTGCCATATAGTCCTGATAAGAAGAAAGACCAGCTAGAGGCACACCGATGAAGTTTACCAGGTCGTTACCAGCGAAAGCCATAGCCAGGGCGAAAGTACCCATCAGCACCGTAAACTTGAAGATGTTGACACGGCAGAGGTGCAGGAATTCCATCACAACAGCAGATACCACGAAGGTGATGCAGATGAGGAAACCGAGATTCTGGTCGATGTAATCGCGCACCTCAGCAGGCAGGTAAGGACTCTTGCCCAAACCCTTCATGAAGATGAAGTAAGAGAGGGCTGTAAAGGCGATACCGCCGAAGATAGCGATACTGTAGCGGCTGTGCTTGCGGTAGTTGAAGGTGAAAATGATACGGGAAAGCCACATCACGAAAGCACCAAACACGAAGGCGATGATGACAGATGAGAAGATACCCATAATTACCTCCAACGCCTTGTTGCTATTGAGCAATACGCCATAGTTGAGGCTATCGTCGCCATACATCTTCAATGTAGCGAGGATGAAAGCACCACCCAGCAGCTCGAATACCAGAGAGACGGTAGTAGATGTCGGCATACCTAAGGTGTTGAACACATCCAGGATGATGACATCAGTCACCATGACCGCCAGGAAGAGCGTCATCACTTCTTCGAATGTAAAGTGGTCAGGACTCATGATACCATGGCGGGCGATATCCATCATTCCCGATGACATGATGGCTCCGAGAATCACACCGCAGGATGCGATAATCAGCACCGTGCGAAACTTAGCCACCTTAGCTCCGATGGCAGATTGCAGGAAGTTGACAGCATCGTTGCTGACTCCTACGAAGAGATCGAACACTGCCAGACAGAGCAGGAAGATCACAATACAAAGATAAATCGTACTCATATATTTATTAATGTTTATATACCTTATTATATAGGGGCTTGTCTCAACATAGCTAGACACATTTCTCCCCTTGCTTTTCTGGGTGCAAAGGTACGAGTACGATGTTACAGGTGATTTAAACAGGTGTTACAATATTGTTAAGATGTTGTTGTGCTGGCGATTTAATAAGAAAGTTGCCACCGAAAACAAAGAAAAGTGCGAAAATGTTTGGAAGTTACGGAAGTATTTTATATTTTTGCAGTCGGATAGGGTGTATTCCCTTTCCACTGATTTTTGAGATTTAAGAAGCGTTATGCTTATCATGATGTCGGAAACCTAGGAAATTTCCAAGATGTTCGTGTGGTGGCATAGTGGTTCTCACGCATAGCGTGGGCTGCTATTGTTGCATCTATGAACATGGGCTTTCCTAGGGCCTCCGATAGAAGATGTGGGCATTGCAGTTCACGCTTCTCTGTTTAACAAAAAGACCTAATGGGACTGAAAAGGCCATAAAAGAAAAATTGATTATGAGTTTTTTTAAGAATTTATTTAGCAAAACTAAAGTTGTTCAAAGTTTCAACTCTGAAATGATGATAGAGACTGCTATAAAATGGACTGTGGATTTTATGACTACTGCTCCAAAACTTTCCCGAGCAACATATAATCAAGATGAGGTTTATATGTTTTGTGCTTGGGTAGTTCTAGATTATGGTATGAGTTTTGGCTATTTAGATGAGAAAGCATCAGTAGAAGGTTTTTTCTTGTCTATATTTAAGGCTGTGAGGAATACGGGAAAATATCAACAATCTGAAATGGAACAGTTTACATTTAGAGTAGGGCAATATCGAAGTGAAATGACTGATTTCTTAAAATGTGACTATCCTAAGACTAAGATGTTTTTCCCTGAAACTCTATTTGCAAGATTCACAAATATAGCTCATGATAATTTTCCATCTTCGCGGGAAATGGAGGCCAATTTGTTTGAATTTACAGATTTCTTTGGTGAGTTTTGGAATAAAATAAACAGAGAATTGATGGCAAAGTTTCCTAGAAAAAAATAACTTTATCTAAATTGTCTATTATGAACTATTTTAAAATTGTATTGGCAGTTTTACTGCTTTTGTGTTTATTGGATATGCCGTATGGTTTTTACATATTGATAAGATATGTAGCGACAGTTGTGTTTGGTTATATGGCATATTCCTATTACCAAGAAAACAAAAACGAGTTGGCTATTGCAGCTGGAGCTTTGGCAGTATTGTTCCAACCACTTGTCAAATTTGCTTTAGGCAGATTTGTATGGAATGTGGTGGATGTTGTTGCTGCTGTCGCTTTAATTGTGTTAGTATTTGTTGAAACTAAAAATAGAAAGGAACATTAATTATGGGATGTACAAGAATATTTGTGTTTATCTTTGTGTCATGTTTTATAGGATGGCTTTTGTGTGATATAGATCCTAATAAAACTTATACGTGGTATTCTGGTATTTGGCATGGCATGTTTTTTATTCCGAATTTTATACGTAGTTGTATTGGAGATGCTTTGTATAAGGCTAATGAATATACAACTGCATACAATGTATGGTGGTGGATAACAACAGTGGGAGCTGTTGGCTCTACTGTATTTGGCTATTGGGGTAATCGTAGAAGTGGGTATTAATTGGTATGACTATGAAACAGGTCGGATTTTACATTTTAAGAGTAGTGGGAACTATAGTCTTGAGCTATTTGATAGGTTTTGGGCTAGCTTTTTTGGCTAAGTTCGTGTTCTTTTGTATTATGATTTTAGTGCCAGCTTTGTTACATACAATGTTTGATTTTAGCTTTGATGATATAGCAAGGGATACGATAATAGGTCATGTTACAGGGTTAGGCCATTGGGTAGCAGTAGTTAATGGAAAAGATTTTCCCGTTAGGTTGGCAATGCTTGCAGCAACTATCATGACTATAATAGTAATAGGTATTATAGGTTATGTTTCGTATAAACTTGTACAAATAATCAATGGTCGAAAAATCCTGTCTTTGATTACTGCGTTTTTCTTTTTACTATGGATGGTAAGTTTGGTTGTGGATTTTTATGTGACAGATTTTATGACCGAGCCAGGTGTTGTAGATAAGAATTTCTGGTATTATGGTTTGTCTGGAATATTATTGCTTATAGTACTTCTTATAATGGCTTTAATTGTTATGTGTAGTTGGACAAGACAAGATATAGACAAATAGGTGCAATATATAGTATGGTATCCTTTGAATGCTTTTAATAATGATAGATGGTACTAAATGAAATGTGATTCTGAAAATATAAAGATATTGTGCATCGGTGTTGGTGGGGCTGGCACTAATGTAATCAATCGTATGAAGGATATTGGTATTCCGAATGCAGAGTTTCTGACATTTGGAGGATATCGCTATGACTATAGCCATCCCGAAATTCCTCATTATAATCTTATAGAAGTCAATGAAATAGATAGCTTGCCTAATGGTTCTGGACCAAAGGTTTTTGAAAGGTTGGCTAATAATGTTGCCGATGATATAAAAGAAGTTCTTTTGTATCATTTAAACTCTTGTAAGTTAGAAAATGAAAGAGTGTAAATATTGGATAGTTGTACTGCTACAGCTGTGCTTTCTTTCTATCAGCTGTGGAGAAAAGGGGGCAAAACAAGTTGCTCCAGCTCAAGATCATGCCATTTTGAAATTTGAAAATGATGAAGATGGAAAGTATTCGCAAGCGATGATAGCACAAATTATCAAACATTTTCATCTGCCAAATAATACTGTTGTAACAGATGAGGATGTTGATGCAATCTTGTTGAGAAGCGTTGATGGGGGAGATGGCATTTATGGCGGTGACGTAGTTAGCATTTGGAAGTATTATAAGAAGCAGAATGATATTCAAGAAATAGTTACGGCGCATCCTATGGCAGATTTGTTATGGTATAATCCTGATAAAAAACATGGTGTAACGATAGGGCTAGATTCAGTTTTTGTGGCAAGTGAAGCCATGCTTGTCCCTCTAAATCCTGATGTGGTAGTTGTAAATGGAACAACAGACAAGATGAATACAATTTATACTTTTATAGTAGATAAGGATGCGGGAAAGGCGATATTGTTACCATCAAATTGTGGCTGCGTAGGCTTTACATCAGAGGAAGGCCTGCCTATATGCTTATCTTTCAGGCATCATGCTAATGGCGAGTCTGGCAGATATTCTGTCGTTTCTGTTTATGATGAAAAAGGAAACCTCGTCAAGGAAATGTCGTTTGAAGATTATAAAAAAGATGAGAAGTAATGACATATTCAATAGAAGAGAATCATCATTCGGGATTGGAGTTGTATTTCATGCCTCGTTTCTTTGTCTATAATCCTTGTTGTGCGGAGCCTCATACCCATGAGCTCTACCAAATTTTCGGTGTCTAAAATGTAAATTCGTTTATTCCGCTATGAAAAGCTATTGGTTGTGACGTAAGAATATAGTAATGATGATGCAAGATGTCCTTTTTTGCAATCGCACGACATATGTCATGTAGTCGCACGGCATATGCCGTATGATTGAATGATATATGTCGTGCGATTGTATGACGATTGTCATGGTAGCTATGAAAAGGCTTTCTTGCACCAAGAAATATAAGTTCTTACATTACGTCATATATATTCCGTCAACAGCATTAGCCTTCATATTGTTGCTTTATTTGAATTTTTGGCAAAGTTACGAAAAATATTGGTATATGCAAAAGAAAGCAGAATAAATTGTTTTCCTTTTCGGATAAAAACATTAACTTTGCAACTAAAAGAAATGAAAAGTATGGAAAAACTGAAGAATATCAAGGCGATAGCCTTCGATGCCGATGATACGCTCTGGGCATTACAAAACTATTTCGAGGATGTGGAGCATGAGTATTGCGAGTTGCTAGCAGAATATGGAAAGGAAAAGGATATTTCTGCTGCTCTCTTCGAGACAGAGAGTAAAAATATGGCAGATTTGGGATATGGCTGCAAGGCTTTCACCATATCCCTGGTAGAGAATGCGGTGAAGGTGAGTCATGGTAAGGTGGAGGCGAATGTCATCGTCCAAATTGTGGACTTGGGTAAGAGTCTCCTGCATCTTGATGCCAAGCCTTTGGAAGGGGTAGAGAAAACCTTGGCTTGTTTCCGTGAGATGAAGAAATATAAGCTGGCAGTCTTTACCAAGGGTGAGTTGATGGATCAGGAGAATAAGTTGTGGCGTTCGGGTCTGCAGCGGTATTTTGATGTGGTGACTATCGTGAGCGACAAGACGCCCAAGGCTTATCATCGTCTCTGCAGGGAACTGGATGTAACTCCCGACGAGCTGGTGATGGTGGGTAACAGTTTCAAGAGTGATATTGCTCCGGCATTAAAAATCGGAGCTTCGGCTGTCCATATCCCTTTTCATACCACATGGGCGCATGAAAAGACAGAGGAATTTGAACATCCCAAGCTCCGTCGTATTTCAAGATTCGAGGAACTTCTCGATATCTTATAACTCGATATTTTATAAGGGTCTTAAAAACCCTTATAAAATACTCATATAATACTTTTATTCTTCTCCTTCTTCATCTTTCAATGATACCAAAGTCTCAACGAATGGACTGTGGAAGGTGCTGAAGAGATGCAGAATCTCCTTGCGCTGCTCCTCTTCCTCATCCCAGAGGCTGATGAAATTAAAATTTCTCCCCAAAAAATTGCAGGTTTCGAAGAATCTTCGTACCTTTGCAGAACCAGTACCCGCCAAGCCTCTCAACGATGCTCAAATGTGCGGGTCGTTTTATTTTTTATACATTTCCCTTGTTGAAATTCTCGTATTTTCAAACGATTCTTATTTCTTTGTGAATATTGAAAATATGGAAGAAAATGGTAATATGTTAATAATCAATGGATTATGGATTTATTGGTTAATAGCGCTAAAATAGGAATTCTATAGTTGTACAACTATAGGGTATTCGCTTAATTAGAAACAAAAAATAGAGAATTCGAGATGCCCAAAACTCCCTATTCTCGTTGCTAGATTCCAAGTTTACCAGTATGCAAAATTTGGTTATAAATATTGACAGAAATACCCTTTTTGGCAGGGGAAGATTACTTCTGCTCTAAATGAAATAGGCTTCAATGGCGAATGAAGCCTATTTTAATCGCACATGAAGCCTGTTTCGATAGCACATGAAGCTTATTTCATTTTTACCTCCAATTATTTAGAATTCTGCATCAAACAAGACGCTGATTTTATAAGGTATGAAGAAAATCATCAAAGAACACGAGCATTTTGAAAAGTTCATGGGCTATAAAGCACCAGAATTCAAATCTGATTCCGGAGAATTCCATGTAATATTATGGAATCTCAACTATATTTCTAACAACAAAAATGAATATGCTATCGGGCGATTATGTCTATATCTCTTCATCAATAAATCGGATGATTTCTTCTTGCTGTTCTGGATGATACCATTGGATAGTGGTATCCCGCTTAAACCAGGTGAGCTGCTTGCGCATGTATTCACGGCTATGCGACTGTATCT